>CAQUWW010000207.1 GCA_948896875.1 uncultured Acetatifactor sp. | reverse complement strand
TACAGTCTGGTGATCGCCATGATCTGGCAGGCCATCGGCTACTATATGGTCATGTATATGGCAAGTATGGCGGCTGTGCCGGAGAGCCTGTACGAATCGGCCAGTCTGGAAGGCGCCGGAAGAATCAGACAGTTCTTCTCCATCACACTGCCGCTAATCTGGGTGAATGTGAGGACCACGTTGACCTTCTTCGTTATCAGCTCCATCAATTTGAGCTTCCTCTTCGTCAAATCCCTGACCAGCGGAGGTCCGGACGGTTCCACGGAAGTATTCTTAAGCTATATGTACAAGCAGGCATATACGAATTCTTCTTATGGATATGGTATGGCCATCGGCGTGGTGGTGTTCCTGTTTTCTTTCGGGCTGTCGGCGGTTGTGAATTTTGTCACAAAGAGAGAGATTCTGGAGTATTAGGGCAGGGGGTGCATATAAATGAAAAAGAAAAAGGAAATGAGTTTGGAAACGCTATACAGGCTTTTTATCTATGTGGCCCTGCTGACTCTGGCTGTCAGCATTGTGGTGCCGGTAGGCTGGGTATTCCTGGCGTCCATCAAGGAGAACTCCGAATTTTACGGGAATCCGTGGACCATGCCAAAGGGCTTTTACTTCCAGAACTTTGTGGATGCCTTTCAGAAGGCAAAAATGGGTGAATATTTTTTAAATTCTGTGCTTGTGACGGCGCTGGCGCTGATACTGTTGTTGGTAGTGGCATTGCCGGCGGCCTATGTGCTGGCCAGATACCGGTTCAGGGGAAGCAGGCTCATCAACACTATGTTTATGGGGGGACTTTTCATCAATGTCAACTATATCGTGGTGCCTATCTTCCTGATGTTTGTGGATGCCGATAAATTCTTGAAGAAAGCGGGGATGGGAAGCTTTTTCCTGAACAATCTGTTTGTTGTGGCGCTGGTCTATGCGTCCACCGCGCTGCCGTTTACCATTTATCTGCTCTCGGGCTTTTTTGCCACAATACCGAGGGACTATGAAGAAGCGGCTTATGTGGATGGAAGCGGTTACTTCCGGACCATGGTCCGGGTGATGATGCCTATGGCGCTGCCCAGTATCATCACTGTGATTCTATTCAATTTCCTGTCTTTCTGGAATGAATATATCATTTCCATGACACTGCTGACAAAGGATGCGAAGACACTTCCCGTGGGTCTGATGCAGCTGATGCAGGCGCAGAAGGCGGCGGCCAATTACGGACAGCTGTATGCGGGCCTTGTAATTGTCATGCTGCCCACTCTGATACTGTACATTATGGTGCAGAAGAAGCTGACCCAGGGCATGAGCCTGGGAGGCCTGAAGGGATAAAAGGCAGGGGGCCGAATGGGCTGCAGCGACTTTATTAGGAGGACAAACAATGAAATGGATGAGTCGAATTTTATATACAGTGATTTTTCTGGTATGTATTGCACTGATCGCCGTGGGACAACGCAATATTGGCCCGGCAGGTCTGCTGGTGATGCTTGTGGGGCTGACGGGAATATTATTTCTACTTTATCTGTACAATCGCAGATTCAGGTGATAGAATAAGAGGGAGCAGTTCGGCCGAACGGTTCCCGGAGAGGACGGAGGCAGGATGATGAATATGGAGAAGAAGGGCAGACTGACACTGCCCACGGATGTGGACATGGTGGAGGAGACCATGCGTCTGCAGGAACTGCTGGGGGCGGATGCGCTGCGGGATTGTGACGGGACCGCCATGCCGGAGGCTCTTTTGCAGTCCGGTGCCAAAATATATGCGACCTATTACACAACCCGGAAGGATAACGAGTGGGCGGAGAGCCATCCGGAGGAGATACAGCAGGAGTACCTGATCAGTGACAGGGTTACCGCCAGAGGAAAGAGTCTGCGCATTGAACTGATGAAGGGCTTCCACCGGGAGCAGCTTAAGGTGAATACGCTGGATTCCCCCAAGAGGTGGTGGGAAGTGATGGACAGGACCACCGGAGAGCCGGTTCCCACGGATCAATGGGAATACGACGAAGCCACGGGAGAGGTGGTCATTGAAACCATTCCCTATCATCAGTATACGGTGAGCTTTCTGGCTTTCCTGATCTGGGATCCGGTGCATATGTATAATTTTATCACAAACGACTGGAAGGATGCG
>CAQUWW010000206.1 GCA_948896875.1 uncultured Acetatifactor sp. | reverse complement strand
TGTTGGCCATTATAGTAGCCTTGACTTAGTCCTCAGGACCTTGAAGGTCCTTGCAGGAGTCCGCGCCTCTTGTGAACTAAACACGAATATTATACCCTATCCCCCAGGCCCCGCACAATGTCCAATCCTACTATTTACTAACCTTTTGCACACTTTTCGCAAAAATTCATCGCTCTGCCCTGTTACCGCTTTTCAGGCATCCCGTACAACTCCCCCCTATTCCCGCTCATACCACTGTGCCTACGCATCCCACATTTCTGCATACCGGCCGGAACGGGCGATTAGCTCTTCATGGGTTCCCATATCCACAACCTCACCGGCATCCATTACAAGAATACGGTCAGCCAATATGTTTCTTCAATGGGATCAATGGCGGACGTCGGCTCATCAAGCACAACCGGATATTTTACGAAATATGCTCTTTTCTCTTGTCTTTTCCCTTATCCTGATTCATAATATTTTACGGGCATATATAGCCGGAATTGTCAAAATAAGGAGGCCTTTCATGTATAGTATTTCATCAGGAGGATACAATTCCAGACATCCGAAGGATTTTACCATGTCCAGGCCAAATGGGCTGGCGCACTATCTTCTGCTGATTGTCAAATGTCCCGCACTGTTCCGGATCGGAATGGAAGAAGTAAAGACAGAAAGTAACTGTGCAATGCTGATACGTCCCCATGTCCCCTACCAGTATCGTTCCATCAATGGGGAATATACGGATGACTGGCTGCATTTCGATTGTGATGATCCCCATTTCCCTGAAAATACATCTCTCCTGTTTCACCGTCCCATTCCCATTGACAGCGCTGTCAGGTTTACGCTATTTATCCAGCAGATAATGTGGGAACACAATTATGCCTCCCTGGACTTCCGGGCGACAAATATCCACTTATTGATGGGTGTGTTACTCAACAATCTGGCCCAGACTCTGCAGAAAAAAGAGATTCCAATGCCCTGCAATCCCTATATATCCAAGCTGCAGAATATAAGGCTTTCCATGCAGTCACAGCCATATAAAAGTCTCACGCCCCGGGAAACGGCTGGGGAACTGGGTATCAGCCCCTCCTATTTTCAATATTTATATAAAGAATTATTCGGAATTTCCTTCAAGGCGGATCTGATTCATATTCGAATTGACTATGCCAAAGATCTGATTCAGAATACCGATTTGAAGCTGTCACAGATTGCGGAACAGTGCGGTTATAACAATGAAATCCATTTTTACAGGCAGTTTAAAGCCAAAACGGGAATGACCCCCGGGCAATATCAGGAAAAAGCAAAGGGAATCTGACCTTCTGATTCTCCAACAGGAAAATCTGTCACATTCCCTTCTTTCCTCACTTCTTTCCAGGCTTCCCATATAAGCTGAAAGCTTTACTGCCATATTCCAGGCTTCCTGAGCGTCAACGACCCGCTCTCTTCCGGAAAACCTCGCCGATAAATTCCCTGATTTCCTGAGGCTGCGTGGTTTTCAGCAGATAACCCGCCGGTTTCAGCGGCAATAGTTTCTTAAGACGTTCCTTGTCCACTGTGCCGGTCAGGAATACCACCGGAATGTCCAAAAAGGCCTCTTCCGCCCGGATCATTTCCAGCACCTGTTTGCCGTCGCAGACCGGCATCTCATAATCCAGCAAAACCAGATCCGGTTTGTCCAAAGTCATACTTCGAATTGCAGCCACACCGGATTTTGCCGTCATAATCTCGTAATCCTTTTCCAACAGCTCTTTCATGGCCTGCAGTATCACAGCGGAATCGTCTACCACCAGTACCTTTTTCTTTGTCGCCTTCTCTTCTTCCGCATGTTCCTCCAGATATTTCTGAATCTCTGCCATGGCATTGCCTGCCTGAATAGTGGAAGCCGGCTGTGTCTCCTCCAGCAGATGGGGAGCCAGCATGCAATAGGCAAAATATCCCTTCCCCGTGTCAAAAAGCAGACTACTCTGCGGATTCTGCATCTCAAATACCCGCTCGAACTGTTTATAGGACAGAAGATTTTCTTCCTTCAGCTCGTATTTTCCCGCGGACGGCAAGTGTGCCATAATACGCTCTACAAACTGTCTCGCTATGTATCTGGTGGCATTCATCATCATGACATTTACTTTATCTGATCCGCTGTCCACGATACTGCCTACCGTATTTATCAGCAATTTCTCATCGAACACCATCAGAAACTCCAGCTTCTCGGATTTCCCGGAATCATAGCACAGACGATAGTAGAAGCCCTCTCCAAACTTCTCCCCGCTGTAGCTTTCGCTGATTACTTTCGCATCCAGCTGGAACAGTTCTTTCAGCATCTGGGTAATTGTCTTCTTCATAGCCGCCTGTTCTTCCTCAGGAAGAAGATCCGTCCACCTGCTGGAGACATTGCCCAGAATCGCTCTATCCTCTATCATGGTATGCCCGATCAGCCATCCAGCACACACGCCCAGGAAATGTTGCACCGCCTCAGGCGAATAGAAAGTGGCCTCCAGCTCCTTCTCAATCTCCGGAAGCGTCTTCTTCCGAAAGATATCATGAAGACGTCTGTGGGTCTCATATCCCTCGTAACCGATAGAGGCCATATACATTTCTTCCTCTGCGAAATGCTTCATGGCATGCCCCTTGAAAAACTTAATTCCTTCCTGGTAAGCCCAGCGGCTTTTCTGATCATTGTCGCTATAATTAGACAGTTTATTCATAATATTGAACAATTTCCTATGTTCCCTATCTATAGCTTCTACCCCGATGCTGTATCTCTCATGCCATTCAAATTTCTGATTATCCATTTCGCCCTCCAGATTCTATAAAAAAATCCTTTATATTATAGCCTCTTTTAAAATGAATTTCAACTCCATTCTAACCTTTTCGTCTAT
>CAQUWW010000205.1 GCA_948896875.1 uncultured Acetatifactor sp. | reverse complement strand
GGATAAAACTGCACAAGGAGCGATAAGCCAGATTAAAAATAAAAAGTATATATCTGCGCTGAAAGAGTATAAAGGGAATATTTTGCTTATTGGGATTAACTATGATAAGAGAAGTAAAAAGCATCAGTGTAGAATAGAAAAATTTGAAATGTAATTTAAGGTTTGACAATATATATTACTAAAAACACGCACCGGCCATTGCGGCGACGTTTGTGAGTACGGCGGTGGCGGACTGCAGGGGGGAAGGATAGAAAAGAACGGAGAGTGTGAGAACTCTCCGTTTTCTTTAATTAATGGGAGTGACAATCGGTTTCCCGTTTTGATCAACCAAAACGCTCATTCCACAGCCTGCTGTCAGGGTGGATGCGGCCAGAAGGTAATTCACTCCTGTTTCTTTATCTACGATAATTTTTTCCACATTAGTGAGGCCTTGTGAATAGACTTCCACAAAACGATCCTTTGCCATGTGATCACGCTCCTTTCTCATCCTGTCGTCTGCCAATACAAACATATCATAAAAACCCGGACGGAGGGGCTGGATTTCCTGAACAAACATCAGGACTTCCTAAATGGAACGATGAGGGGGCGCTTTCACTGTTTTGCGCAGCTGTGACTTCCCGGCCCGGGAGAGCAGGCATTCATGGCCGCCGGCCCACAGTCTGTTGTGCTTATAGTCAACAGCCTCGATTTTATCAGCCGCTACCAGATATGACCGGTGTGTGCGGATAAAGCGCTCTCCCAGCTGCGCTTCCAGTTCGCCCAGGCTGCCCAGAAAATCCATCCGGCTATTGGAGGTATGGAGCAGGACATGATGGGGAACGGATGCGGTTTCAAAAAAGAGAATGTCGCACAGAGGGATATGACGTACCATCTCCCCTGTGCGTACCGTGAATGTCTCAGCCGGATCGCGGCGTTCCTCCAGGAGACGTATATGAATCTCCGCCAGGCATCGTGCCGCCGCCGGCCCGGCCTGCGACGGTTCCTTTACAATGTAATCAAACGCCTCCAGGTGATATTGAAATGTGCGCCAGGCCAGATCTTCATAGCTGGTGATGTATATCAGTATTCCGTGAGGGTCCCGCCGCCGCAGCTCCTGTCCCAGCCGGAAGCCGTCCCATTCCCGGTCCTTCAGATTCACGTCCAGAAAGTAGATTCCCCGGCTGCCGTCTTTTACGGTATCGAGCAGCTCCTGTGCTCCGGCGGCGCTGCACATAATCTTCATGTCATAGTTTTCGGCGAGAATTTTCTGCTCTAAAGAGGTCTGAATCTGGCGGCGGACAGCGTCCTCGTCATCACAAAGATATATTCCGATCATAGTCTGCCCTCCAGCGTCAGTTCCTGCACGAAAACACTGTTCTCCCAACTGGTAGAGACGCACACGTTGGGATAGCTCTCCAAAATGCGCTGATAGCCGGCTAAGCCAAGGCCCCGTCCGGGACCTTTGGTTGACCAGCCGTTTTCCCATATCTTTTTCGGGTCAATATTATTCGCATAAGGATTGGATATCCGCACAGACAACCTTCCGTCCAGGGCGAGAAGAATGATTTCCACCCAGGGCTGTGGTGTGTCGAGTGCGGCCTCTGCTGCATTGTCTGTCAGTATTCCCAGGCAACGGACAAAATCCCATACGTTTATATTTACAGTCTCCACGGGGTAGGGCACCTCCAGGCGGCATTCCACACCCTTTTTCCGCATATCGGTGATCTTGGCAAGCAAAAGACTGCGGATCTGGGGAACGCACAGATTGCCGATTTGATTGGATAACTGGATTTTTTCTCCCAGATGCCGGTCAAAGTCCGCATCAAGCTCCTCCAATGTGGAGCACAATGCATCCTGCGTTCCTTCCTTCATCTGCAGGGCCAGACCTGCCAGGAGGTTTTTGTAATCATGCCGGAAAGAGCGTATCTCCTTGCGGATATCCTCCAGGCTCTGTTCATAAAGCTGCTGCTGGGCGATGATGTCCCGCTGAGCCTGAAGGGTACGGCTGTCATCAAACCGATGGGCCAGATAGACTACCAGTCCGACGATCAGCAGCACCAGCACAACAACTAAGCTGTAATATGCCGCAAGGTATTGCCTCTGGACGCCGTTTTGCAGAACAAGAAAGATTTCCATGGACATTTCGAGGGCGAAGATAAGTGCGGCCGTCCGGTGTAGGTTGGACTGATCTTCCAACAGCAATCGGAACCAGGCACCGAAATGAAACCGCTTCAACAAAGCTGCGGCGGCTATGGAAAGGAACAGGGCGGCAGCCATGGCGGCCATGTCCAGCTGCAGACCGGACGGGAACATCAGGAAAAAAATCTGAGAAATAGCGGTGGTGGCTACCTGAAGAATACCGGCCATGCATACGGCGCAGAAGGCCCGCCGGAAATCCCACCGCCATGTTCGCATCACCCATAGGGAACACATGGCAAGAATGGCAATAGTGGTGATGAAGTATTGGAGTATTCCAAGCTTCGTGACAGTGCTCAGCCAAAGGGAAAGTAAGATTGCAATAAGCGGGGATAAGAGCAGGGGAGGCAGTTTTTTCAGCCTGTTCCATATGGCCTGTTCGTCTGTCACGGCCAGCAAATAGGATACGAACATAAGATGACCTATTACAGAATCCATAAAGCCAATGAAATAATATAGAAAAGACGGCATGGCATTTTAAATCTCTTTCGCATGTTTTTGCAGAATTGCTCCTGCGCAGCTATTATAGCACTGCACTGCGGCAATGGCAAGGATGGGGGAAAAGCATTTTGGCGGCAGCAACCCGGGAAGACGGCGTTTAATTGACACATATCTGAAAATGTGCTTGTCATTTTTAAGCCTTCACTATAGAATAAGAAGCAAACACGTACAGAAGGAGGTTAACATCATGAGAAATAAAAAACCAGAGGCAGGGCGGCTGCCCTATACAAAGGTCTCTCTGATTCTGGATCTTCTGCGCGGAAGCATCCGGTATTTTGTGATCAGTATTTTTTCCGCACTGTGCGTGACGGGACTGGATATGCTCTCACCCCAGCTGATACGGACCACCGTTGACTGTATTCTGGGTGACAATGAGCTGAAGGCACCGGGGCTTGTG
>CAQUWW010000204.1 GCA_948896875.1 uncultured Acetatifactor sp. | reverse complement strand
AAGGATGAAGGCGTTGAGAGAATATCGTCTCAGGATCTGAGCGAACTGATGAAGGTGACTGCGTCGCAGATCAGGCAGGATCTGAATAATTTCGGCGGTTTCGGACAGCAGGGCTATGGATACAATGTAGAATATCTATACCATGAGATTGGTAAAATACTGGGTCTGGACAGACAGCACAATTTTATCATTATCGGAGCAGGCAACCTGGGACGGGCCCTGGGCAATTACATAAATTTTGAGCGGCGGGGATTTATTTTCCGCGGAATGTTTGACCAGAATCCGGAGCTGATCGGCAGTCAGATCCGGGGGATTCGGGTGATGCCTGTAGAAGAAATGGAACAGTTTATCCGGGAAAATGCCATTGACATTGCAGTGCTGGCGATTCCGAAGACCAGCGCTGTGGCCGTTGCCGAGAAACTGGTGCAGACCGGGATTCGGGCTATCTGGAACTTTGCCCATGTGGATTTAAATGTGCCGGATGGTATTCAGGTGGAAAATGTTCACCTTTCCGACAGCCTTATGAAATTATCCTATAACATTCGTAAGGCGTCTCAGACTGCGTTGCGGTCAGAGGAGGATTCGGAATAGGCGCTGGAGAAATTTCGGTGGAGGTGCAGGCGATGAAGCATAAGGAGGAGGGAAACCAGAGGGAGGTTTTTATCCGGGCGCTGGAGGGGAAAAAGATTCCGATCCTCACTCTGGATAATAAATGGTACCGGCTTTTGACAGAAGAGGCCAGAAGCAGGGTATCCGGTCTGGAAGAACAGTTGAATGATCTGCTGAAACTGCAGGGAAAGTTGACCAATGAAGTCAAGGACATTAAGCGTCTGAAGAAAAAGCTGATGAACGAGATTGTAACGCTGGTGGATGAGACCGGACAGGAGGAAGACTCTGAAAATGCCAGGAAAATCGAGCAGAATAAGTCTTTGGTGGAAGAATGCAACGAGCGGCTGGACGCACGCCAGGATGAGCTGCTGGAGCTTCCCAGACAGATTGATGAGGTGAATTTTCAACTGATG
Organism: uncultured Acetatifactor sp.; assembly: GCA_948896875.1. Taxonomy (GTDB): domain Bacteria; phylum Bacillota; class Clostridia; order Lachnospirales; family Lachnospiraceae; genus Acetatifactor. The sequence goes on along the minus strand of CAQUWW010000204.1, from coordinate 2,053 downwards.
CTGGCTACCATGGACTGCTGCTATGACACAATGCAGGAAAATGCCCGGGGGATTCAGGAGATTGGGCAGTGGGTTTCGGAAATCCGGGTGGAATTGAAGAAACGTTTGATCAGAAAGCAGGAAATGGAGCAGCGCAATAGCGCCATTTATTCTTATATGCATGATGTATTTGGAACTGAGGTAATCGAAATATTTGATATGCAGTACAATTCTGAGGAAGAGAAAACGGACTGATTGCAGAGAAAAGGGCAATAGGTCCGTTTTATGCTGACGGGATATGACTGTGGAACGGGAATCGCATGAAATATATTGTGACAGCGTCTGAAATGAGACGATATGATGAGAATACAATCGAAAAGATTGGAATTCCGGCATGTGTTCTGATGGAGCGGGCGGCGTTGGAGGCCGCCGCACTGTTGGAAGAACAACTGGGCGGAAAGAGGGGAACTGTGCTCGTTATGGCAGGAACCGGGAATAATGGCGGGGATGGACTTGCTTTGGCCAGACTTCTTGCGGAAAAAAAGTATCCGGTGGAAGTCTGGTGTGTGGGGGACAGGGAAAAAGCCTCTGTGCAGTGGAAGCAGCAAATGGGCATACTGGGAAATTATCCGGTGGAGTTCACGGATACGCCTCACAGACAGGAATATCTGGCGCTGGTAGACGCTTTGTTTGGGGTAGGGCTTTCCAGGAAGGTGGAAGGCGGCTTTGCGGAGGCTGTGGACCTTTTTAACCGGCTGCAGGGTTGGAAGCTGGCTCTGGATGTGCCCAGCGGAGTTGACTCCGATACGGGACAGATTCTGGGCTGTTCGGTGCGAGTTGATATGACAGTCACCTTCGGCTTCTGCAAGAGAGGAATCGTACTGTATCCGGGATGTGAAGCGGCGGGAAAGGTCAGAATTGCGGATATCGGAATTTCTGAGAACAGCTTCTTTGGCAGAGAGCCGGAGTTGTTTGCTTATGACGAGGAGGTAACCGTACTTCTGCCGAAACGTGACAAGGCCGGAAATAAAGGTACTTTTGGAAAAGTATTGCTGGTGGCGGGAAGTCTGAACATGGCCGGGGCGGCTGTGCTGGCCGCAAGAGCCGCATATCGGTCCGGAGCCGGAATGGTGAAGGTGATTACCTGTGGAGAAAACAGAGTGATTTTGCAGCAGGCGGTACCGGAGGCACTTTTGGGTACTGTTCAGGATATAGAGGAAAGTATGAAATGGGCTGATGTCATTGCCATCGGACCCGGACTTGGAACCTCGAAGGAGGCTCTGTCATGCCTGCAGTCTGTGATAGAGGGCAGCAAGCTGCCTTTGGTTGTGGATGCGGATGGATTGAATCTGTTGGCGGTACATCCGGAGCTGAAAGCGGCGCTGGCGAAGCAGGGGAAATCGGGAAGGGAAATTGTGCTGACGCCCCATGTGGGAGAGCTGGCCAGACTTACGGGACGAGCCCTGGAGGAATGTAAGGCGAATCTGCCCGTACAGGCAAAAGCACTGTCAAAGGCGCTTCATGCCACGGTTGCGGCGAAGGATGCCAGGACCTTTATCTGCGGAGAGGGCCATCGGACCTGCATTAACTTAAGCGGCAACAGCGGCATGGCCACCGCGGGAAGCGGAGATGTATTGACAGGTATGATTGCAGCATTTCTGGCTCAGGGGATGGAGAGCTTTGAAGCGGCGTCGGCAGGCGTATATCTCCATGGCAGAGCGGGAGAGAAAGTGACAGAGGAAAGAGGGGAGTATGCCTGTATGGCAGGTGATCTGGCAGAGTATGCGACAGCCACAGACAGGCGGTCGCGCGAATGAATGGTGGAACATTTTCCGTTTTGTTTTCATATGATAGAAGGGGAGATTTTTATGAGATATTCCAGCCTGTTTCATGCAAATTGTGAATAACTTCCGAAAATCTGGTAAAACTATCCTACAAATGCCCGGGAAAACCGTGATTTACGGGAATTCCTGCAAGAATATTTGGAGGGAAAATGAGACGAGGAGATGTATATTATGCGGATCTTAGACCGGTAATCGGTTCGGAGCAGGGAGGCATCAGGCCGGTGCTGATT
>CAQUWW010000203.1 GCA_948896875.1 uncultured Acetatifactor sp. | reverse complement strand
GGGATCCGTCAGGATGAGCGCATCGTTGTAAGTGAGCAGGGCATCGGAAAGCCGGGCACGCAGAGCGACTTCGATACAGGTCGCCATGCCAAAGAGGAGCCTGGACAGTTCCGTATCGAAATGATACAGGTTCAGGATGTCTGAAAAGTCAGTGCCAGGGCGGTATTGCCTGGAAGTGTTGTCATACAGATGGAAGCTGTAGCCCCGGAGCCGGTAGTAGCCGATGGTGGTCAGCGCGGCGGTGGCTTCCTCCACGGAGGATATGGTCATGCCGGCATCGGTATAGGACTGGAGCTGCTGGGGAATCGTCAGGATCCGTTTCGGATAAGGGTTCATTGGCAGGCACCTCGCTGAAAAGAAAAGTCCCACCGGGTTGCGCATGGTAAGACCAGAGGCGTGGTGGGTTCTGTTAGAATTAGTATAGGGGATAAAGGGGAGAAAGTCAAGACTTTTCGATGGGTTTGAAGAAGAAATATGGTCAGCGAACGACTTTTAGGCAGAAATGGTATGGAATATTGGCAAATGAAAAATGGCTGTTCAGATGCATGCGGAACTAAATCAGGGAGGAAAGAACAATGGTAATCGGAATTTTCGGAGAGAGCTGCACGGGGAAATCCACCCTTGCGGACAAATTAAGAGAGAGCATAAAGGCACAGGTTTACACAGGCAGGGATTATCTTCGGCTGGAAAAGAACGAAACAGCCGCGAAGGAGTCTTTCCAGAAAAAGCTGCGGGAAGCTGTAGACGGCGAGAATATTATCTATGTCATTTCAGAAAAAGAACATTTGCCGCTATTGCCCGAAGGAAGTATCCGCGTTTTGGTAACGGCAGATCTGGGGGTCATAAAGACGCGATTTGCCGGGCGGATGCACGGGAATCTGCCGGCGCCGGTGGCGGCTATGCTGGAAAGAAAGCATGGATGCTTTGACGGGGAGCCTCACGACTTCCATGTAGTTTCCGGACAAACGAACATCGACGAGGTGTGCGGAAAGATTGTGGGGGTGGTGTAAAGGACTGATTATTGCCTGACGAAGAAGTTATTTTAAGCGTCAAAACTTTTTACATTAAGAGAAAAGATGCCGGGTTATGGTTCATGTGGTAATCTGCGATGATGCGGAGGAAATTTCACTCAAGTCAAGAGAAAAAATAAATGCCCAATTCGGATAAGCCGCCAGACGCTTTTTATGATATCATGATTCTACCGGGGACAAAGGAAGGTGCAATGATGAATCAGGAAATCATGATACAGACAGTCTTGGACGAAATCGACAGGCGCATAAAGGAAGATATACAGGCAGAGGAGCTTGCCGCTCTGGTCAACTATTCCACATATCATTTCCGCCGGAAGTTCGCCGAGCTCACCGGCATGCCGGTAATGGGCTATATCACCAGACGCAGACTGGAACACGCTCGCTATGACCTGGCCCAGGGCGGCCGGATCATGGATATAGCGCTGGAATATGGCTTCGAGACCCACGCCGGGTTCACCAGGGCGTTCAAGAAATGCTTCGGCGTCCCGCCTTCTGTGCACCGTCTGCATTTCTCCGCATTGCCGCCGGAAAAAGCCACTGTACACAATCTGCTTGCAAAACAGGGAGGAATGAATATGCAGGTACAATTAAAAGAAATGGAACCCCTTACCATTGTCGGGTATGCATCCCGGCACAATATGCCCCATGTGAACAGGCTCTCGGACATACCGGGATACTGGGAGAAGATAAATCTGGAGTACGGGCCCGCGCTCACTACGCTTCACGATACCTACTCTAATTCCCGTCACTGTGAGGTGGCTGTATGCATGGACATCGATGAGGAAGGAGAATGCTTCACTTATATGCTGGGCGTGGGGGGTGGACGAAGCCGACTCCGTCGTCCCGCCGCGGCCGGGGACATATCTTCATCGGATACCGGGCGGCTTGTACGCAGTGTTTACCACACCCCAGGTCAGCGAAGAGCAGTACGTCCAATCCATACAGGATACCTGGCGGGAGATTCTGGACAATTGGTTCCCGCAGTCGGAGTACGAGCATGACGGTACACGGGAGGAATATGAATACTATGACCTGCGCGACCATGGAGACAGGCCGCAGATGGATATCTGCATTCCTGTACGGAAGCGCGAGGACAGGAGAATGCATCAGGCCGGACGTAGCTAAAAGACAGTAGCTGTTCCAGTTCCGGATGTGCCAGTACAGAATGAACTACCCCACAGTCCGCTGTGGGGTAGTTCATTCTGTGCTGGCAATCTTCAGGTGCCTGGAGGCTGGGGGCCCCATCCACGCTCTGGCCGAGCCATGCCGCACCTCACCGCATCCTGGTCATCACTTTTTCTGTGCAATGTTGTACTATCTGCAGAATGGGCAGTTTGTTGAACTGGAAGAGGAAGCTATCCAGGACGATGAATTTCTCAGTCAGTTTTATGAATTGCATTATGCGGATCGATAGGAGGGAGCAAAAATAAGGAAATGTGGGATGTACAGACAAGGCATGTATCGGCAGGGGAGATTTGGATTATTTGTCTCCATAGTGGCCTCTGCAATGGACAATGTAGAGCCGTCCGTTTTCCATATGATAGACGAGGCGATCTTTTTCGTTGATGCGGCGGCTGTATTCGCCCTGCAGGTCGCCGGAAAGAGGTTCTGGTTTTCCGATTCCCTGTATACAGCCGTTCCGCTCGATATCCCGGATGAGCTGGTTTATTCGCTTTAATGTTTTTTTATCCTGCATTTGCCAGTAAAGGTAATCTTCCCAGGCATCATCTGACCATATTTTTTCACTCATCGTCCACCTCGATCAGTTCATGGGGAGTGCCTTTTCCGGCTTTTAGCTCCTGAACGGATTTTCTTACATAGGCCATGTTTGCTTCGGAGAAGAATGGGTCGCCAGTCTGGGCGATTTCAAATGGAATGCGGTTTTCGCGCAAAACTGCTTTCACAAAAAGATTAATTGCAGTAGAAGTATTCAGGCCTACATTGGAGCAGAAGGCGTCAAAGTTGGCTTTGTCCCTTTCGTCTACTCTTGCAGTCAAGGTTGCCAGTGCCATAGATATCTCTCCTTTCGTATTTGAATTGTGATTATTATAACACTATTGTATGCTGGAAGCAAGCCTTTGTATTACATTTGAGGTTAGATTTACATAAATTACATTATTGTGAGATTAACAGGAATGTAATTATGCTTTTTAGCAATAGAAAGCTTCCTGTATACTTTAAATAGGTCAAGAGATTGACACAAAAAAATAC
>CAQUWW010000202.1 GCA_948896875.1 uncultured Acetatifactor sp. | reverse complement strand
GATTTGGTTGTTTTTCCTTATTTTGTATGGTATATTGGTATCTGTTATGTATTTTCCGGAAAAACAGAGGAGAAAAAGGAAGATTCCGAAAGAAAAAACGGCCGGGCCTGAGAAGAGCGGTAGAGAGGGAAGACGGGCAGGAGCGGAAGAAAAGGCCGGTCGGGGAGGAAGTATGGCAGGGAGATTCGGGAAGAAATTTATCGGTGACAAGGCTTTTTACAAAATGGTTCTGGCTGTGGCGGTTCCCATTATGATTCAGAACGGAATTACCAATTTTGTAGGGCTGTTGGACAATATTATGGTGGGCCAGATCGGCACGGAACAGTTCTCGGGAGTTGCCATTGTCAATCAGCTGATGATGGTGTATTATCTCTGCGTTTTCGGCGGTCTTGCCGGTGCGGGTATCTTTACGGCACAATATTTCGGACAGAAGGACGACGAAGGCGTCAGACATACTTTCCGCTATAAATTCTGGATGGCGCTGATTCTGACCGGAATGGCGGCGCTGGTATTTCTGGTTGCCGGAGATACTTTGATTCAGATGTACTTAAGCGGCAGTAATGACGGGGGAGATCTGGCCGCCGCCCTGCGGTATGGCAGAAGCTATCTTCAGGTGATGCTTTTCGGGCTTCCCGCGTTTATGATGGTTCAGATTTATGTGAGCACTCTGCGGGAATGCGGAGAGACAGTGGTGCCTATGAAGGCCGGAATTATCGCGGTCTGTGTCAATCTGTGCCTGAATTATCTGCTGATTTACGGGAAGCTGGGACTTCCTGCTCTGGGAGTGGTGGGTGCCGCCATTGCGACGGTGGTTTCCAGATATGTGGAGGCTTCCATTGTCATAATATGGACCCACAGGCATAAGGAGAAGAACCCTTATATAGAAGGAATCTACTCTACATTAAAGGTCCCGGTGCGTCAGGCAGGGAAGTACTTTATCAAGGGCGCGCCGCTGCTGGTCAATGAGACCCTGTGGTCCGCGGGAATGGCCATGCTGACCCAGTGCTATTCCATGCGGGGATTAAATGTGATAGCGGGTCTGAATATGGCCAATACCATCAATAACATGTTTAATGTGGTATTTATTGCTCTGGGAGATGCGGTGGCCATTATCATCGGGCAGCTGTTGGGTGCAGGTAAGATGGAAGAGGCAAGAGATGCGGATAACAAAATCATTGCATTTTCCGTGGGCTGCTGCGTGGGCATCGCACTACTGATGGCAGTTATCGCTCCCCTGTTCCCCCGGATTTACAATACTTCTGACGAGGCAAAAGCGCTGGCAGTCCAGTTTATTTTAGCGCAGGCGGTGTTCATGCCCCAGGCGGCGTTTATACATGCCACATACTTTACACTGCGTTCCGGTGGGAAGACCATTGTCACATTCCTGTTCGACAGTGTGTTCGTATGGTGTGTCAGTGTGCCGGTGGCTTATTGCCTGAGCCGGATGACATCCATCCCGGTCATTGCCATTTTTGCCATGGTGCAGATAGCGGATTGGATTAAATGTGTGATAGGATTTGTGCTGGTGAAGAAAGGGGTATGGCTGCAGAATATTGTGACGGAGTAGACTGCCGGCATTTGTTTTCGACTATGCCGGACTGGACATCATAGTCAGGAAAACGGTACGGCAGGGAGTCAGGTGACCATTGTATGAATGGAGGACAGGAAACGAAAGGAAAACAGGAAAATGATATATGAGGATTTACTCAGCCGCTTTACAGAGATGTGCAGAGAGATACTTGGGGAGAATCTGACGGGAGTTTATCTGCACGGTTCCGCGGCCATGGGCTGCTTCCAGCCTGAAATAAGTGACCTGGATTTGCTGGTGATTGTAAATACGGATGTGTCGGATGGGGTGAAAGCGGAATTTATGGAGCATGTGATATGCCTGAATGAAGAAGGCCCGGGAAAGGGGATGGAACTGAGCCTGGTAAAGAGAGAGTTCTGCAGGCCTTTTGTGTATCCCACGCCTTTTGAGCTCCATTTTTCTGAAGCGCATCTGGAGTGGGATAAAAGAAACCCTCGGGAATATGTGGAGAAAATGCGGGGAACAGATAAGGATCTGGCAGCTCATTTCATGATTACGCGTAAGTTTGGGATTTGTTTGTGGGGGGTCAGGAAAGAGGATGTCTTTGGCGAGGTTCCCGCCGAAGCTTACAGGGACAGTATCCTGTATGACATGGAAAATGCCGGAGAGGATATTCTGACCAACCCCCTCTATGTGACCTTAAACCTGTGCAGGGTGTTGGGGTATCTTCGGGAAGATCTGGTGCTTTCGAAGAAATCCGGCGGAGAGTGGGGCCTTATGCATTTGCCGGAAAGGTTTCACACATTGCTTTGTGAGGCGCTTCGATGTTATGCCTGCGGGGAGAAGCTGAGTGCCGACAAAGAGCTGTTGGCTCAGTTTGCCGGATATATGACGGCGGAGATCCAAGACAGAACAAGAGCTTGCACAGAGCAGGAAGGAACCGTATAAACAGTTTGAGGAGACGGGAATGAACGATTTTATCACCTATCTGGAGGAGACAATTCCGGAAAAGGACAGTTTGAAGCTGGTGAAGACGGAAGCGCAGAAATTCTACCAGTCCAATCCCCTGGAAGAATGCCGCCAAACCGGATATGTGCTCTGGCGGAAGGGGAATTTCCAGCTTCAGGAGGTGGGAGTGCTTCTTCTGGGGTACTGCGCCCATGAATATCCGGATGCCATTTCTTTTCTCCGGAGTACCGTGAGCCGGCATAAGAACTGGAAGGTACAGGAAATTCTGGCAATGGCCTTTGACAATCACTGCAAAATCCTGGGCTATGAACAGGCTCTGCCGCTGATCAGAGAATGGCTGAGTGACGAAAATGCCAACGTGCGCAGGGCTGTGGCGGAAGGGCTTCGCATCTGGACGAACCGTCCTTTTTTCAGGGAAAATCCCCGGATTGCCGTAGAGCTTCTGGCGGCATGCAGAGAGGATGGAAGCGAATATGTGCGGAAATCCGCGGGAAATGCCCTGAGAGATATCAGCAGGAAGTACCCGGAGCTGATTTTGGAAGAGCTGGGAAAATGGAATCTGTCTTCGAAAAAGGTGCGGCAGGTGTATCAGCTGGCGGGGAAATTCGTGTTTCCTATGCATGGTTAGGTTTTGAGGCATTTTCAGCGTAAAAAGGCCGGAATAGCTGGTAATACAGGGGGAGCGGAAGCACAATTTTTACTATACAAAATAAAAATAAGTGATATAATAGAATCTAAAACAGATTCCATTATCAAAGGATTCTGGAGGAGGAACACATGAAACCCATAGGTGTAAATGAACTGAGACGGATGTTCCTGAATTTTTTCGAGAGTAAGGAACATTTGAAAATGAAAAGTTTTTCGCTGGTGCCGCATAATGACAACAGCTTATTGATCATCAATTCCGGGATGGCGCCCCTAAAGCCCTATTTTACCGGACAGGAGATTCCGCCCCGAAGACGGATGGCCACCTGTCAGAAG
>CAQUWW010000201.1 GCA_948896875.1 uncultured Acetatifactor sp. | reverse complement strand
CTGGGTGCACACTCGTCAAAAGCCATAGCTATTGTAGATGCCAGATTAGACTGGATCTGCATGCTTTCCTCCGGCCCCATGAAAATTTTACGTCCGTCGATGTGAGAGTGAAAATAGACGCCCTCCTCCTTGATTTTCCGCAGACCTGCCAGAGAAAACACCTGAAAGCCCCCGGAATCTGTCAATATGGGTTTGTCCCAGGACATAAATTTGTGCAGTCCTCCAAGCTGCCTGATAATCCTGTCTCCAGGTCGTACATGCAGATGGTAGGTGTTTGACAACTCTACCTGGGTTTTAATCTGTTCCAGATCAGATGTGGCCACAGCGCCTTTAATCGCCGCCACAGTTCCTACATTCATGAATACAGGTGTCTGAATCGTACCATGAACTGTCTCAAGCTCTGCCCGCTTCGCCCTTCCTTCCTGTTTTAATATACGGTACATCTATTTCCAATCCTCCCTTTTCTTTTCATCCCGCTGTTCCAGCTCTATCTCTTTCGATCTGCTTCACAGGGATATCCTTACGCTTCCCATCCTCCCTGAGAAGTATTTACTCGCCATTCCCTTCCCCGGCAGACAGCTTCCAACAACCTGTACCTACCTCTCAGTAGAATAAAAATCCACCAGTGAATCCATTCTCGCAGACATATTCAACATCATGGCGTCAAGTACGGTAATTGCTGTCATACACTCCATGACTACCACCGCTCTGGGCACAATCACCGGATCATGGCGGCCTTTGATTTTGATCTCAATGTTCTCTCCGGACTGATTGACTGTCTGCTGTGGGCGAAAAATAGAGGGAGTGGGCTTCACATAAGCCCGAATGAGGATATTGCTTCCATCGCTGATTCCTCCAAGAATACCGCCGGCATGATTCGATGTCTTTCTCACTTTTCCGTTTTCCATTCGAAAGCTGTCATTATTTTCGCTTCCTTTATGCTTTGCCACTTCATGTCCGTCGCCGAATTCCACGGCTTTCACGGCACCGATAGACATAATCGCCCTGGCAAGGTTTGCATCCAGCTTTTCAAAGACAGGATCGCCTATCCCGGCCGGAAGTCCCTCCACAAGGCATTCCATGCAGCCGCCTGCGGAATCTGTGTCCCGCCGCAATCCCTGAAGATATTCTATGGCAGCCGCATCCGCCTCCCTGTCAGGCATGGCAGTCTGTGTCTTCAATATGGCTTCTCTGTCAAATTTCTCTCTGTCCACTTCCACAGGACCAATGGATCTGGTATAAGCGCATATCCTGACCCCCAGCTTTTCCAGCACTTTACAGGCGACGGCGCCTGCCGCCACACGTCCTGCTGTTTCCCTTCCGGAGGAACGCCCGCCGCCTCGATAATCTCGGAAACCATATTTCTCCTCAAAAGTATAATCCGCGTGTCCGGGCCGATAGCAGGAAGCAATCTCACTATAATCCCTGGAAATCTGGGAGGTATTCCGCACCATCAAAGAAATCGGAGTGCCTGTGGTACGCCCCTCAAACACTCCCGACAAAATCTCCACCTCATCCGCTTCCTTCCGGGGAGTGGCAATGCTGCTGGCCCCCGGCTTACGTCTGTCCAGATACCGTTGGATATCAGCCTCTTCTAACTCCAATCCCGCAGGGCATCCGTCAATGGCCACCCCCAACGCTTTCCCGTGAGACTCTCCCCATGTCGTAATTTTAAAAACAATGCCGTATGTGGAACCTGCCATATCCTCCTCCTGTTTCACGGCATCCGCCTGCTAAGCATCTGCAGGCAAATGCCGTCTACTTTCTGACATTCCTCCTGCCCATCTGATGAAATGTCTCCAATGCAGTTCGTCTATAGTCTGTGGAACGTAATGCAGTTGGGTACATCCACCTTAATAGGCGGTCCGTTCATAATCATATTTCCTTTTTCCGTATTCACCCGGAAGAAAGTCATATCATTTGTCTCATGATTCAGAGATACCAGAAATTTATTGTTGGGGAACAAACTGGCGTCTTTCGGATACTCTCCGCCCACAGGCAGGCTGAATACTTCGGAAAGATGCCCGTTTTCTTCATTCACCTCATACAATACCACGGAATTGTCTCCTGCATTGGAGCTCAGCAAATATTTATGATCATCCGAAAAAGTCAGCGCGCTGGCGGCATTATAACTGCCCATCTCCGTGTTACAGGTCTTAACGCTCTGAATCTTCTCAAACACCGGCTGATTCTTTTTATCTTCATAAGAATAAACATCGATAAAGCACTTACATTCATGTACAATATAAATAAATCTTCCATCCTTGGATATCTTGATATGTCTGGGCGCAGACTCCAGTTCACTTCTGATAATATCCGCAAGCATAACCTTTCCCATCTGCAGATCAAGGCGATATACGTTTACATGGTCCATTCCCTGATCAGCCACCAGCAGATATTTATTATCATGGGTCATTCTGGCACAATTAATATGTGGTCTGAAATTACGCTCTGCAACACTGCCCAGCCCCTTATGATAGATTTCATCGGTAATATCCCCTATGGAACCGTTCTCCTCCAGTCTGAGAACTGTCAGCTTTCCATCGTGATATCCTGCCACAAAAAGGTATTTATCTGTATAATCCGTAGAGACGTAGCAGCCACGCATCCCGTTAATAGAAGCAAAATTCAGGAATTTGAGGCTCCCATCCTCCAAAATATCATAGGACTCCACACCAAAATCCGTAATGGAATACAAATATTTTCCATTGTGTGAGATGGTTACATAGGAAGAGTTCGTGATCTCTACCTTGTCCTTTTCAATGAAACGTCCTTTTTCCATATCTACATCATATATTTTTATTCCGTTTTTATCTCCCCTTGTATAAGTGGAGACATATGCCACATATTTTTCCTTTCCCATGAAAAAACATGCCTTTCGTCAAATTAAATCCGTTCTTATTATATCACATACCCCCTTTTCTTCAAATACTTTTTCTAAAAAAACACAGAAGCGGCCCCCTTCAGGAGACCGCTCTTTCACGCTTTCCACATATTACAGAATAATATCATTTACGATTCGCATTCCCCTTCGTCGTCGTGGTGATGAGGAAATTTGGGGTATTCCTGCCACGGAGGCGGAATCATACCGACGTCACAGCTTTCCCGCTCATCGCGCTCACAACCGCAGGCATCATTTTTTGCTTCGAAACGTTCCTGTCTGCAGCCGCAATCCTCCGGCATTCTATTCGTTCTTCCGCTGCAGGGCTCTTCCACGGGGAACTTTCTCCCCTGAAAATTCCTTCCGCTCTTCCCGCTGCAAGTTTCACCCCTCCTGGTGGCGCAGCAGCTATTTCCCCATCCGCCGCAGCAACCCAGCAGCAATATCAAAATCAAGCAGTTCATAATTATCTCCATATGATGTATTTATGATATCATATGCAAATATTACCTGGGGGTGCAAGTTCAATTGCCTTCCTTTTTTATGATTGATATATATACGCTGATGCTCCTTGGCGGCACCACTCTCGTCCATTCCAATTCTTCTCCATCCGATATGGATGTCTTTGTCACCGGTTCCTTTTCTGTGGAAAAAACCTCCATCCACTGCATTTCCTTCTGCAGTCTCGGCAATGCCAGT
>CAQUWW010000200.1 GCA_948896875.1 uncultured Acetatifactor sp. | reverse complement strand
GAGGAAACTTTCCGGTCGTTGCGTGAGTATATTGAGAATCTGGATGAGGATGTGAAGGCGTCCGCATCAGTTTATGAGGAGAGGCTGACAGTCTGCAGGCAGTGCGACATGCTGCTGGAGGGCATGTGCCGCAGCTGCGGATGCTATGTGGAGCTTCGTGCGGCGGTGGCAAAGAACTACTGTCCCAGGGAATATTGGCAGGCCGTGAAGGCAGAGCAGTGTGACGGGAGACAGGAGTGAATTCGGGATAAAAAGCAGGAGAGATAAATGACAAAACAGGAATTTTTGGAAAGAATGAGGCAGGCTTTGAACGGGAAAGTGTCCTCCGGCCTGGTGATGGAAAATCTTCGATATTATGAAGAGTATATCAACGTGGAAATTCGTAAGGGCAGAAGTGAAGAAGAGGTGTTGAATGAATTAGGCGATCCCAGATTGCTTGCCAGGACCATTGCGGAGACCAGCAGCGAAACGAACGGGCAGACTGCGGAGCATGCGGATACCGGATACGGAGCAGACGGCGAATACGGACGGCTCAGCAGGACAAGACAATTTTTTTTGAAAATATTATTCAAAATACCGATGTGGGGTTGGCTGATACTGTTGCTGGTGATTGTTGCGGTGATTCTAAGTGCGGTATTTTCGGTTATCAGCGCCGTGCTTCCGGTACTTTTGCCGATTGTGGCAGTATTGTTTTTGGTAAAGGTATTTCGTGACTGGATCAACTGAAGGCATAACTGGAAAAAAATGGTTTGAAAATACGAAAAAGCTTCGTATATTTTTCTTTTTTTCTTCCAATACTACTCCTGTAACTGATAACAGGGAACTGCGGGAAATTGACAGTTCCCGGCAGGATAGCCGTATTGCGGCAGGATGTGAGGAAAGAAATGGACAACAATAAGTACAACAACAGTACAAACAATTCTGAGAACTGCAAGAACAGCCAGAATCAGAACAATCAGAAGAATCAGAACAACCAGAACAGCCAGAACAAGAATCAGAACAACCAGAGCAAGAACCAGAACAATCAGAACAACAATTTCTAAGGTTTTTCTGATAATAGGGACACCACAGAGTGCCCCTATTTACATAGAGGGAATTATAAGGCAGCCGGCGGCGGAAGTTTTTGAGTCTTGGGATAGAGAAAATAAGTGCGTTGGTTTTTCAGGAATAGGGCGGGGATGAGGTAGGACAGAATGCGAAAATTTGAATTGATTGCTCCATGCCATTTTGGAATGGAGGCTTTGCTGAAACGGGAAATCGATGATCTGGGCTATGATATTACAGAGGTGTCGGACGGAAGAGTGACATTTTTCGGGGATGAGGAGGCTCTGTGCAGGGGGAATATCTTTCTGAGGACTGCGGAGAGGATATTGATTAAGGTGGGAAGCTTCCCGGCGGAGAGCTATGAGGAGCTTTTTCAGGGGACGAAAGCGCTTCCCTGGGAGGAATACATACCGGAGGACGGGAAATTCTGGGTTGCAAAAGCCGCCAGTGTAAAATCCGGACTCTACAGTCCGTCAGATATTCAGTCAGTTATGAAAAAGGCTATGGTAGAGCGACTGAAGGATGTCTATCATGTCAATTGGTTTGCCGAGGATGGAGCCAGATTCCCGGTCAGAGTCTTTTTGATGAAGAACCAGGTTACCGTAGGACTGGACAGTACGGGAGAGTCTTTGCATAAGAGAGGATATCGTAAGCTGGTGGCCCAGGCCCCTATCGCGGAGAATCTGGCGGCAGCTCTGATCCGGCTGACACCGTGGAATGGGAGCAGGATACTTGTGGACCCTTTTTGCGGCAGTGGAACCATTCCCATTGAGGCTGCCATGATGGCGGCTCGTATGGCGCCGGGGATGAAGAGGCATTTTACCGCGGAAAGCTGGCCGCAGATTGTGGAGCGAAGAATGTGGCAGGATACCAGGGAAGAGGCGGAGGAGCTGGTGGATCGCCAGATACAGCCGGATATTCAGGGATATGATATTGATGATCACATGGTGAATATTGCCCGGGAAAATGCAAAGCTTGCAGGCGTGGAACATTTGATTCATTTCCAGCGGCGGGATGTGAGAGAACTCAGCCATCCGAAGAAATACGGCTTTATCATTACGAACCCGCCTTATGGCGAGCGGCTTCACGACAAGGAACAGATGCCGGCGCTGTACAAGCTGATTGGAGAGAGATTCAGAGCATTGGATTCCTGGAGTATGTATCTGATATCCGCATATGAAAATGCAGAGCGGGATATCGGCCGCAAGGCGGACAGGAATCGCAAAATTTACAATGGGATGATGAAGACTTACTATTATCAGTACCTGGGGCCGAAGCCTCCGAAGGGTAAGCGGGTATAGGATTGGAAGGTAATTTCCGATGCCGGCCGCATAGTCTGTCATTAAAGGGGAAATATGGAATTGGGCCTGCTGAAGCGTAGAGTAGTGTCAGATAATCTATGAAAAACTGAGCCCCCAAATAGGCTCAAGGGGCGGGGAGATGTATCGATGGAAAAGAAGAGAATGATTTTTGCCACAGGAAATGCAGGCAAAATGCGGGAAATCAGAAGGATTATGGAGGATACAGGCTATGAGATCCTGTCGATGAAAGAGGCTGGTGTCCGGACGTACATAGAAGAAAATGGGAAGACATACGAAGAAAATGCCCTGATTAAGGCGAGAGCAGTGGCGGAACTTACAGGAGACCTGGTTCTGGCGGATGACTCCGGACTGGAAATTGATTATTTGAACCTGGAGCCTGGGGTCTATTCGGCCAGATATTTGGGGGAAGACACTTCATATAGTGTGAAAAATGCCAATCTGATCAGCCGGCTGGAAGGTGTGCCGGAGGAGAAACGTACGGCGAGATTTGTCTGCGCGATTGCAGCAGTGCTGCCGGACGGGGAAGAGATCACTGTCAGGGCAACGGTCGAGGGCAGAATCGGATATGAAGAGCGGGGAGAAAACGGCTTCGGATATGACCCGATTTTCTATTTGCCGGAGACAGGAAAATCCACGGCGGAGCTTACGGAGGAAGAGAAGAATCTGATCAGTCACAGGGGGAAAGCGCTTCGGCTGATGAAAGAGGAACTCAGGAAGAGATGAAAGTATTGATTGTCAGTGACACTCACAGGAAAAATGAGAATTATTTTAAAGTGCTTGAGATGCATAAACCGGATCTGGTGATCCACTGCGGAGATGCCGAAGGCAGCGAATATGCGCTTTCTGAGTCGGCGGATTGTCCGGTGCAGATTGTCCTGGGAAATAATGATTTTTTCTCCTGCCTGCCCAGAGAACTGGATCTGAAAATCGGTCCTTTCAAGGTCTGGGTGACCCATGGCCATAATTACTATGTGTCTATGGGAAATGAAGTGATTAAGCGGGAGGCGATGTTGAAAGATGTAGATATCGTCATGTATGGACATACGCATAAGCCGGTGGTTGACAGAAGTGGAAGTGTCATCGCGGTGAATCCGGGAAGTCTCTCCTATCCGCGCCAGGAAGGCCGCAGACCTTCCTATATTATCATGGAGGTTGTGGGAGGCGAAGCGGAGTTCAGCATTTGCTATTTGTAGCTATTTGGAGAAATGTGATAGAAAATCTTGACAGAGCAGGGTGCGTCAGAGTATACTGTATAGGTATCTGATGTATCGGGGTGTGGCTCAGCTTGGCTAGAGCGCCTGGTTTGGGACCAGGAGGTCGCA
>CAQUWW010000199.1 GCA_948896875.1 uncultured Acetatifactor sp. | reverse complement strand
GCCTTATCCGCCGCCATATACCAAAAGGGGAGGATTTCGAGGAAAAGCAGGATAAAGACATAGATTTTATAGAAACCTGGATAAACAACTACCCAAGGGGGATTTTGGGTTTTAAGACTTCCGCCCAACTCTTTGAAGAGGAAATAAAGAATCTGGCCTAATTTTTTTCAAAAAGTTGTTGCATAACTATTGACAAAATGCAAAAATTCTGGCGTCTGAAAAAAATACTTGCAAATAGAGTTGTGCTATGTTAAAATTTAAATGTTGTGAAAATGAGATGGTCCTCTGTTACAGGAGGGACGGATGCAGGAAAGTCCGGGCCTCAGGCGTATTAAGAACATCCAGTTTATAAAGGAGGCTCGTTATGAGTGAGATTATCAGAGAGATTGAGAATGCGCAGTTAAAAGCGGAAGTCGATGAGTTCAATGTAGGAGATACCGTAAAGGTATACGGTAAGATCAAAGAAGGAAACCGTGAGAGAATTCAGGTGTTTGAAGGTATCGTTCTGAAGAGACAGGGCGGCGGAGCCCGCGAGACTTTTACCGTGAGAAAGTCTTCCAACGGCATCGGTGTGGAGAAGACCTGGCCTGTACATTCTCCCAATGTTGAGAGGATAGAGGTGGTCAGAAGAGGTAAGGTGAGACGTGCCAAGCTGAATTACCTGAGAGGACGTGTGGGTAAGCGGGCGAAGGTAAAAGAGGCCATCAGGTAAAGCGAGTTAACGAAGAGACGGATAAAAGGGCAATTACTTGCGTAGTTGTCCTTTTCTGCTTATGCGCAGGCCAACAAGGGGAAGTTATATATGGCAAAAAGCAGAGGCTTGAGTTTTTATAAGAGAAAAAAGAAAATAAATAAAACACATGTTCGAGAGGCGTTCAGCTGGATTTTTGGTATTCTGGCTGCAGTTTTTATTGCGATTGTGCTGAATGTTTTTATGGGCATGACCACCAGTGTGGTAGGGGTATCCATGGAACCTGTACTGTACAATGGACAGCAGATATTTATCAATTCTTTTATCTATCTGATTTCTTCCCCCAGGAGAGGAGATGTGGTGGTATTTCTTCCAAACGGGAATGAGAATGCCCATTATTATGTAAAGCGTGTGGTGGCTACGCCGGGGGATCAGGTGGAGGTCAGGGAAGGTATTTTCTATGTGAACGGACAGGAGAGTCCCTGGGTGACAGAAAAGCTGGCGGATGCAGGGATTGCCGCCAATGAGATAACGCTTGAAAACGGCGAATTTTTCTGTATCGGAGATAATCCCGGTAACAGTGAAGACAGCCGTTCCGCCAATATCGGACTTGTGAAGGAAGCGGACATTATAGGAAAGGTATGGTTCCGTGCCCCCTGCGAAGAGGCCGGCATGGGATTTGTAAAATAGAGAATGGACTATCAATGGTATCCTGGTCATATGACAAAAGCAAAACGTATGATGCAGGAAAATATAAAATTAATTGACCTGATGATAGAGTTGGTAGACGCGAGAGCACCGTTGGCCAGCAGGAATCCGGATATTGATGAATTGGGGCGGGGAAAAGCCAGAATTGTTCTCTTAAATAAGGCAGATCTGGCCGATGTATCCGTCAACCGACAGTGGACGGATTATTTTGAAGGGTTGGGGCTCCATGTCCTGGAGGTGAATTCCAGAACAGGTGCCGGTGTCAAAGCCATCAACCGGGTGGTACAGCTTGCCTGTGCGGAGAAAATAGCCAGAGACAGAAAGCGTGGCATCGTAAACCGGCCGGTGAGAGCCATGGTGGTAGGGATTCCCAATGTGGGGAAGTCCACCTTTATCAATGCGTTTGCCGGGAAGGCCTGTACGAAGACCGGAAACAGACCTGGCGTCACAAAGGGAAAGCAGTGGATTCGACGGAATAAGACGCTGGAACTTCTGGATACGCCGGGAATCCTGTGGCCGAAGGTTGAGGACAGGCAGGTTGGGATGAAGCTTGCCTTTATCGGTTCCATCAATGATGAGATCATGGTCATGGAAGAATTGGCCTGTGATCTGCTGGATTGTCTGAGAATGCAATATCCGGATGCTGTCTCCGGGCGTTATGGAATTGGGAGGAGCGCGGACAATGCAGAAATGCTTCGAGAAATTGCCCGTGTGAGAGGATGTTTTCTGAAAGGGGAGAATCTGGATCTGAAAAAAGCTGCCGATATTCTGACAGATGATTTTCGGGCTGGCCGCCTGGGAAGAATTACATTGGAATATCCGCCGAAACAGCAGGGAAAAACGAAGGAACAGGAGATGGAACAATGAATAAAGTGATGAAGGAAATGATCAGTACTCTGTCATACCTGTTGGGAGTGTTATGTCTGACCTGGCTTGTGATTACTTTTGTGGGACAGCGCACAGCGGTAGACGGTTCATCTATGGAACCAATGTTGACTGACGGGGATAATCTGATCGTGGATAAGATCAGTTATCGTTTCCGTGATCCGGAGAGATTTGATATTATTGTATTTCCCTTTAAATATCAGGAGAATACATATTATATCAAAAGAATCATCGGGCTGCCAGGCGAGACGGTTCAGATAGACCAACAGGGCAATATTTATATTGACGGCGAAATTCTGGAGGAGAATTATGGGAGAGAGATCATCCGGCCGGACAAAATAGGAATCGCCGCTTCCCCGATTGAGCTGGGGGATGATGAATATTTTGTGATGGGCGATAACCGTAATTACAGCTCGGACAGTCGTACGGAGATTGTGGGAAATGTCAAAAGGGACGATATTATCGGCAGAGCATGGGTCAGAATATGGCCTCTGGCTGATTTCGGGATCCTGAAGCATCAGTGAGGCAGAGGAGCGGGAATGAAAAGGTTCAGTGAGATAAAGGAGATTCTTCAGGCAGCGTCGGCAGAGAAGCTGCCTGAATTTATAAATGCCTATTCCTCCGATGAGAGAGTCGGAGTACAAAGGCTTGTGGAAACGGCGGTAAAGCGTCTGGCGGCATTGGAGCAGGAGAAGAAAAGGATAGAACAGCTGCGGGTATACGAGGAACAATACAGGGAGTATGCCTATATCTGCGGGATAGACGAAGTGGGAAGAGGTCCTCTGGCCGGGCCGGTAGTGGCGGCGGCAGTGATTCTTCCGAAAGATTGCCGCATTTTATATATAAATGATTCCAAGCAGCTCTCCGAAAAAAAGAGAGAAGAGCTTTATTCGGTGATTACGAGGGAAGCCGTGGCATATGCGGTGGGCTCCGCCTCTCCGGAAAGAATCGACGAGATCAATATTCTGCAGGCCACATATGAGGCCATGCGGGAAGCTGTGGGGAAATTAAATCCCCGTCCGGATATTTTGCTGAATGATGCGGTGCGGATTCCACAGATATCGATTCCGCAGGTACCCATTGTCAAAGGGGATGCCAAAAGTATTTCTATTGCCGCGGCCAGCATTGTGGCGAAAGTGACAAGGGACAGGTGGATGACTGCATATGATAAAGAGTTTCCGGAATATGATTTTGCCGGAAACAAGGGATATGGAAGCGCCGGACATATTGAGGCACTGAAAAAGTATGGCCCGACTCCTCTTCACCGCAGAAGTTTTATCAGAAATTTCATAGGAGAATAAAAGCTCTGGGAAAGGAGAGAAGGAGAATGAGACTGTCGCAATTGTTTTCAGGAGAAACACGTACGGAGGGGACGACACCACCCCAGCCTACGCCTGCCCAGACAGAGCA
>CAQUWW010000198.1:3078-3758 GCA_948896875.1 uncultured Acetatifactor sp. | reverse complement strand
AACTGAATGCTCCTGTTTTTTAATTCAAATCTAAAATGAA
Organism: uncultured Acetatifactor sp.; assembly: GCA_948896875.1. Lineage (GTDB taxonomy): Bacteria > Bacillota > Clostridia > Lachnospirales > Lachnospiraceae > Acetatifactor. The sequence goes on along the minus strand of CAQUWW010000198.1, from coordinate 3,718 downwards.
GATCAAAATTATTATACTTTTTCATCCCGGAACTCCTGCTTCACCCATTCGCTTTATACTACATATTTTAACTGTTAAGCAGTATATATTCGCAGTCGCTATTTGCCCAGTCAATGTTCCTCTTTATATTATTTCACATTTATAGCGCTTCACACTCTCCTCCAGCCGCTTCATTCCGTCCAACAGACGCTCCCTGGGGCAGGCCGGGTTCAGGCGGATGAACGCCTTCCCACAGGCGCCGTACTCCTTCCCTTCCGTCAGATACAGCCCGCTGTCCTTCCGGATAAATGAGACCAGATCCTCCGCATCCTCCACAATGCCGCCGCAGTCCAGCCACAGCAGATAGGTGGCCTGAGAAGACACCACCTTAATGTCAGGCAAATTATGCTCTATAAAATCCCGGACATAAGATTTGTTCTCACTGAGATATACCCGCAGCTCCTCCAGCCATGCCTCCCCCTTTCGGAAAGCCGCCACTGCCGCTCCCACGGCAAAGGCATTGGGCTCCGCCACCTCGTCCGTATTCAGTCCTCTGTTCAGTTTATGACGAATCACCGGATTCGGCACCATCACCGCCGCCGTCTGCAAGCCTGCGATATTAAAGGTCTTCGTCGGCGCAAGGCAGGTAATACTGTTGTCT
>CAQUWW010000198.1:0-3068 GCA_948896875.1 uncultured Acetatifactor sp. | reverse complement strand
AAACGGAATGTATTCATATCCCGGGTCTGTCAGATCGCAATGAATCTCATCGGATAATACCAGTACATGATGCCTGGCACAAAGCTCCCCGATCCGGGCCAGCGTCTCTCTGTCCCAGATCTTTCCCACAGGATTGTGGGGATTGCACAAAAGCATCAGCGTAGTCTGCGGATTTGCCAGCTTCTCCTCCAGATCGGCAAAATCAATGGAATACTCTCTGCCATCATAAACCAGCGGACTCTCCAGAATATTTCGTCCGTTATTCCGGATTGAATTAAAGAAAATATTGTACACCGGAGTCTGCACAAGCACATTCTCCCCGACGGTGGTCAGCTTCCGCACTGTGCTGGAAATGGCCGGAACCACTCCCGTACAGAAAATCAGCCATTCTTTTTCCATTTCCAGATGATGCCTGCGGCTCCACCAGCTCTGATAGGCTTCGTACCAGTCTTCCGTCACAACAGAATATCCGAAAATGCCATGCTCCACCCGTTTCCGCAGGGCCTCGATGATTTCCGGCGCAGTCTCAAAGTCCATGTCTGCCACCCACATTGGCAATTCCCGCTCCGGCACATCCCATTTCAGGGAACCCACGCCTCTTCTGTCGGTCATTTGGTCAAAATTGTATTTCATCTTCTATCCTTCCCGCTATACTTTTCCGCTGCCTTCCTGCTGCCTTTTGTTTTCCTGCTATCGTTCCTTTTCTCACTGACCTGGCAGTCCTCTTCTCTTTTCAGAATGTCTTACAGACAAAACACCCCTTTTTCCATTACCAACAGTTTCCCGAACATCTCAGTCCATCCCGGATGACCTGTCGCAGCAGTTCAGTACGCTCTCCGAACTGTTATGGCCCGTCAGGCTTCCCAGGCCGCTCTGTCCGATTTCTTCAGGATTTCTCCCGCCACAATCTGCGTCTGGTCAATTTTTACTTTCCGCCCGTCCATAATCAGCTCTCCGATTCTGTCCGCCCGGATTATTCCTCCTTTGGGATTGAACACACTGTCCACATTTCCGATAATCTCCACATCGGCCTGAGAATATTCGAATGCCAGATTCGTATTCATCAGACGGCAGTTTTTCATCACAAGGTTATCAATATAACACATTCCCTGAAGACTTTCGATGGTACAGTTAATCAAGGTTATGTTTCTGGAATTCCATCCCAGATATTCCCCGGAGATAAAGGAATCATATACGGTCACATTCTCCGCATTCCAGAAGGCATCCTTTGAAAGCAGTCTGGAGTCATGAATCTCGATATTGGAACCGCCGTCAAAGCTGTAATTCCCCACCAAATCGAAATTCCTTGCCACAATATTACTGCTGTTCATGGCAAAATAATCTCCCTTTGCCATCACTCTCTCCATCTCAATGTCCTGACAGTTCCAGAGGGTCTCGGCCGCATTTGGCATATCCACATTGTGCAGTCGAATTCCCCTGGCCCTGCGGAATGTCTTGGGTGCTTCTATGATTGTATCAGCTATGGAAATATTGTCCGTATACCAGATTCCTGCCCTTGCCATATCAAATAATGTGGACTCCTTCACCTTCACATTTTTGCAGTACCACAGCGGATATTTCCATTTGAATAGGGTATTGTCAATCTCCAGATTGCTGCTCTCCTTCAAGGGAGACTCCCCGTCCGCAAAAGTGCAGTAGCTGATATGGCAGTCACTGGCCTGAAACATGGCTCTCTCCCCAGTCAAAAATTGCTGATTGATTTCTTTCATGATCTTCCTCCAATCTTTTTTTCCGTATTTCCTGAATGAACTTAATTTTCTTCCAATATTGTTCTCAAGTGCTATTCACGCCTCGTCCGCGGAGAAAAATGCCACGCCTATGGCTCCCGGTCCCACGTGGGTTCCGCTGGTTCCCCCCACGCTGGAGGTCTCCAGCGCATCCACAGACCCCTTCCAAAGCGCCTCATGGTCCGCAATGTACTTTTGCAGCATCTCATCACCAAATCCCGTATATCCCAGGAAGAATGGCTTATCAAAATCGATTCCGCCCGTCTGGCTGATCTGCTCCGTCAGCAGATTGTTCCCCTGCCTGGAACCCCGGGCCTTCCCCAAAATGGCCACTTCCCCTCCCTGAATGGCAATGACCGGTTTGATGGATAAAAGACTTCCTGCCATCGCCGCCGCTTTGGAGATACGCCCTCCTTTTTTCAGATACTCCAGGGTGTCCAGCAAAGCCACCAGTCTGATCCGCTTTTTATCCCTTTCCAGTCTCTCTACAATCTCTTCCAAAGCCAATCCTTCCTCTTTCAGCCTCAGCGCATACTCCACCAGCGCATGCTGACCCAGACTGGCATTCTCGCTGTCCACTATATGCACCGTATCCCCATACTCTTGCGCGGCAATGTTGGCGCTCTGCCATGTGCCGGACAATTTTGATGACAGCGTAATGACAATGGCCTGATCCCCCTGCTCTCTCACCTGTCTGTATACCTCCTCAAACGCAAACGGCGGTACCTGGCTTGTGACAGGCAGGTCGTCACATTCCACTAATTTTTCATAGAACATTCTATGGGTGAGATTGACGCCGTCCTGAAACTGTTCTTCTCCAAACGTAATGGTCACCGGAAGCACCGCCAGATCCTCTCTGGTGTTGCCCACAATGTCCGATGCGGAATCCGTAATAATTTTGATCATGATTTTTCCTCCTAATTTAGTCGCTGCGCGACGGCACTAAAGGGTAAAGTCCCTTCGGCGCACACTTCAGGAGAGAAAATTTCATTCGAAAGTGCTCTCATAAAATTTCCTCTCGTGCGCCTTTGTGCCTTTACCTTCCGTAACCGCCCGAACTGTACCCACAACACTTAGAATAATTTCCAGCTGCATAGGACACGCATCTGTAAATCATTCTGGGTACTGTTCGGGCGGTTACTGTTATTTATTCCAATCGCTGCGCGACGGCACTAAAGGGTAAAGTACTCAAAAAATAGAAATACAACAAAAAAGTGTAAAGCGATTCTTTCGACGGACTTTACACCTGCATGAATACTATTTTTAAAAACGACCCAGATCGGACTCGAACCGACGACCTTCGCCGTGACAGGGCGACGC
>CAQUWW010000197.1 GCA_948896875.1 uncultured Acetatifactor sp. | reverse complement strand
GGGCGGCGGTCCCAACCGCATTGGCCAGGGAATTGAATTTGACTATTGCTGTGTTCATGCTTCCCTGGCGCTCAGGAAGCTGGGCTTTGAGACCATTATCGTCAACTGCAATCCCGAGACAGTGTCCACGGATTATGATACTTCGGACAAGCTTTATTTTGAGCCGCTGACTCTGGAGGATGTGCTGAGCATTTATAAAAAGGAAAAGCCTGTGGGTGTCATCGCCCAATTCGGCGGACAGACGCCCTTAAACCTTGCGGCGGAGCTGGAGAAAAATGGTGTCCGGATTCTGGGCACTTCTCCTGCGGTGATTGACCTGGCGGAGGACAGAGATCTGTTCCGGGCCATGATGGAGAAGCTGGAGATTCCAATGCCCGAGTCGGGAATGGCCACGACAGTGGAAGAAGCTCTGGAAATTGCCCACAGAATCGGATATCCTGTGATGGTGCGTCCCTCCTATGTGCTGGGGGGCCGGGGCATGGAGGTGGTATACCACGATGAGAGCCTTACGGACTATATGAAGGCGGCGGTGGGGGTGACGCCGGACCGGCCCATTCTCATTGACCGGTTCCTGAACCATGCCACCGAGTGTGAGGCAGATGCCATCAGCGATGGAACCGCAGCCTTCGTGCCTGCCGTCATGGAGCATATCGAACTGGCCGGCATTCATTCCGGAGACTCGGCCTGCATGATTCCCTCCAGGCATATTTCAGAGGAAAACGTGGAGACCATTAAGGAATACACCAGGAAAATCGCCGAGGAAATGCATGTGCGGGGACTGATGAACATGCAGTATGCCATCGAAAATGACAGGGTGTATGTGCTGGAGGCCAATCCCAGAGCGTCCCGCACCGTGCCGCTGGTATCAAAGGTGTGCAATATCCGCATGGTACCTCTGGCCACCGAGATTATTACCGCTGAGATTACCGGGCGACCTTCTCCGGTGCCTGGCCTGAAAGAGCAGAATATTCCATATTATGGAGTGAAGGAGGCGGTGTTCCCCTTCAATATGTTCCCGGAGGTGGACCCGATTCTGGGGCCAGAGATGCGTTCCACCGGCGAAGTGCTGGGGCTGTCAGCATCGGCCGGCGAAGCGTTTTTCAAGGCTCAGGAGGCTACACAGACGAAATTGCCCTTAAGCGGCACCGTGCTCATCAGCGTAAACCGCAGAGACAAGGCCGAAGTGGTGGAAGTAGGGGAAGCTTTCCGGAAGGCGGGATTTCAGATTCTGGCCACAGGCAGTACCTGTGCTCTGTTGAAGGAAGCGGGGATTCCGGCCAGACTTGTGAAAAAGCTGTATGAGGGCAGACCCAACCTGCTGGATCTGATTACCAACGGCGAGATTGACCTGATTATCAATTCTCCTGTGGGAGATGACAGCGAATATGACGACAGCTATCTGCGGAAAGCGGCCATCAAGGCAAAGGTGCCCTACATGACTACCATTGCTGCGGCCAAAGCCACTGCGGAGGGAATCCTGCATGTGCAGAAGGCGGGGAATGGGGAGGTCCATTCTCTGCAGACACTTCATGCACAGATTCGGGAGAAGCTGTAGAACAGTGGCAAACGTTCAGACAGTTTGCTGAATGGTTACGTTGATACACACATGCAATAGAATGCAGGAAAAGCATATACTTGCAGGCTGGCGCGTTGCCTTTGAAACGCAGATTCGTCTTCGTGGAGGGGCTGAACTTACGGACGGTGCCCGGACGGCGCAGAAAAGAATGAGAACAGGAGGAAGAATATGAAGAAACAGGCATGCAATCCCTATCTTCCCAGCTGGGAATACATACCGGACGGGGAGCCCTATGTGTTTGGAGACAGAGTCTATGTGTACGGCTCCCATGACAGATTCGGCGGATACGCCTATTGCCAGAACGATTATGTGTGCTGGTCTGCACCCGTGGATGATTTGGGGAACTGGAGATATGAAGGCGTGATTTATCCCCGGTCGGAGGACCCCATGAACCGGGATGGAGACATGCTGCTGTTTGCTCCGGATGTGACAGTGGGACCGGACGGCAGATATTATCTGTATTATGTGCTGGATATGGTAGGCGTGGTTTCCGTGGCAGTCTGCGATACTCCGGCAGGCAGATATCAGTTTTATGGATATGTGCACTATGAAGACGGCACAAGACTGGGGGAGGCAGAAGGCGACGAACCGCAGTTTGATCCCGGTGTCCTGACGGAGGAGGGAAAAACTTATCTCTATACCGGATTCTGCCCTGGAGCAGACAGCGGGCGGCATGGTTCCATGGTCACCGTACTGGCGGAAGATATGCTGACCATCGTGAGAAAGCCGGAGTTTGTGGTGCCTTCCAAACCGTATGAGAAGGGTACCGGCTATGAGGGACATGCCTTTTTCGAGGCTTCCTCCATCCGGAAAGTGGGAGAGCGATATTATTTCATCTACTCTTCCGTGCTCAGCCACGAGCTTTGCTATGCAACGGCGGATTCTCCTTTTGGTCCTTTCCGGTACGGAGGAACCATTGTGAGCAACTGTGACATGTTTATCGACAGCTACAAGCCCGGAGAGCGTCCCATGTTTTACGGAGGCAACAATCACGGAAGTATTGTTGAGATAAACGGAGTATGGTATATTTTCTATCACAGACATACCAACGGAACGAATTACAGCCGTCAGGGCTGTATCGAGAGAATCGAGATTCTGGAGGATGGGAGCATTCCACAGGTGCAGATGACCTCCTGCGGCGCAAATGGCGGACCGCTTATGGGAGAGGGAGAATATCCGGCCTATATCGCATGTACCCTGTACTGCAACGATGCGGCCACCACTGTGGGCGCACCCGGAGACTGGATGGACTGCAGATTCCCGAAGATCACCCAGGACCAGCCGGACGGTGTGGAAGGCCAGGGCTATATTGCCAATATGCGTCCCGGGGCGGTGGCCGGGTTCAAATATTTTGACTGCCGGGGCGTGAAGAAGATTGCGGTACGCACCAGAGGCGGTGCCCGGGGAAGTTTCCATGTGAAAACAAGCTGGGATGGAGAGCCGGTTGGCACCATTGAGTTGGGAAGGAACAACGAGTGGAAAACCTATGAGGCCGAGATTGCAATTCCGGATGGTGTGCGGGAGCTGTATTTTGAGTTTGCCGGGAGCGGGAAGCTGTCTTTCGCATCGTTTGAACTGCGGAAGTAAGATGTGCTGATTCTCCTTTATTGCTTTACTTTTCTTGCAATGAGGTACTGAATAAACGCTTTACACTCTGAACATGGATTGTTATAATGATATAAATCGGAGAGGAGTCACAGGATGCCTCTTTATTATCAGAAAGTAGGTGATTATATGCCGAGTGGTGTAGAAGTAGCAAAAGTGGCTATTGATGATTTCAAAAAAATCCAAAAATATATGTTTTTAGCCAAAGAAGAAGGCGCCACAAAAACATATGCCGAGCTAAAAGAAGAATATCTTTCTTTAAAAGCGATTCTTCAGGTTTGTGGTGTGAATCTGACAGATATTGACAGGATAAAAGAATAATGGACTATCGTAATTAAATATCAGAAGCGGAACAGGGTGTAAAGTCTTTGCTGAATGTTCGAAGTGAAAAGCTTGGAATTCGGATGCAAAGACTTTGCACCTTTTTGATATTACCATTTTCCCTTCGTAAGGAATTGAATTATTTTTGACAATTCCTTACGATCAAGAAAAACGAGGAGGATTATACATGACAACACCCAAAATGATATTGTTTGATTATGGCCAGACTCTTGTGGCAGAGCAGAAGTTTGACGGTGTAAAGGGAACGGAAGCTGTGTTGCAATATGCGGTGAGAAACAAATATCATTTGTCGGCGGAGCAGGTCCAGGCCAGAGCAAATGAAATCAATCGGGAATTCGGAAGATTTGACCCTGAGAAAAGACATTTATTTCAGATAGAAATACCAAACACAATGTTCACGCC
>CAQUWW010000196.1 GCA_948896875.1 uncultured Acetatifactor sp. | reverse complement strand
ATATAAAATCAAGGAGTGTAAACTGCAATTTCCCTTTATTGTTGCCTATGTACAGCCTTCAGAACAACCGGAGGGGAGGCCAAGGATAAGGCTGCTGAAAAGTATCCCAAAATCGGGCTAAATACAGGACAAAAAAGGTGAAAAAAGGCACCCTGCTCCATAACGGCAGTTCTGACTGCACCGGGCTTCTGCTGGTGAAATCCGGGCAGCTTCGAGCCTGCATTCTGTCCGAAGAAGGCCGGGAAATTACAATTTACCGGCTGTTCGACAGGGATATGTGCCTGTTCTCGGCCTCCTGCATGATACACTCCATTCAGTTTGAAGTGACAATCGAGGCCTGGGAGGATACCGAGCTCTGGATGATTCCCGCGGATATCTATCAGGAAATCATGGAGGAATCCGCACCCGTTGCAAACTATACCAACGAGCTGATGGCAACACGCTTTTCCGATGTCATGTGGCTGATAGAACAGATTATGTGGAAAAGCCTGGATAAGCGTGTCGCCGCGTTCCTGCTGGAAGAAGCTTCCATTGAAGGAACAGATGAATTGAAGATTACCCATGAGATCATCGCAAACCATCTGGGCTCTCACCGGGAAGTAATTACCCGCATGCTCCGGTATTTCCAGAAGGAAGGAATGGTCCGGCTGTCTCGGGGAACGGTAACCATTCTGGATAAGGCAGGGCTGGAACGAATCCTGGATGCATGAGAAGCCTTTTATCCGGTCTATTGGTCCATACCGCAGGCTGCAGCCCTCTCAATCAGACCTCTGTCGTTGGTCACGGCATCATAAAACCGGAACCCGCCGGAAAAATTATAAGCTTCAAATCCGTTTCCTTCCAGAATCCGGCAGGCAATGTAGCTGCGCAAGCCGCTCTGACAGATGGCATATATGGGCTTGCCGGGATCAAGCTCCTCCAGATGCTCTCTGAGCTCGTCAACCGGAATATTCCGGAATCCTCCAATATGTCCGCCTTCATACTCCCGGACAGTTCTCACATCCAGCAGCGTCACACTGCCGTCCCCGGGAAGTGCTGCCGCATCTTCCAGATGCCACTGTTTCAGCTTTCCTTCGGCAATATTGTCAATCATAAAGCCGGCCATATTCACCGGATCCTTCGCGGAGGAATAAGGCGGCGCATAGGCCAGATCCAGGTCCTTTAACTGAGAGGCTTTCAGTCCCCCGTGGATAGCGGCGGCCAGCACGTCGATGCGTTTGTCCACTCCCTCATACCCCACAATCTGAGCACCCAGCAGACGATAGGTTCCCTTCTCGAAAACCACCTTCATGGTCATCACTTTGCCGCCGGGATAATAACCCGCATGACTCATGGGAGACAGAATGACGGTATCCACGTCCAGTCCCGCCTTTCTGGCATTTGTCTCATTGATGCCGGTAACGGCCGCGGTCAGCTCGAACACCTTAATAATGGAGCTTCCCTGACTTCCCTGGTAGCGGCTGTCCCCGCCGCAGATATTGTCGGCGATGATGCGTCCCTGTTTATTGGCGGGACCGGCCAGAGACAGCAGGGTATCCTCCCCTGTGACAAAATGCTTTACCTGAACCGCGTCTCCGGCGGCATAGATATCAGGGACAGAAGTCTCCATCCGGTCATTGACCACAATGCTTCCCTTTATCCCCAGCTCAAGGCCGGCTTCCCGGGCCAGATGGGTATCCGGCGCCACGCCGATTGCCAGAATCACCATATCCGCATGAAGAGGAGTCTCATCCTTCAGCAGCACATCCACACCGCCTTCTCTTTCTTCAAATCCCTCCACAGTATGCCCCAGGGCCAGCTTTATGCCGTGCCTGCGCATTGTGCTGTGAATAAAAGAAGCCATATCGCTGTCAAAGGGGTTCATCAGCTGCCTGGGCCGCTGAACAATCGTCACATCCATGCCCAGCTCCCGCAGATTCTCCGCCAGTTCCAGGCCGATGAAACCGCCGCCGGCCAGGACGACAGATTTGGGATGATTGCAGTTGATATACTCCTTGATGCGAAGTGTATCCTCCACAGTCCGGAGGGTGAACAACTTATCGATCCCCGTTCCCGGAAGTCTGGGCTGTACCGGTTTTGCTCCCGGGGACAGAATCAGTTTGTCATAGCTTTCCTCAAATTCCTCCCCGGATTCCAGATTCTTCACCGATACGGTCTTACGGTCCGGATGGATTGCCGTGACTTCATGATGTACCTTCATAATCACCCGGAAACGGGAGAAAAAGCTTTCCGGCGTCTGCAGTGTCAGCTCCTCCGAATCTGTAATCACATCGCCGATATAGTAAGGCAGGCCGCAGTTCGCATAGGAAACATACCCGGAACGCTCGAACACTATTATTTCCGCCTGCTCATCCAGTCTGCGGATTCTGGCCGCCGCGGTGGCTCCGCCGGCCACTCCGCCTACAATCACAACTTTCATATTATTTTTCCACCTTTCCGGAATAGGCGGCAATACCGCCGATATTATTTACATTGGTATATCCCATACGCTGCAATGCGCTTACCGCCTGCCGGCTTCTGGCTCCGGAATGGCAATACACATAAAGCGGTATTCCTTTGTCCTTTACAATAGATACCACCTGCCCAATGGTCTGCAGCGGAACATTTTTGCTTCCCGGGATATGGCCTTCCCCATATTCCTGTGGCGTGCGGACATCCAGAAGGACAGCACCCTGAACACCTTTGTATGCCGTTATTCCCTCATTGATATCCGGCTGTTTTAAGAAATCAAATAATCCCATTTTGCACCTCCTGCGCTTCCTTTTTGATGTTATTATATCCGGAAAAGCTATATACTTCTGTGATAATATCACCATGTGCGCAGCCCGCACATGGTAGTTATGCCATTCGGCATTCCCTGCCACAAATATGTGCGTATTATACCATATGGAAAAATTACTATCCAATGTTATTTCCAGACAAAAAAATGCCTCGGAAGACCCGAAGCATTTTTCTGAATTTATATGCTATTCCCCGGCAATGGCTGGTTTGCATTTTTGCACCATATTCTCAATATCCCGATGCAGAAGTTTCAGCTCATCCACATCCATCGTCCAGTATACATAGAAGGGATATGCCGTATCCCGCAGCCTGTCCTGCAGCCTGCGGCAGAAGTCGGCCAGCTCTTCATTGAATCGGATAACCTGTTCCAGATCTCTTTCTTTCCTGCTGTCTGCCGCTTTTCTCATGCCAAAATATACTTTTGCCATATGATAGAAGCCTTCCACATAATATTGGTATAAATCCAGTATTTCTTTCAAATCATGGGCAAGCTCATCCGATACCCCCAGCGTGTCAATATCCAGGATAGCTTCCAGCTTTCCGGCTTCGCTCATAGCCTTGCGCTTTTCCTCGAAAATGATTTGCAGGTTCTCTTCCGTAGGTTCAATCTCTTTTGCGCTGTCAGGCTCCCACTGTATTTTCTGATGATAGACATTCATGACATTGTAAATACTCCGGTAAGCATGTTGATAACGACTGCTGTAATTAAATACATGCCCTCTCACATACAGCGCTTTCTCCAATACTGACCAGGATGCGTTCATGAAGCTCTGCAGACGAACTGCCGCATCTGATGCCCTGGGCATTTCAGGGATCCTCTGCTTTGACTCCTCCTGTAAGGGAGACATAAGTCCGTACTCTGTCCATGCCTGATAGATTTCCTCTTCCGTACAGTGAGAGTCATATGCCAGTAACGCCGCCGCAATCAGATTCAATGTGCTGAAGGTGTTCATACAGCTGCTCTCGTCCAGAAGCTCCCAGTCTGTCCGCACCCACATCCCGCTGCAGCCATATTTCTCACAATTGGCAAAGCGTCTGCGCATATCTTCCACCAGACCGCAGGGAAAAATGCCGACACCGCAATACTGTCCCCACGCGTCATATTCAATCCACATCTCTCTGTCCTGATAACAGGGAATGGCCGGATTATCCGGGAAAGTAGGCCAAAAGTCATGAGGCACATTCTTTAATGCCATCACTATCTCATCACCGCATCTCTTCGTCGCTTCCAGAACTGCGCTCTGGGCTCCGGTAGAATAGGCAAAATCGGCTGTGCAGGTCAGGTCATTGGGCGTAGCGCC
>CAQUWW010000195.1 GCA_948896875.1 uncultured Acetatifactor sp. | reverse complement strand
AATCTCCAAAAATATGTCTGCAGAGGAGATTGCAGATATGCTGGAAGAAGATATTAAGCTTATCGCCCGTATCTATAATGCGTTGAAAAACCACCCTGATTGGAACGACGAAAAGATCTATGAATCCTTGTAATTTTATATATTGCTTCACGCCGGAGGCACTGTGAATATGACGCTACAGGTCAGATTCGGAGTAACTGAAGAAATATGAAGTATCACTATGGCAAAAAGGGATACGAATAGCGACAAAGACATATAATCAGGAGAAAGGAACAGCACGTGTAAAAGCGCCTGTTCCTTTCTGACTATATACCATAAAGCTTTCATGTGTGGTAAGTTTAGCTATTTATTCATCTCTACCCCCTGTCTGCCATCGCGATAACCTGAACCAGGCCCCAGGACCTTGAAGGTCCTTGCAGGAATCTCCGATCCTCTGTGAGTTAAACGCGAAGTCAATCCCCATCTCTCGAGAATCGCTGACAGGAATTTTAATATCGTAAATTCTTGACTTTCCCCATATGGCTCTCTAAAATAAAGGCAGGAAGAAAACAAATATAGAAACCCTGCCGGTACTATGCGCAGAATTCCTGTCCGGCAGACGGAGAAAAGGAAGGAAACCGTGATGAAACGTATCTTTTTGGTGGAAGACGACAGGGAAATTGCCAGGAATCTGGCACTCCTGCTGAAGGCAGAGGGGTTTGCCGTAACTCATGCCACCACCCAGGCGGAGGCAGTATCTTTGCTTTGGGAAAGCCAGGCGGAAAGTCCATATGATCTGGCACTGGTGGATATCTCCCTACCCGACGGAAATGGCTTTGCGGTTTATACGGAAGTGAAGCAGACACGAGATATTCCCGTGATCTTCCTGACGGCCACAGGCGATGAAGCCAGTGTGGTCACAGGGTTGAATATAGGGGCGGACGACTATATTACAAAGCCTTTCCGCTCCCGTGAATTGATTGCAAGAATTAAAACCGCGCTGCGGAAATCCGGCCGCGTGTCATCTGCTTTTGAGGTGGGCGGACTACAGGTGGATACTGCCAGCGGCGTAGTAAAAAAGAATGGCAGGGAAGTCTTTCTATCCGCGCTGGAATATCGACTGCTGCTGGTATTTATCAACAATCCGGGCAATATCATCACAAGAGACAGACTTCTGGACGAGCTGTGGGACGCCGCGGGAGAGTTTGTGAACAATAATACGCTGACGGTATACATCAAGCGCCTCCGGGAGAAAATCGAGGAGGACCCGGCCGCACCTCGAATTATTCTGACGGTTCGCGGAATTGGATACCGATTGGGAGGAAATTATGTTTCGGAATAAAGAGATTCAGAAATTTACAGTTGTATTCACTTTTATTACCATGACGGCCGTTGTGGCGGGCTTTCTTCTTCAACCGGCCGCGGGAATACTGGTGCTTGTCTCTGCCGCCCTGTATGGAGCGGCTTTTTTTGCCTTTACCGGAATCAGATACAGACGCATTGCGGAGATTTCCGCCAGAATCGATGAGGTACTTCATCATGAAGATTGTCTGTACATTGGAGAGTCAGAAGAAGGCGAGCTATCCATCCTGGAAAGCGAAATTGTCAAAATGACCCTGCGTATCAGGGAACAGAATGAGGCATTGAAAAGGGAGAAAAAGTATCTGGCCGATTCTCTGGCGGACATTGCGCATCAGCTTCGCACGCCGCTCACTTCCGCCAACCTGATTCTTTCTCTGTTGAAAGACAATCCGAAAGAAAACAAGAGAAAAGCTCTGCAGCGGGAAATGAAGGGATTATTTGGTCAGATGGACTGGCTGATTACCGCTTTGCTGAAATTGTCCAGGCTGGACGCGGGGATTGTAGTATTCCAAAGCAGGAGGACGGAGGTGAAGACGGTGATAGACGCAGCGCTTCGGTCCTTCCTGATTCCCATGGAGCTGCACAATGTCACTCTGGAGAAAAATGTGCCGGAAGGAGTGGAGATTCAGGGAGACAGAGAGTGGTTATCGGAGTCTATTCAGAATCTCTTGAAGAATTGTATGGAAAGTGCGGGAGACAATGGGAAGATCGAGATCATTTGTACGGATACTTTACTTTTTACAGAGATTACTATACGGGATAACGGTCCCGGTTTTACGACGGAAGAGTTACCTCATTTGTTTGATCGTTTCTATCGGGGAAAGAATTCCAATGCCTCCGGATACGGAATTGGGCTGGCATTGTGCAGGACGATTATCGCCAGGCAGGGCGGCACCATTACGGCCAGGAATCATCCCCAGGGCGGAGCGTTATTCACCATTCGTTTTCCTAAACTCCCATGCACTGAACCGCTCCACCATATATGAAAGTCGGGAGTTTAGAAGATGCACACAAACCCACAAGGCGTGTCGCCTTTGAGAAGCGGTTTTGACTTCGCAGCGCCGGAATGGCATAGGGACTTTTATAGTAAGTAAAATCGTCTTCTCTGAAAGCAGACTGTGAAGAGAACCTGATTTTGTGCCGAAAAGTGACAATTCTCTCACCGGAAAGTCACACAGATGTAAGTATAAGCCTCTATTATAGACAGTACCGTTAGTCCTGAGCCGAAGCAGGAAGAAACCGTAATGGATTTAGACTGTCCGGTCGGGGAGCAGCGGAACTAAAAACAGCAGCTCCCCGGGCGGCCCCGGATAAATTTACGGACGCATGGTTAAGCGGCCGGGAATTTATCCAGGAGAATTGGGGCCGGTCGGGGAGCAGCGGAACTAAAATAGGAGGTTACTATTTACATGATGACATTTGTAAAAAACTGCTTTACGGTAATCGGGGTTACATTCCTGTGCTGGCTGTTGGCTCCGTTGTTTATTCCCCGGGGTAAGGGATATGGCACCGGAGGTTCCCGGCGGATACAGAGTGAGTTCAAAGGGATGTCGATCTGTCCGGGAGACTGGATTCAGACAGGAAGAAAGGGGATGTAAGAATGGATTTCCTGAGAATTGAAGATTTGTGTAAAGTATACGGTAAAGGAGAAAATCAGGTCACCGCGCTGAACCATGTCTCTCTCACTGTTGAAAAAGGCGAGTTTGTGGCGATTATCGGCTCTTCCGGATCCGGAAAGTCCACGCTGCTTCACGCCATCGCCGGTGTGGATATGCCCACAAGCGGAAAGGTATATCTGATCGGGCAGGATGTGTATGCCCAGAAAAACGATAAGCTGGCTATATTCCGCAGGCGGCAGGTTGGACTGATCTACCAGTTTCACAATCTGATTCCCACATTGAATGTTGTGGAAAATATCACGCTGCCTGTTCTCATGGACAGGCGGAAGGTGAACCGGGAGCGACTGGAGGAGCTGCTGGAGCTGTTGGGACTTGAAGAGAGGAGGAATCATCTGCCAAACCAGCTTTCCGGAGGCCAGCAGCAGCGTGTGGCCATCGGGCGCGCTCTGATGAACGCGCCGCAGGTGATGTTGGCGGACGAACCTACCGGAAGCCTGGACAGCCGGAACGGCCAGGAGATTATCCGTCTGCTTCGGACCAGTCATGAAAAGTACGGACAGACCTTGATCATTGTCACCCATGACGAAAATATTGCTCTACAGGCGGATCGGATTATCTGCATATCGGACGGAAGGGTGATCAGGGACGAAAGGCAGGTGGCGATGGTATGAATATTTTTCATAAAGTGGCGCTGGAAGGGCTGAAAAAGAGCCGAACCCGGACAGGAGCCACCATTGTGGGCGTGGCTCTGTCCACCGCACTGTTTACCGCGGTGACTACCTTTGCCATTTCCCTGCAGTCCTATATGGTGAATGGGGCAATTGTAAAATACGGGGGCTGGCAGGTGGCGTTTTCCGATGTTTCCGGCGATTTTTGCCGGGAACAGAAGCAGGATGACCGGGTGGAAGACATCGCTTTGTTCGAAAATATCGGCTATGCCCTGTTGGAGGGAGGAGTAAACCCGGACAAACCCTATCTGTTTCTTGCAGGATTTCAGGAACAGACCTTCGAGGCGCTTCCATTGGAGATCCTTTCGGGCAGACTGCCGGAGAATGACAGTGAAATCCTTGTTCCGGCTCATGTGGCATCCAACGGCGGCGTAAAATTTTCATTGGGGGATACTATCACTTTGCAGGTTGGAAGCCGCAGCGACGGAGAAAAAGCACTGGATCAGCATACGCCCTACCTTTCCGGGGAGACTTTTCTTTCTGCGACACAAAAAACTTAC
>CAQUWW010000194.1 GCA_948896875.1 uncultured Acetatifactor sp. | reverse complement strand
TATGGTCGGATGTGGATTGGAGCCGCGCCGTACCTTTTCAGCATAAAGAAAAAATGCAGGAGGCTCTCGACGCCAATATCTTTACGGTAAAAGATAAACATCTGCCCGGTATGTGCCGTGTGGGAGAGCATATGGCGGGAGGCAATCTGGGGCACGCGTTCGGCGTTGACGGAACAGACGAAGTATCGCTGACACAGGCTGTGATTGAGCAGAGGAAGAGATTAAAAGAATACGAGGTGTTTTACAAAAAGTATATTGATGGCTTTGAAAATATCTCGCTGGTTTCCACAGGCGCCTTGATGGGAATCCGTGAGTCAAGGCGCATCATGGGAGACTATGTGCTCAATCTTGCGGATTTTGAGGCCAGAGCCAATTTTGAGGATGAAATAGGACGCTATTGTTATCAGATTGATGTTCATGCCGCAGAGCCGGAGGAATATGATACGTATTATAATGATTTCTACAAATACAAATATAAGCCCGGCGAGAGCTATGGAATCCCTTACCGGATATTAACGCCAAAAGGGTTAAATAATTTGCTTGTGGCAGGGAGATGTGTCAGCACAGACAGATATATGCAGGGGTCTGTTAGAGTGATGCCAGGCTGTTACATTACCGGTCAGGCCGCGGGCGCGGCGGCGCATGTTGCCATCGGAGAGAATACACACATCAGAGGATTTGACATAGAGATCCTGAAAAATAAATTATCTGAGTTAGAACATGGATACCGGAAGAAATGAAAATGAATTCAGAGGGGAAGAGGGATAGTTGTATGGCAGTGACGAAGGAGCTGATGCATCAGGGTACCTTTGAACAGGAGGTCCCCACTTATCCGAATCTGGGGAATATTTATCCGGGAGATTATTATGAAGAGCTTCCTTTTGAGCAGTATATCTGTAAGAATCAGGATATTGCCGGGGAAGGACCGGTTTATGACATCCGGGAGTTTGGAGCCTTACCCACGCCGGGACAGGTGAATACGGCAGCTTTTCAGGCGGCGGCAGACGCATGCAGCCGGGCGGGAGGCGGAACCATATTGGTGCAGGGCGGCAGCTATGTGACAGGAACCATATATCTGCATGACAATACCACACTTTTTATTGCCGGCGATGCGGTCATGGAGGCCACACGGGAAAGCAGAAGGCTGAAAACGGCGCTTCTGGTGGCGGATGGAGCGGAAAATCTGGTAATTACAGGAGGCGGGGAAATTCTGGGAAACGGAGAATGGTTTGTCCATGAACCGAAATTAAAACCCAGGCGGACCCCGATTCCCGTCACGCATCTGGCTCCTGCAGGAACGCCGGACAGAAATCTTCCGGAGACTACATTGCGGTATCAGTACAGGCGAAGAATCCGCTTTTCCGAGGATGAGTATGATGAAAAGATAGGAGAAACCATGCGTCCCGGTTTCATGGTGTATCTGAATAACTGTAAAAATGTGCGGATTGAGAACATCGTATTGCGGGATGCAATGCATTGGACATTGAATTTGTTTGCCTGTGAGGATGTGCTGGTGAAGGACATAGTCATCCAAAATAACCGGCATGTGGCCAACACGGACGGCATCGATATCTCCGGAAGCAGCAGGGTGGAGATAGATCATTGCTTTATCTCCACGGCAGATGACGGGATTGTGGTGAAGAATCCGAAGGAGACAGGAAGAGGGATGTCGGATCTCTACATACATGACTGTCAGGTGATTACAGTGATGAACGCATTCAAGATCGGTACGGAGACCAGATGGGATATTTCAGATATATTGGTGGAAAACTGCCGGTTTTTCATGCCGGACCTCTATCCGGGAACGACTTCGGGGATTGCGGTAGAGTCAGCGGACGGAAGCAATATCGGCAATGTGACAGTGAGAAATATTGAGATGGAACGTGTGACATGTCCTGTTTTTATCTGCCTGAATATGCGTAACCGTTACCGGGAGCCATTGGGAGATCCTGCGGAGAGCCCCTATTGGGGCGGCAGCATAGAAGGGATTACAATAGAGAATATTCGTGCCTGTGACGTGGAAGTGCCCAGTCTGATCTTCGGATTTGAAGCGAGGGAAAAAGGGGCGGAAAAAGTGCGGAAACCTGTGAAGAAGATTACGATCAGAAATTTCGAGGCTGTGTATCGGGACAATGATGAGATTGTGGAAGTACCGGAAACAGTGGAAGAATTTCTGTATCAGTATCCGGAAAATAATTCAGTAGGGGACGTGGACGCTTATGGATTCTGGGTAAGGCACTGTGACGGACTGGTATTGGAGCAGGTTCAGATAACGCCCAGAACGGTCAATAAGAGGGAGATGATAAAGCTTTATGATGTATCTATCTGATGATTTCTGTAAAGAGGTTGATGTATTTTTGGGGACAGGCACCGTTGAACTGCCACAGCCGGAGGGTGTTGCCGCCACCTGGCATTTCATTAAGGCGATAACGGGAAATAATACGCCTGCCGCCGTACTGCCATTTGGCAAACTTTCCGCCTGTGCTTATACCGGAGGGT
Organism: uncultured Acetatifactor sp.; assembly: GCA_948896875.1. Classification (GTDB taxonomy): domain Bacteria; phylum Bacillota; class Clostridia; order Lachnospirales; family Lachnospiraceae; genus Acetatifactor. Next base: position 1,879 of record CAQUWW010000194.1, on the reverse strand, counting down.
ATCCTTCAGGCTATGGGAACCGATATATTAACTGCGATCCCCATGAGCCTCGAACTTTCGGCGAAGAGATGAAGTGCAGGGGATTTTCGCATCTGCACCAGCATGGCACAGGCGCCATCGGCGTGTACTACAATTATTTCCTGACAACGCCTCATTATGGCGACACATGGGAGTCGAATTATCCCTATGGCATGGAGGAAGAGCAGGCCGAACCGGGGTATTACAGTGTAAGGCTGAGAGAAAGCGGCATCAGAGCCGAGCTTACCGTGAGCAGGAAGGCTGCCGTCCATAAGTATGAGTTTACGGAAAAAAATGGTCGGATCAGCATTGATGCCGCCGCTTACGGTTTTCCTCATCAGGATGCCGGGATGCGGGCTTATTCTGAGAGGTCCAGAATAAAGATTTTGAGTCAAAATGAATTTGAGGCGGAAATCATCATGCAGGAAGTTCCTCTTTATCTATATGCATACTGTCCGGAGGCGGAGCATGTTGTTCTGTGGGATGATTACTGCCATGTGAAAAACGAGAGTGAGCTTATCTTCGAAAATGTAAAGCAGCGTTACGGCGCATCCTTTGAATTCAGTACACCCGGTAAAAAGGAAGTACGGCTTTCTATTTCTTTCAAGAGTGTTGAGAAGGCCAGAAGGGATGTAAAAGCGGAGACCAGAAGCTTTGAGGAGATAAAGGAAGACGCTCACAGGATCTGGGCGGAGCATCTGGGCAAAATTGAGATAGAAGCGCCCACGGAGCGGGACAGGAGAATTTTTTACTCCAATTTTTACCATAGCCTTGTGAAGCCTGCGGACTTTTCAGGGGACAGTTTCCTTTATGACGATCAGGAGGATTTTATTCTGGATTTTGCCACGTTATGGGATATTTACAAGACACAGCTGCCGCTTATTTTCATGCTTTATCCGGAGATGTCCTCGAAGATTATTTCCACTTTCTCCAGATTCTGCGAGGCTGTGGGCAATATGCCTCACTGTCATGTCATCTCTTCCGCCACGTGGAAATTTTATGACAAGCAGGCGCTTATGCTTGCGGAACATTGCGCCTATGATGCTTATGTGCGCGGAGTGAAGGCCGATTACAGAAGGTTCCTGGAGGCTGCCCGGACAGACCTGCATGCGCCGCATATGAAGGAGCTGCACGGAGCGCCGGTGGAATATGCCTCCCATATCATTGACGCTGCGGAGGCCTGTGGAGCAATGGCGGAGCTGTGCCGTGAGCTGGGGCTTGACGACAGCGAATTTGCCAGGTATGAAGACTGCTGGAAAGAGTACATTGATCCGGAGACAGGACTGCTTCCCCATGATTCTGATTATTATGAAGGCAGTGAGTGGAATTTCTCCTTCAGACCCATGAGAAAAATGGAAGAGAGAGTGGAAATGGCAGGAGGGAAGGAAAGATTCAGAGCGCTACTGGACCGTTTCTTCGGATTTACGCATGGGGAGGACGTTTCCGCCAGATTTGAAGGCTTTAACAATGAAACGGATTTGGAGGCGCCTGCCGCATATCATTATTGCGACGGCCAGGACAGACTGGCGGAAGTCGTCAATGCCTGCATAAAATACATGTATGCGGAGGGCAGAGGCGGCATCCCCGGAAATAATGATTCCGGCGGCCTGAGTTCCTGCTATCTGTGGAATGCATTGGGACTTTTTCCCATTTCCGCACAGGATAAGGTACTTATCACTTCCCCGCTGATGCTGAAGTCCGTGTGGCATCTGCATAATGGCAATATCCTTACGGTCAGACGGGAGGGAAAAGGGATTTACCCGGAAAAGGCGATGTGGAATGGAGGAGAAGTACGGAATTTTGAACTGAAAGCTTCTGAACTTATGAAGGGAGGGGAACTGGTGGTTTCTATGCGGGAGTA
>CAQUWW010000193.1:2721-4463 GCA_948896875.1 uncultured Acetatifactor sp. | reverse complement strand
GAGAAGTCATATCCAGCAAGATGGAGGATACAGTGTTCGGTTTTGAGGGTACAATATAAGTATCCGGGTAATTCCGTTAAATATGGATTGTTTGGAAAGAGTAGATTAACTACTCTTTTTTATTATGTGTAGGTCCGCATACGGGAAGGGTGAGGTGTTATCATGAGAATCCTGTTGGTAGAAGACAACGAGGCAATTATTATGGGACTGGAGTATTTGCTTTCTCAGGAGGGCTATCAGATGCAGACAGCCAGAACGGTGCTGCAGGCCATGGAATTCCTTGGGAGAGAGCCCTGGGACCTTGTGCTGCTTGATATTGCTCTTCCCGATGGGGATGGATTGACTCTATGCAAAAAAGTCAGGCAGGACGGACAGACTCCAGTGATATTTTTGACCGCCAAAGACGAGGAAGACGATGTGGTGCAGGGGTTGGAGTTGGGAGCGGAAGATTATATTATAAAACCCTTCCGGAACAGGGAATTGGTATCACGGATTAAGAGAGTATTGCGTAGAAGTGGGAAAGGAAGCAAGATACTCTGGTGCGGAGACCTGTCTCTGAATACGGAAACCGGAAAAGTAAGAAGGGGTACAGTAGAAATTTCCCTGACAAAGCTGGAGTATAAAATATTATATAATATGATGTCCTGTCCGGGGAAGCTTTTTACCAGAGATGAGATTTTAGCGGATATATGGGATATCTCAGGCAATTTCGTAAACGATAATACTTTGTCCGTTACGATGAAGAGACTTCGTGAAAAGATCGGAGATTCCGAGAGCCGCCTGATTCAAACTGTGCGCGGGATGGGATATCGTCTGGAGAGATGAGACAGAGGAAAAGAAGAGATTGGAGAAAGCGAAGATGGGAGTTGTGTGGAACAGAGAACTGAAAAAGCTTATGCTGGCGGTGGCAGCAGTATTTTTCTTCAGTTGTTTTCTGGTAAATCTTTGTGTGGGGACTTATGCCAATCATGTTCGTATGGAGTATAACAGGCTGTTGGCTTCCCTCTTTGGAAATGTGATGACCGCATATCCCGAGGTATCGGAAGAGGAAATCATTCGGATATTGAACGACCGGGAAAAGGAAACCGAAGGGGCAAAGATTCTGGCGCAATATGGTGTCTTAGAGGAATATGGGGCGGATACCTTTGCCATACAGGAACAGGAACTTTCTTTTATGCGTGTTGGTGCAAATCTGATTCTGGTATTTGTTTATTGCCTCATTGTGTGTTTGCTCTTTGCGTATTTGAAAAGGCGCCAGAAAAATATTTCCCATCTGGCAGATTATATGGTGACTTTGAATCGTGACGGTTATCAGTTGAATATAGAGGAGAATGCGGAGGATGAGTTGAGCGGTCTGCGAAATGAACTCTATAAGTTGACGGTATTATTGAAGGAGCAGGCGAATAGAGCGGTGCAGCAGAAGCAGATTCTGGCAGATACCATGGTGAATATTTCACATCAGCTTAAGACACCGCTTACCTCGGTCACGGTTCTTGCAGATAATCTTTTTGAGGATCCGGATATGGAAAAAGAGACAAGACAGCATTTTGTGGCAGAGATCACCCGCCAGATTACAGGTATGTCCTGGTTGATAACCGTGATGCTGAAGAGAGCCCGGCTGGATGCGGGGGTAGTGGAACTGGAGAAGAGACGTCTGCGGATAAAAGAATTGGTTGAGGAGGTCATTCAGAGGCTGGAACTTGCGACAGAATGGAAGAATCTTACCGTTTCAGTAGATATCC
>CAQUWW010000193.1:913-2673 GCA_948896875.1 uncultured Acetatifactor sp. | reverse complement strand
GTCTTGTGGCTGATTTCAGATGGATGTCGGAGGCTTTGATGAATATTGTCAAAAATGCGCTTGAACACAGCAGTATGGGAGGTACAGTGGAGATATCCGGAGAGGAGAATGAGATTTATTCCGAAATTGTGATCAGAGATCATGGAGCAGGGATTACGAAAGAGGAACAGAATAAACTTTTCCAGCGTTTTTACAATGGAAGTTCAGTGAGAGAGGATAGTGTGGGAATCGGCCTGGCATTGGCAAAGGAGATTGTGGAGAAGCATCATGGAAGCATTTCCGTAGACTCCTGTCCGGGAAAGGGAACAACTTTTACCCTGAGATTTATAGGACAATAAATATACATTCTTTTGAAAATGTCACGGAAATGTCATTTAGGACTTTTATACTGAGAGTATAAAATGACAGAAATGATTCTGTGATAAGGAAAGGAATGGTGAAAATGGGAGGAAATACTACTCTGGAAATTTTGAGGACAGAGCATTTATCCAAGCGATACGGAAAAGGGAACAATGAGGTCATTGCGGTAAACGATGCAAATTTTTCGGTAATGCAGGGAGAATTTGTAGCGATTGTGGGAAGCTCAGGCAGCGGAAAATCTACTTTGATGCATATGCTGGGAGGTGTGGACAGACCCACTTCCGGAAGAGTACTGATTGAGGATAACGATATCTACAGGATGAATGATGACAGACTTGCCGTTTTCCGCAGAAGACAGGTCGGCTTGATCTATCAATTTTACAATCTGATTCCTGTGCTGACAGTGGAGGAAAACCTGACTCTGCCCTGTGAACTGGATGGCAGGACACCGGATCCGGATCAGGTACAGGAGCTGGCCGGACTTTTGGGACTGAAAAAGAGATTGAAGCATCTTCCGAATGAACTGTCAGGGGGACAGCAGCAGCGTGTGGCTATCGGCAGAGCGTTGATTACCCGGCCTGCTATTCTGCTGGCGGATGAACCTACGGGGAATCTGGACACTCGCGCCAGCAGTGAAATTATGCAGCTGTTAAAGGTATCTAATCGCAGATACAGACAGACGGTGATTATGATCACCCATAATCCGGAGCTGGCAAAGCAGGCAGACAGGGTTTTGAGTATTGAAGATGGGGTGGTGTCAGACAGGCAGAGAGGAGAGGAACAATGAGAAGCAGGAGAAATGTGCTGAAGAAATGTTGTTCCCGGTCTCTTAAGGAGAATCAGAAACGGACGGCCGTGACCATTGTAGGGATTATCCTGGCCACAGCTTTGATCACAGCAGTAGCCTGTCTGGTGGTGAGCTTCCGGGCGAGTATGATTGCTTATGAGCGTCAGCAGAACGGGGATTTTCATTATGAATTTCAGGGGGTGGCGCAGGAAAATCTGAAGTATTTTCAGAATAATCAGTATATAGAAAAATATGCATTGACGGAGAAAATCGGATATGCGATGCTGGAGGGAAGTCAGAATCCGGATAAGCCTTATCTCGACATTGCAGCCATGGAAGAATGCCGGAAAACAGTTCGGAGGTTGTAATCGGCAGACATATCCGCAGCAATGGGCTTGTGGATTTGAAGGTGGGGGATACGCTGACGCTTTCTGTGGGAGACAGATACTCCGACGGAGATGAGCTGACCCAGGAGCATGCCTATATAGAAGGGGAAGAGTCTCTGGAATACAGGGGGGAGAAGACGTACAAGGTAGTGGGTATTGTAGAACGGCCCAATACGGAAATAGAACCGCGCATCGCACCGGGCTATTCCATGTTTACCCGGCTGGAG
>CAQUWW010000193.1:0-903 GCA_948896875.1 uncultured Acetatifactor sp. | reverse complement strand
AAAGTAAATGCGGGGATTCTGGGAATATCGGAGGATTTGTACCAGAAGTTCTATGGAGATGATAACTATCTGTGGTATCAGAGGTACGGGAATGATTCCGGTCTGCTTACTGAGGAGGAAGTCCAGCAGATACGGAAGGTAGCAAAAAGTGTGAAGGAGAATTACTGGCTGCTGAAATGGGAACTTCTGATTTTTTCTTCCGGTGTCATGAATATGCTGTATGGGATGTCTGCAGTTGCGCTCCTGATCATTATTGTCACAAGTGTTTTCTGTATTCACAACAGTTTTACCATATCTCTGACGGAGAAGATGAAGCTTTATGGCAGACTGGCTTCGGTGGGTACCACTTCCAGCCAACAGAGGAAAATTGTCTATTATGAAGCAATATTTCTGGGGATGGTGGGAATTCCTTTGGGAGTGGTCAGCGGGATTGCAGCGTCGGCAATTCTGGTGAAAGCAGTAGGCGGTCTTGTGCAAGATGCCATGGGGATCGGACTGGTGTTCGGAATTTCTGTGCCGGCGATTTTACTGGCAACAGTGCTTTCCATGGTGACCATTTTCTTTTCGGCATATGGCTCGGCAAGGCGGGCGGCAAAAATTTCTCCAATCAGCGCCATACGTGCCAATGATACAGTGAAGATCCGGAGGAAGGAGATGGGAAGTCCCGCGCTTGTGGGCAGGTTGTTTGGCATAGGAGGTCAGATTGCTTACAGGAATCTGAAACGGGCAAAAGTCAAATATCGTACAACAGTAATTTCCATTGTAGTCAGTGTGGCGGCTTTTATCGGTATGTCTACCTTTGTGCAGTTGATGAATCAGGCGTCTTATATCTATTATGAGGATATGGAGTATCAGCTGCGGGCCAGTATTTATCAATGGGATTTCTATGACCAGGCCGTGATG
>CAQUWW010000192.1 GCA_948896875.1 uncultured Acetatifactor sp. | reverse complement strand
AAATTGATTAACATAACACATTCATCCTCGCTTATATAAAATCTGTACCCGTCACTTTATGAACCTGACTCCATACCTATCCGCCAGGCGGACTTTTACAATACTTGTTCAGTATAGCAGAATCCCACCGGATTCGTCAAGACCTGCGCCTTGCTATCTCCGGATTTCCTCTTCTTATGTAACAGTTCAGGCAGGACACTGAACTGTTATCTTACCCCTCTCTTACTGCCAGGAGCCAGTTGCGATAAAATGCTCTGCCTGTGTGGTGGCTTTTTCACATTGTGGTCATATCCCATCAGTTCCAGAAGCCGGATGGCATTTCTCGTGGTTGCCTTTCCTTTTTCCAGCCTGTAGTTAAAGGAAATATCCCCGTCCCGAATTTCTTCCTCAAAATGATAATTATCAAAGTCTTCCTGCAGCAGCTCTGTCAGCTCAATATCATGGGTAGCCGCAAAGCATATCACATCCGGATGACACAGAGACTTCAATATCTGTGTTGAGGCAGCAATACGCTCCACCGTATTCGTTCCCCGAAGCACCTCGTCCACAAAGCAGAGCACTTTTCCCTCTCCGGTAAAGGCCGCGTCCAGAATCCGTTTCAACGCCTTGATTTCTACGATATAATAGCTCTCTCCGGAGTCCAGATCATCCCTGAGGGCCATGGAAGAATAGACCCTGAAAAAAGAGGTCCGATAGCTGTACGCCGTACAGGTATGGATGGTCTGGGCCATTATGGCATTGACAGCCATGGTCTTCAGAAAGGTAGACTTACCGGAAGCGTTGGAACCTGTGAGCAGAACCCCTCTGCCGGCACTGATTCCATTCTTCACAGGCTCCTCCAGCAGGGGATGATATCCCTCTTCCATCTCCACCCGTCCGGATCCGTCAAATACAGGCAGACACCAGCCGTATTCCAGAGATTCCCGGAATTCCCAGATGGCAATAGCAGTCTCCACATAACCAAAGATCTGAATAAGCGTATCCACCTCACTGATATGACCCCGCAGCACCTTAAGCATGCTGTTAAATTTAATCAGATCCACATGAAAAACCATACGGATATAGTCAAGAAAAACGGACAGAATATCCCCGGAAGCATTCCCGCGATAAGGGGACATGACCCAATAGGAATTTCTCTTCATTCCCTGCAGTTGCTTTCTGGCTTTCCTGATTTCCTCCCATTCTTCCCTGCAGACAGGTACGGATATTTTCTCCAGTTCTCCGCAGGATTGCATCAGGCGCATGATATAGGAAAAGCTGGTAATATAGGGATCAATCTCCCCCTTCTCACGAAAATAAAGAATAATGTTGCAAATCACCAAGATGACAATCCCCATAATTCCCAGAGAAAAATTAAACCATGCAAGCCCAATCAAAACCAGGAACAAAAAATCCAGAAACAGATTCTTTGCGCTGGAGCGTTCCCCAAGAAGATTCAGATTATCCAGATAATCATAAAGGGAATACTTTCCCGTATATCCCAGACGATTGGCTGCAAGCTGTACCTTCACTCTGGCATCCGGATGTTCTCCGAAAAAGCGGATTACCTCTTCCAGATGCTCCAGTTCGGCTTCACTTTGCCGTAACGTTCTCAATGTATAGTACAAATACTCCTCTCCGGATGCGGAAAGGGTATAGTTCATTCGTTTGAAAAGTTCATCCATATTCAGGTCATTCCAGGTGATGTCATCCAGCTGGCCTTCCTGCCTGTGCCTGTTGAAAAAGCTGTCCATTCTGGCAAAACGCTCCAGGGCATAGTCCTTTTCCACAAGTTTCCCATAGTCTTCATACAAAATCCGTATAAATTTCTTTTCTTCTCTCCGGACGCGCACTGCCTCCGCTCCAAAAATGACCAGGACAAGCACTGCCATGGTCACCAGAAAAACGAAATATTCCATTTCCCAATCCTTTACATTTTACAATTTATCTCAGAGGCGGGCCGCCCAAAAGCCGCCCGCCGAATAGAAAACATACAATACTTACACTTACAGGAAAATATATTTCAAAATAAACAATACTGTAAGGATATACATGAGAATGCTGACCTTTCCCTTTGTCTTGCCGGTGCAAAGATGCAAAATAGTCCAGGAAATCACTCCTACCGCGATGCCTTCAGAGATGCTGTACATCAAGGGCATGGAAAGAATGCACAGAAATGCAGGAATGGCTTCCAGCATATTCTCCCAGTCAATCTTGGCAACGGAAGCAATCATATAAAATCCTACAATGATCAGTGCCGGGGCTGTTGCAAAAGAAGGAATTGTGAGGAACAGCGGTGAGAAAACCACTGACAGCAGGAACAACAGACCTGTCACCACTGCCGTCAAACCTGTTCTGCCGCCTTCTGTCACACCGGAAGCACTCTCTACAAAAGTGGTGGTAGTGGATGTTCCGAGAACCGCACCTGCACTGGTCGCTATGGCATCTGCCAGAAGAGCGCCCTTAATTCTGGGAAGCTTTCCATCCTTGTCCAGCATGTTCGCCTTGGAAGACACACCAATCAAGGTTCCCAGGGTATCAAAGATATCCACAAACAGGAAAGCAAAAATTACCACAATAAATTCCGTAATACTCTTCAATGCTCCGAAATCAGCCTTGAAAACCTGACCGAAGGTGTTGCCCAGAGCCGAAAAGTCAAAGGATACAAATGCCGTCGGGATCACGGAATACATTCCCAGATCAGGATTCGGCTGATATAAGCCGATCAGTTCACAGAGGATTCCCAAAACCCAGGTAATGATGATGCCAAGCAAAATGCCTCCCTTTACCTTTTTAATCAAAAGGAATCCGGTAATCAGAACACCGATCAGAGCCAACAGAGCTCCCATACCTACGGAACTGAAATCCGTTTTAAAGTTCTGGTAGGAAACCAGGGTGGAATCATTGTTTACAACAATTTTGGCATTTTGAAGGCCAATAAATGCAATAAACAAACCGATTCCTGCACTGACGGCAGACTTCAACGTCATTGGAATGGCATTGAAGATAGCTTCCCTGACATTTGTCACGGAAAGCACGATAAAAATAAGTCCTTCCACAAACACTGCCATCAACGCAATCTGCCAGGAATACCCGTAATTGAGTACCACCGTGTAAGCAAAATACGCATTCAGTCCCATTCCAGGTGCAAGCGCAAATGGATAGTTGGCCAGGAACGCCATCAACAGGGTACCCAGGAAAGATGCCAGCGCAGTTGCCAGAAGAACAGCATTTGCATCCATTCCCGATGCGGAAAGGATGTTCGGATTCACGGCCAGAATATAGGCCATGGTCATAAAGGTGGTAACACCCGCCATAACCTCAATCTTCACATTTGTGCCGTTTTCCTTGAGCTTGAATAGTTTCTCTAACATTTTTACTCCCTCCTATGTATTTGATTAGAGAACATGAGAACCGCTTTGCGATTCCCTTATATAAAACGTGCCGTCTTACCTGACATGTATCATTAGAACCTTTACAATGTCATGTATAGACAATACGCTTTACAATCCTGTCACACTCTGCGTAGATCCTCTCCGCACTTTCTCCCACCTGAAACTTTCCGTCTTCGTACAGGATCCGTCCGCCTACCATAGTCATACGCACATTCGCCTTGCTGCCGCTGTATACAAGATTCTTCGGGATATTATGAATCGGCTGCATGTTGGGCTGATGGAGGTCGATCAAAATCAGATCTGCCACCTTTCCGGGAGCAAGTACATCCGCCTGTACAAGCCCCATGGCGTGAGCGCCTGTCACAGTGGCCATCTTCAGCACCTGCATTGCATCCATGCTGGCGGCATCCCCCTCCCGCACCTTGCTTAAACCTGACACCAGGAACATCTCCCGGAACATATCAAGACAGTTGTTACTGGCAGGACCATCCGTACCCACCGCCACCGGAATGCCTCTTCTGACATAATCTGCCACAGGCGCGATTCCGCTGGCAAGTTTTAAATTGGAGGCCGGATTGGTAATCACATACATTCCCGGCTTCTCAAAGACTTCCCTGTCACTTTCACTCATATGCACACAGTGATATCCTCCGCCCCCATGGGCAAATACGCCAAGATGATTCAGAAATAAGGCAGGCGTCATACCATAACGGGCCTTACAGTCTTCCACCTCTTTCGCCGTTTCCGCCAGATGTGTATAGACAGGCGCATGATACTTTTCGGCCAGCTTTGCAATTTCCCGAAGCAATTCCAGGGAACAGGTATATTCCGAATGGAAACCCAACTGATAACTGATCAGAGGATTCTTCCCATTCCACTTCAGGTACTCTTCCTCTGTCTGTTCTATAGAAGAAGTAAAATCATTCAGACCGCTGGTTAAGACACAGCGCATCCCCATATCCATACAGGCCCGGGCCGCTGCGTCCGGACATAGATACATTTCGAAAACAGAAGTAATGCCGGAGGTAAGATATTCCAGCACTGCCAGCCTGGTCAGCTGATAAATATCCTCGTCGGAAAGCTTCGCCTCCAACGGAAACACTTTTTTGTGCAGCCACTGCTGCAATGGGACATCATCTGC
>CAQUWW010000191.1 GCA_948896875.1 uncultured Acetatifactor sp. | reverse complement strand
CATCCGGTCTTCGGCTGTGGATATATGAAAAAATTTCGTCAGGAATGCCACATTTTCATTGTTATCGCCCTCGTACTCCACAGAACTGCCTTCTATCCCGAAATCCAGTGAATAATTTGCTGCATAATCGCCGATTCTGACTGTTTCCGTATGGGTCTCTCCGGGTGCTGTCCTCTCTGCCGCCGCCCGGATGATCTCCGGGAAAGGGAACTCTTCCGGATGTAAAGCCATGCCCGTATATGTCATGGCACTCCCAAAGCCGGCACCGGCCATGGTATATATATATGCATCCTTTCTCTCCCTGCGGCTCCACTTCACCGCTTCCGAAGAAAAAGTAAAATCGCTCTTCGCCTCTTCGCCGCTCCCAATGGTGTATTCCGTATCCCAGAACAGATGATTGTCCCAATGGGACGCCGTCCGCAGTGTGACGCCCGCCGCAGCTGACGGATTCCCGGCCAGTACTTCTTCCGTAATTATAATCTGCTCTTTCCCCTTGTTCACCACAATACCTGCAAGAGGCAGCAGTATCAGAGACAGCATCATTCCCACTATAGCTGCAAACATACATTTCTTCATCCTTACACCCCATGCCCGTCACCGGCGGGCGCTCACTTTCCGGCCTTACCTTTCCCCCGTAAGCTCCTCCAACGCCCTGTTCACCCTGTCGGAGCGATACCCATAAGTCTCCTTCACATAGTCTATCAGTGTCCGACCCTGCTCTTCCAGCTCCAATGTGGTGATATCTCCCGCCACCCGGCCCTTCCGCAATAGCACCGCCCGGCCGATGAATCTCTCCACCTCTTCAATTAAATGGGTAGAAAGAAAAACTGTCTCCTCCGGCTCCAGAATACCCAGCAGTACTTTATAGAAATCTTCCCGGTTAAACACATCGTTTCCCGCAAAAGGTTCATCCATCAGAACGTAATCCGCACCCTGACACAGCGCCAGAATGACTTCAAACTGGTTCTGCTGCCCCGCAGAATAACTTCGCAGCGCCGTCCGCATTGGCAATTCAAAGAAATCCATCAACGCTTCAAATCTTTTATCCCGAAATGTCCCAAAGTGCATCCGATAAAAATCCCTGTGAGACAGCGGTGTCAAATTTGGGAAAAAGGAATGCTCGCAGGTGGCAAAGGACAATCTGGCAATCTTTCCCCTGTCAATCGGCCCTCCATCCAACAATATCTCTCCTTTACAGGGCAGGAAGCCCAGAATACATTTCAGTAAAGTGGTCTTCCCGGCTCCGTTCTCCCCAAAAAGTCCCACGATTTCCCCCTGACCGATTTCCAGGTTCACATCATGCAAAGCCTGTACGCTGCCTGTTTTCTCATGATAAATTTTACTTACATTCCTGATTTCCAGCATAAAGTAATCTCCTATTCCAGTTCCGCTGCCTGCGGACCAATCCCCATCTCCTGGGAAGTATTCCCGGCCGCTTCTCGTCCGTTAATTCTTCCGGGGATTGTTCCCCAGGCTGCTGTCCAGTTCCGCTGCCTGCGGATCAATCCCCCCGTATTACCACAGGCGGGGCATGCACTCCGCGGGGATCGACAGCAGGTAAATTCCGTAATACAGCAGAAACAACACAATCATGACCACCATGCCCGCTCCCATCCCCAGAAGCGGCATCTGTACACAGCTTTTTCCCAGAAATCCTTTCTCCGGCAGCCGCCGTACCAGATAGATACTCTTCGTCTCCCGATGGTAGTAGAAATAGTGATAGATCATCATAGCCGCCAGAAACAAATACAACGGAAGGAAGAAAAACACACAGTTCCCAGCCAACGTCAGAAAAGAGTCTGCCACTTCGCCCGGTCTCAAAGTCCTGCCCCGTATCCTGTCCACATAGTACAGCTCTTCCACGGCAACATGCAGACGGCCAAAAAAGCGCAGACTGCACAGCATTCCTGTTCCCAGCAGTATTCCCGCCGCAGTTCTTTCCTCTCTATATAGATACCCCGGCGGGAAAAAAGCCTCGGGTTCCTTTAACATTTTCTTCAAAGCTGTCATTCTCTACCCCTCTTCGATCCGTTTCACTCCATTCACTCCGCAGCCGACTGCCGCAGTCTCCTTATCCTGTAAAATTCGCAGCTTCGCCGGTGTTGCCCTTGCGAAAAATTTCCCCACAGGAAAAAGCACCTGGAAGCTTTTCCTACGCTCCCGGACTTTGGCGCATGGCAGAATGGCTGCGTGCATGCTCGCTTCGAAACAGATCTGCCCGGATGATATTGCCTGCGATCACTACGATATATACCACTTCACAGATAATGTCCCTGTACCCCGGCCCAATGGGACTGATAAACCAGCAGGCCGTCATAATAAACAGGCTGATCTGCGTAACGCCGCGGTTTTTCTCTCCGGCACATGCCTCCGTTCCAAAAGCCAGAAGCAGCAGAAGATTCCGCACCCATTTTCCTGTCTCCGCCATAGGCAGCAGACAATGGACAAAGGTATTCCGATAAAAAGTCAGGAACAAAAGCCTCTCCGCCGAATGGGGCGGGGCAAAGGTCTCCTTATACAGCCGTGCCATCCAGAACGCCAGAGCAATCTGTACCGCAAACACCATCACAAGACACAGTATATTAAAAGTAAGTCTCACCAGGAAAAGCTGTGGCTTCGAAAGTCGAAGGCTCATCAGAGTGTACCGGCTTTTGCTGTCCAGCCGCCCTCCCGTCAAGGACAGAATTCCAAAAGTAAGTCCCAGCGCCGCCAGAAAAATCATTGGCGTCAGACTGTAGTCAATCATGGCCTCCAGTGAATCCGGGGATTGCCTTTCCTGTAAAAGCATGGCAAAGGAAACGCACTCAGCCAGGATCATGAGGAACAATACTGCCGCTATTTTGTAAAAGCTGCATCTGGACAGCAATGCCCAGACTGACAATATGCCTCCCTTTTTTTCTTTCCTTTTTCTTCTTTCTGTCATACCTTCGCCTCCTGCTTTTGCCTCGTAACTTCCTCCCGGGCCCGCTGCCTGTATCCTATCCATATTCTCCACAAAATGCATACATTATCCATGACGCCGGAATCCCCGCAGAGCATGGATTCTATGGTTCCTCCCATATCTTCCTCGCCAGCGCGCAGGCTTCCTCTCTGGATACTCCCATCTGCTTCATGGCTTTTACCCAGGCGCCGGTATCTCCCAGAAGCTGCTCCTGTCGAAGCTTTTCCACAGTCTGTTCATCCACACGGGTATAGCTTTTGGCGCCGGATCTGGAACAGAGAATCCCTTCCTCCTCCAATATATGGTATGCCTTCTGGATGGTATTGGGATTCACCCCCAGGAGCGCGGACAATGCCCGCCTTGAAGGCACCTCTTCTCTATCACCTATGATGCCGGAGACGATGCCCTGTTTCATATAGCGGATAATCTGCAGGTACACCGGCCCGCTGTCTTCCAATATAAATTCATCAAATGATATCATTTTACACACTCCAACCGTATTAGCCTTATAATACAGTTTCCATGACTGTATTATAGTACTAATACAGTTTTTCTGTCAAGTCCTTTTTATCTGTCACTTGCATTTCCTGACGGAATGTTGTATAGTGATAACAATTCAGTGCCCTGCCTGAACTGTTACATATAGTGTGTTAAGGCAAAAATAACCTGAAAATATATCATATACGGAGGATTCCTATCAATGAAAGAAAAAGTAGTTCTGGCTTACTCCGGCGGCCTGGATACCACCGCCATCATTCCCTGGTTAAAAGAAAATTTTGATTATGAAGTCATCTGTGTCTGTGTGGACTGCGGACAGGAAGAGGAACTGGACGGTCTGGAAGAAAGGGCTAAGGCCTGCGGCGCTTCCAAGCTTTACATCGAAAATGTCATTGACGAATTCTGTGAGGAATACATCGTTCCCTGTGTACAGGCAAATGCCATTTATGAGAACAAATACCTTCTGGGTACTTCCATGGCAAGACCGCTTATCGCCAAAAAGCTGGTGGAAATCGCGCGGAAAGAGGGAGCAACCGCCATCTGTCACGGTGCTACCGGCAAGGGCAACGATCAGATTCGTTTCGAGCTGGGAATCAAGGCTCTGGCTCCTGATATCCGGATTATCGCCGCATGGAGAAGCGACAAGTGGACAATGGATTCCCGTGAATCCGAGATCGAATATTGCAAGGCCCATGGAATTCACCTTCCTTTTTCCGCAGATTCCTCCTACAGCCGTGACCGCAATCTCTGGCACATCAGCCATGAAGGTCTGGAGCTGGAGAATCCAGGCAATGAGCCCAATTATGACCACCTCCTTGTATTGGGTGTTACCCCGGAAAAGGCGCCGGAGGAGGGAGAGTATGTCACCATGACATTTGAAAAAGGAATTCCCACTTCCGTAAACGGCAAAGCCATGAAGGTTTCCGATATTATCCGCACCTTAAACCAGATGGGCGGAAAGCACGGCATCGGCATCGTCGATATCGTGGAGAACCGTGTGGTGGGTATGAAGTCCCGGGGCGTATATGAGACTCCCGGCGGCACCATTCTGATGGAGGCCCATCAGCAGTTGGAAGAGCTTATCCTTGACAGAGATACGTATGCAATGAAGAAAGAAATGGGCAGCCGTTTCGCCAGCCTCGTCTATGAGGGAAAATGGTTTACCCCCTTGCGTCTGGCAGAGCAGGCCTTCATTGAAGAAACCCAGAAATACGTTACCGGAGAAGTGAAATTCAAGCTTTACAAGGGCAATATCATTAAGGCAGGCACCACCTCCCCCTATTCCCTGTACAATGAAAGCATTGCCTCCTTCACCACAGGGGATTTGTAT
>CAQUWW010000190.1 GCA_948896875.1 uncultured Acetatifactor sp. | reverse complement strand
CCAGTTTTTCAGGTGCTGTAGCGATTTTATTTTTTCTCAACTGTCAAAGACAGGAGTATAACACAAAAAATGCAACCCGCAAAGAACGAATTGCATTTTTTTGTATTTTTTCTGAAATTTAGTGCTTATACATACACAATCCCCAGATGTCCGAACACCACGGAGCCTCCCACATACAGAACATTTTCCCCGTCGCGGGCAGTCCTTCCGCTCTCATCCGTGGAACCAAATATATTTTCTGTCTTCACCTCCACTCTCCAGGAAGCCGGCACATAGAGCACCACTTCTCCAAACACCAGATCCACGGTGACGCTGGCATTATTGTCCACCAGCTCGGCATCCGTGAAATAGACCTCCATAGAGCCAAACACATTGTCTATCCCCCCGAAGCTGACCGCACCGGAAACGTATTTCACCGCACTGCCAAAGACATTGTCAAAGGATACCACGCCTCCGTTGTCATTGACGTTCACAGTTCCTCCGCTTCTCCAGCGGTTCCCGCTCCCAATACGCGGGACAAATTTTTTTCCATATTTAAACCCCGGAAACAAAAGGTTCAATCCTATGGTGCCCAAAAGCGCCGCGCCCAGCACCGGCCATGGTGTGATAGCTTCCAGATGCAGCAGTTTATCATTGATAATCACCAGAAAGGCAATGGAAAATAAAATTGTTCCGAATCTTCTTCCAAAAACCCCTTTTATCAGAATCGCAACCAACACAATATTCAGCAGAATGGATCCAAAACTCAGTCCCTCCAGATATCCCATCTTGTTCACCAGCAGCGCCACCGCCCCCAGCACCAACATAATTCCCCAGAAAATACTACTCTTACCTCTCATGATTTTCCCTCTCTTTCTTCTCGCTCCAATCGTTTATAAACCCAGTTTTCTTGCCTTGAGCCTCTCCGTCACAGCCTTGTAATAGGCTCTGGACAGCATTGCCTTTTTGTTGCTTCCTGTAAATTCCACCAGGCTGGAAGCAGTCATGTTCTTCGTCACGGACCAGATATAATCCAGATTGGCTATGGTGGACTTCGAGATTCTCATAAAGTTCCCCGGTAGAAGTTCTTCCAGTTCATAAAGCTTATACTCGCAGATGAAAATCTGATCCGCCGTATGTGCGCGCAATTCTCTTCCTTCTGTCTCGAAAAAATAAATGTCTCCTATGGGAACAAAGAATTCCGTACCGCCGCTTTTCAGAGAAAGGCATCTTTTTCCGTTACCCTGTTTCGATATGTAATTTTGAAGCTCTATGATGGAATCTGTCAGATTGCCACAGCGGATAATCGCTTCTTCCTCTTCCAGACCTTCCTCAATCTCTATCCTTACCTTCATTTCTCTTCCTTTTCCATATCTGCTGCAACTGCGATTCTCTTTTAACCATTTAGGATTTCCTTCTGTAATTTCAGTATACAGGAAATATCAGGTCTGTAAACCCATTTTGTGTAAGAGGTAAGTTATCGTACATAAGAGGTAAAGTGCCTTCGGCACCGTTTATTCTATAATGCTGTAGCTCATCCACTCATACAGCAGCTTTGTCCCTTCGGTGATTTCCGGCGGCAGAAGCGCGCGGGCCACCAGCTTCAGCTCGTCTGATTCCACATCCGTGCGCTTCAGGTGCGCGTAATCTCCGTCTATCTCCATGACAATATACTCAAATCGGTTCATGCTTTTATACCCTTTCGTTTCTTCCGAACAATACCTCAAAAGCCCCCTGCCACTGCCGGCAGGGGGCTTTTAAAAATGAAACCTTATTCTTCTGTTTCCAATTTACATCATTCCGCCCATGCCGCCGGCACCTGCAGGCATTGCGGGAGTCTCTTCCTTGATGTTGGCAACAACGCTCTCTGTGGTCAGCAGAGTGCTTGCCACGCTGGTTGCATTCTGCAGAGCGCTTCTGGTCACCTTTGCAGGATCCAGAATACCTGCCTTCACCATATCCACATACTCTTCCTTCAGCACGTCGAAGCCAACGCCCACTTCGGACTCTCTCACCTTGTTGATAATCACGCTGCCTTCCAGACCCGCATTGGCTGCGATATGATACAGAGGAGATTCCAGAGCTTTCAGAACAATATTCGCACCTGTCTTCTCATCCCCTTCCAGACTTTCTGCCATCTTCGCCACATCCTTTGCCGCATGAATATAAGCGGATCCGCCACCGCAGATAATGCCTTCTTCCACAGCGGCTCTGGTAGCTGCCAATGCATCTTCCATGCGAAGCTTTGCTTCCTTCATCTCTGTCTCTGTGGCGGCACCCACACGAATCACCGCTACGCCGCCGGCCAGCTTCGCCAGTCTCTCCTGCAGCTTCTCTCTGTCAAAGTCGGAGGTGGTCTCTTCGATCTGCTTCTTAATCTGTCCGATCCGGGCCTGAATCTCCTCCTTCTCGCCCTCGCCGTCCACGATCACGGTGTTCTCCTTCTGCACCTTTATGGATTTTGCATGGCCCAGCTGGTCCATGGTCACATCCTTCAGCTCATAGCCAAGCTCGGAACTGATCACGGTACCGCCGGTCAAAATGGCGATATCCTGCAGCATTTCTTTCCTTCTGTCACCGTAGCCGGGAGCCTTTACAGCCACCACATTGAAGGTGCCGCGCAGCTTGTTGACAATCAGAGTGGTCAGGGCCTCGCCCTCCACGTCCTCGGCAATGATCAGCAGCTTCGCTCCGGACTGTACCACCTGCTCCAGCAAAGGCAAGATCTCCTGAATGTTGGAAATCTTCTTATCTGTAATCAAAATGCAGGGATTCTCCAGCGTGGCTTCCATCTTATCCATATCCGTTGCCATATATGCGGAAATATATCCTCTGTCAAACTGCATTCCTTCTACCAGATCCAGCTCTGTCTGCATGGTTTTGGACTCTTCGATGGTGATGACACCGTCTCCGCTCACCTTCTCCATGGCATCTGCCACAAGATGGCCTACTTCCTCATCTCCTGCGGAGATTGCGGCTACTCTTGCAATATGCTCCTTGCCGTTTACCTTCTGGCTCATCTTGGAAATGGCTTCCACTGCGCAATTGGTGGCTTTCTTCATACCTTTTCTCAGAATGATAGGATTCGCACCTGCCGCCAGGTTCTTGATTCCTGCATTCACCATTGCCTGTGCCAGAACAGTGGCCGTCGTTGTACCGTCACCTGCCACATCGTTGGTCTTGGTGGCCACTTCCTTCACCAGCTGGGCGCCCATATTCTCAAAGGCATCTGCCAGCTCGATTTCCTTTGCGATGGTCACACCGTCATTGGTAATCAGGGGTGCGCCAAAGGATTTATCCAATACTACATTTCTTCCTTTCGGTCCAAGGGTTACTCTCACGGTATCACTCAGCTGATTGACACCGGACTCTAATGCTGCACGGGCTTCCGCACCGTATTTGATCTCTTTTGCCATGATGATTATGCCTCCATTTTCTATAAATTAATCCTGCTGTTTCATTGCTTCCTAATTGTTCACAATGGCCAGAATATCATTCTGCTTTACAATGATGAACTCTTCCTCGTCAAGCTTCACTTCCGTACCGGCATATTTGGAATAAATAACACTGTCGCCCACCTTTACTTCCATCTTGACTTCCTTGCCATCCACCGTACCACCGGGGCCTACCGCTATCACTTCTGCCTGCTGAGGTTTTTCCTTGCTCTGTCCGGGAAGAACAATACCGGACTTCGTGGTTTCCTCTGCAACTAACTGCTTTAACACAACTCTGTCACCTAAAGGTACTAACTTCATGATCATTGCCTCCTAACATTATGCTTATTGTTTGTTAGCACTCTTAAAGTATGAGTGCTAATCACTAGAACATATAATAATTTTATATGGTAGTCTTTGCAAACATATTCTCAGAAAACCAAATTCTGTTATCTCTCTTTTTCTCTTATTATCTCATTTTTTCTCTTATTATCTCACTTTCTTTCTTGTCCACTGATTTAATATTTATTTTAGATTTTGAATTTTCCCTAAAAGGATTCCCATAAATTGCCGATATAAACAGTAGAAAGCTTTCGGACACTGTTGAAATATACATCCAAGGAGGGATTAACGGAGCAAACGGAATTCAGAACAATTTCAAGGTGTATCCGGTTCAGATGGTAGTCAGAATGTCAAAGTTAAAAAAGGATCATACGGGTTCCGGACGGCAGGACTCCAGGCATCCCAGAAATACATTCTCTGACATTCTGTTCGAAAAGACTGTGGAAATGGACCAGCCGGACGACTGTTATACTGTGACCTACGACAAAAACAGCTGCCTCCGGACCTTCCATTACTGTCAGTCCAGAGAATATACCTTCTGAACGGAGCAAACGGGCCTGTATCTCACTACAGGCCCGTTTGCTTGCTTGCGATTTCTATCCTCCCATGTGTGCTTCGGCACACATACCAATTCGCATTTGAAAAGACTCTTTTCCGCCTTATTCGCACTTAATCTCCAGGTACCCCAGCAGTTTCGACATGTCATACTCTTCCAGCACCCCTAAATTGGAGTCATAGTACTTCCCGTCATAATGCACCAGATAATGGCAGTACCGTCCCATTTTCTCCATCATAATACAGCATTTGGGCAGCACCGCACTGCGCCCTTCCGTATAATGAATCACGTCGCTGTGGTCAATCCCATAATAATTCAGCGCGGAAATCATGCGTCCCATGGTCGCCTGCCACTCACGGCAATCCATCACACTGATTACCTCCGCAATGGTGACCCCGGCCAGCATTGCCACGCAGGCCTGCCCGCAAAGCCCGTCCTCGGGCTGGATGATGACTTTCATGCTGTCAATCTTC
>CAQUWW010000189.1 GCA_948896875.1 uncultured Acetatifactor sp. | reverse complement strand
TTCGGAAAGAGCCACCGGCCTCCTCTGCCTGTTTCTCAGCATGTTTTACAGGAAAAGCGCAGGTATGGACGAAACACCTTCCGACTATACGGGATTATAAACCAGTCCGCGGTATTCCCCTTCTAAAACTTGCGGAAAAACAGGCGGGGAAGGGGCGGGAGGCTCTTTATGGCCGCACTAAGGGATGCCCTTAGCAGAGATGAAATCCACTGCTTACTGAGACTTTGGCGGGCAGGCTCTTCCTGCCCGTCAATTAGTCTCTGTTGCAGTGGAGTTCATCGGCGCGTTATCCCTGCAGAATAAAGAACCTCCCGCCCCTTTCCCGCCGTTCCTCTGCTGTAGAGGAAAGACCTCTATCAAGTCCTTGCAATAATCTGGACTTTAGCAGTAACTCCCCGTTGACCCTTGCAGAAAACCTGGTCTTAGCGAAAGCCCCTGTCGGTCATCGTGATAACCTGGACTTAGTCCTCAGGACCATAAAGGTCCTTGCACAAGGCACCCGCCCTTGTGAACTAAACGCGAAGTTATCTGCCCCTACACCCAAAATCAGGGTCGCCTTCATCAAATTATGCTGGAAGAGGACATTGACCTTATCGTCCGAATATACGATGTGTTGAAAGATCATCTCGATTGGATCGACAAAAAAATCAGTGAATTTTTTAAAATAGGTATTGACATATGATATTATATGCCGTATAGTATAGCCAACAGCTAATATTATACGGCATATAATATTGCATATAAAAACAATATGCTCCGCCGTGTAACAGATAGAATAAAATGGTACCATGTGAGCAAGGAAGCATGGCCATAAGATAAGGAGCGGATTGAATGGTATTTAATACAGGAGCGGCACTTCTGGACGCGATTGTGCTGGCCGTAGTCTCCAAGGAACCGGAAGGGACCTACGGGTACAAGATTACGCAGGAAGTCCGAAGGGTAATTGAACTATCGGAATCCACGCTTTACCCTGTGTTGAGAAGACTGCAGAAGGACGAATGTCTGGAAGTCTATGACATGGAATGCGCGGGCAGAAACAGGCGGTACTACAAGGTAACCAGCAGGGGATGGGCACAGCTGCAGCTATATGAGAGTGAGTGGAGGCTGTACGCGGATAAAATTACAGGATTATTTGAGGGAAGGGTAGTAGGAGTATGAACAGAGCAGATTTTATGAATCAGTTGGAAAGCCTGCTTCAAAGCATTCCATCCACAGAACGGGAAGAGGCGATTCAATACTATAACGATTATTTTGATGATGCCGGCAGCGAAAATGAACAGACTGTCATTGAGGCTTTGGGGAATCCGGCCAGAGTGGCGGAGAATATCAAACGGGATCTGTTTGAAAGTGCCTGCCAGGCGCGGGCTGCGCGCAAGGTAAAGGCTTCTGACAGGGTGATTATGGAATATGATCAGAAGACACAGAATACGGCGGAGGAGCCGGCACAGGAAAGCAGATATTCATCTTCCGGACAGGAGTGGAGTAAGGCGGCGGACACTTCGACGCCCGATCAGACTCAGAAAATAAGAACACAGACCGAGCCTGTTTACCGGGAACCTTCAAAGAGCGAAGGAATGCCGGTCTGGCTGATTGCGCTGATAGCCACCGTACTGATTTTTGCAGCTCCGTTTCTTCTGGGAACGGTGATGTCGGTAGCGGGCGTATTGTTCGGAGGCGTGGTGGCATGGTTTGGGATGATGCTCGGCTTCGGTGTGGCTGCGATCTGCCTGCTGCTTGTGCTGGTGGTTCTGGTGATCGTGGGTGTTGTCTGCCTTTTTTCCAATCCCTGGGTGGGAATTGCCATGATCGGAGGCGGGCTGTTGTGCGGCTGTGTCGGCATATTGTTCCTGATGCTGACTGTGGCCATGGCGGGAATCGCCACGCCGGCCATGTGTAGAGGAATTGCCTCTCTATGCAAATTTTTTGCCAGATGTCTGTTGAAGGCGAAGAGGAGGTTGATATAAGATGAAAAAGTTTATGAAGCGGTGTGCGATTCTTGCATTTATATTCGCGGTTCTGGGTTGTGTGCTGGGCATGGTGGGAAGCACGATCGCAGGCAGAAGCAGCATTTCCCAGATGCTGGAGGATATAAGCGGAGGCAGAATACATGCGGGGGAAGGGTGGCGGAACTGGCATATGGAAATGGGAAGTGATTTCCTGGAAGATATAGGGGATGCTCTTGACGATGTGGATTATGATATTCAGGATGCCAGTACGTTTGACAGGGAATTCGAGGTCATGACAGGGAATGTGGAGCGATACTGTCCCGGCCAGAATATCCGCAGCCTGGAAGTTGAGGTGGGTGGCTGCCAGCTGGAGACAAAGATTTCGGAGGATGATTCCATCTATCTGGAAGCGGAACATGCCCATAAATTTCAGGGATATGTAAGTGGAGATACGTTGTACGTCAGAGCCACCACAGGCTCCGTAAAGGATTTTGCGGAGGTCAGTAAGCGCAGGATTATCCTTTATGTGCCACAGGATTATTTCTTTGAACAGGTAAAGATAGAAGTGGGGGCCGGAGAGCTTAGCTTTGCAGAGCTGCACGCCGAAAGTGCAAATCTGGAGGTGGGGGCCGGGCGGATTGTGCTGGACGGTGTACAGGCGCAGAATCTGGAACTTTCTGTGGGAGCAGGTTCTATCGAATTATTTGACATGAGTATTGCAAAGCTGGAAGCCGAGGTGGGACTTGGCGAATTCCGGGCGGAGGGAAGCATAGAAAGCGAGGCCGATGTGCAGTGCTCCATGGGGAATGTGGAGATGACGCTGGATGACCGTGAAGAGGCCTTCAATTATCATCTGGAAGGCTCCATGGGGAATATTTCTCTGGGCTCGGAAAGCTACAGCGGTTTTTCCAGCGAGAGAAAAATTGACAATCATGCGGATAAAGAGATGGAAATTGAGTGTTCCATGGGAAATATCAGCATTGATTTCAGAAAATGACATAAAATAACATAAGTATGCTCCCTCCTGAGTAACAAGAGTTTATGAGCTCGCTTGTCTACCTGGGTGGGAGCATATTATTTTCAAACAGCATTTATCCGTTCGGTGCCCGGAGGATTTATGGACGCATGCACTAAACGGCCGGAAATCCTCTGCCTGTGACCGGGTAACGAAGGGACAGACGTGGAACTCAAATTTCCACAAACAATCCGGCCTTTTTCAGAGCGGGACGCAGGGCCAGATAAATGATAGAGGCTGCGATTACCGCGACCACAGCGTTGACACTGGTGGTCAGAGCGCTGATTTTGACCAGAATCGTAGTGACGTCCTGGGGGATGCCGAAGAGATAGGTTTTGTAGAAATACCCTACCAGAGGGTCGGCGACCACATTAAATCCCATACCGCAGACAGCGGCAAGCACAGTAACGCCGGTGACATATTTGGGGGAGTGGCTTTTGCCCAGCTTGAATATTTTGTGTGCTACCAGGCCTACGATAAGCCCGATGCAGAGCTTGAGCAGGAAGGTTTTGGGAGCGCTGGTCACATAAGTGGTGGTCAGGTCACCGATGGTCATACCCACCGCGCCGGCCAGACCGCCCCAATAGCCGCCCAGCAGCAGTGCGGCCAGCACGCAGAATACATTGCCGAAATGAAAGGACGCCTTTTCCGTACCTGCGGGAATGTCGATTTTAAAGAAGGCGAACCCGATATAACACAGGGCGGTCAGAAGACCTGCCTGAGCCAGGCGCCTGACATCTGCCTTCTCGGAAGAACGTACACCGATGACGGCATTATAGATTCCCTTTGCAGTCAGCAGGATGGCGAAAAAGAGAAGTGTCAGACTGTAGGAGTAAGGGCGTTCCAGACTCAGCTTTTCCTGAGACAGGCTGCTGACTTCTGCATTCAACGCGTCCAGGTCCCCTTCCGCAGTCCCCTCTTTTACGGCGGTTACCCGGGTTTTCAGCTCCGACAGCTGCCCTCCAACCACCACAGATTCCTGATAGCTGGAATTGTAAGCATACACTGCAAAGATAATTCCTGCGATCAATAATATGGCGCCTATGATCAACAGCCCATAACTTTTTTTCTTACCCATGTCTTTCGTTTCATTTTCCTGTTTTTTCATCACACTATTCTCCTGATTCTTTATTCCTGACAATGGGCTGTGGCATTATAGCTTTGAAGTACAAGATATGGCATTCTGTGGGAAAGCGTTGGTATATCTGGTACTTTGGATACTCAATGCGACAGCCTCATCAAAATTATATTGCTGCCTTATTTTCATTTATGATGGTACAGTTGGCGGCATAGAAGTTTCATATGTTTGACAGTTTATACTCACGAGCGATAAAGTTTGCCACAAATTCACAGCATCCGTCGCTCGTGAGTCGGGTGACTTGGCAAATTCTAGTGATCGTCAGTATAACTTATAAGTGGCATGATAAAAAGTGCCAGAATAGGAAAAGTTTACCAGGCCAGTTTAAGCTTCCAAAAATTTTAAGGCCGGATTGAATTTTCTTGACAAAACATGAGGGATAGAATATAGTAAACAATATAAGTGAAAGGCAGTGACGAAGAGGAGTACGCATCACCCCTTAATAGAGAGAAGGGCTGTTCCCACAGGGAATGCTGAAAGGTCGTTCAAAGGAAGGAATGCGGAAGGTAGCTTTCAAGCCGGGAATCTGAAAATTGAGAAGTAAGATTTCACGAGTTATCCCCGTTACAGGATAGGACTTTAATGGAAGTCGCTGAGGCAGCAGAGGACGTGTATGTCCAGCTGTGAACAAAGGTGGTACCGCGTTGATGACGCCCTTTGCTGATGAAGAGTCGGCAGAGGGCTTTTTATATGCGCAGGCCCGCATATGGA
>CAQUWW010000188.1 GCA_948896875.1 uncultured Acetatifactor sp. | reverse complement strand
CGAACGGCACTTGTGACATCCAGAAGTGCGCCTGCTCATGAGAGGGTGATCCGCACAATGCGGGCATGGAATGTGAGGGTGGACGAGGCGTTTTTTCTGGGAGGCCTGGAGAAGAAGGATGTGTTGAAGGCATTTGGTGCGCAGATATTTTTTGATGATCAATCGGTGCATACGGTCAGTGCGGCGCAGGCGGTGCCTGCGGCCAGAGTGCCATACGGCAGAAGTGTGGGATGAGCCGTCAGTATAGATAAAGGAGACGGATTTACAAAATGAGATATAGACATATTGTGGCGGGGCGTTTCCTGGAACGCCCCAACCGGTTTATCGCCAGGGTGGAAATCGGCAATATGGAAGAGAGGCACAGGCAGAAGAAAGCACTTCCTCCTGACAGAGAGCAATGCCAGGAGGAAGAAACAGACAGGATAGAGACCGTACATGTGAAAAATACCGGAAGGTGCCGGGAGCTTCTGCAGAGAGGGGCACTTGTCTATCTGGAGAAAAGCGACAATCCCGAAAGACGTACGGCTTATGACCTTGTGGCGGTGGAAAAAGGGACAAGACTGGTCAATATGGATTCCCAGGCACCCAACAAAGTAGTGGAAGAGTGGCTGCGGGAAGGCGGATATTTTTCGGATATATCGATGATACAGCCGGAATTCACATATGGAAACTCCAGATTTGACTTTTATATAGAGACGAGGGAAGAACGAATATTTATGGAAGTAAAAGGCGTGACACTGGAAGAGAACGGGGTGGTTCAGTTTCCGGACGCGCCGTCAGAGCGGGCGGTAAAGCATGTGGAAGAGCTGATTCAGGCCAGACATGCAGGTTATCGGTGTTTTGTGATGTTTGTGATTCAGATGCAGGGAGTAAAGTATTTTACCCCCAACAAAGATACGCATCCCGAATTTGCAGAGGTACTTTGCAGAGCCAGGGAAGAAGGGGTGGAACTACTGGCGTATGACTGCCTGGTTACACCGGAAACGCTGGAAGTAAACAGACCGGTTCCGATTATACTTCATGAAACATTAAGGAAAAACTTAGAAAAGTCTAAGCGAAAGGATATTTCAATACCGCTGTTGAAATGGTATGATAGTGACAAAAGAATTCTTCCATGGCGGGAGAACCCTACTCCCTATCGTGTATGGGTGTCGGAAATTATGTTGCAGCAGACCAGAGTGCAGGCTGTAATGCCTTATTTTGAACGTTTTATGAAGGCATTGCCTGATATCGGTGCGCTGGCTGATGTGGAGGAGGAGACTCTGCTAAAGCTCTGGGAGGGGCTGGGGTATTATAACCGGGCCAGAAATCTTCAAAAGGCGGCCGTCCAGATACAGATGGTATATGGAGGAGAAATGCCGGATAACTATGAACAGCTGCTTGAGCTTGCCGGGATCGGAAGCTATACGGCAGGAGCCATTGCATCCATTGCCTTCCAGCGCCCGGTTCCGGCAGTGGATGGAAATGTTCTCCGTGTACTGTCCAGGCTCCGAATGGATGAACGGCCGATTACAGACAGCAAAGTAAAGGAATCGGTGGAACAGGCGTTAAAGGAAGTCATACCGAAGGACAGACCCGGAGATTTTAATCAGGCCATGATGGAAATCGGAGCCTGCGTGTGTATTCCAAACGGTGCGCCTCTGTGTGACAGCTGTCCCCTCAGGGAATTCTGCCTGGCGCATATGACAGGGACTGAGCAGGAATATCCCAAACGGCAGGCGAAAAAGCCGAGACAGATTGAGAACAGGACAATACTGCTGATTCAGGATGATAGAAGGACTGTCTTGCAGAAGCGTCCGGACAGAGGACTTCTGGCCGGAATGTATGAATTTCCGGCGATGGAGGGGTTTCGGACCGCGGAAGAAGTGGAATACTATCTGGCAGATAAAGGATTGAAGCCTCTTGAGATACAGGCTCTGGAGGATGCGAAGCATATCTTTACGCACAGGGAATGGCATATGAAGGGCTACAGAGTCAGGGTGGACAGTCTGGAGAAGAGGGAGACGGAAATAAGGGAGACAGAACGAGAGATCAGGCAGGATTGGATCTATATAGAACCAGAGGAGGCCGGGAATAAATATCCCATTCCATCCGCCTTTGGCGCATATAAAAAATATCTGGAATCAGGAAGGAAATAAGGAGGACAAAATGAAACTGTTATCTATCGCAATTCCCTGCTATCATTCGGAAGGATATATGGCAAAATGCATAGATTCTTTGCTGGTGGGCGGGGAGGATGTCGAGATTATTATCGTGGATGACGGTTCCACAAAAGACGGGACCGCACAGGTGGCGGATGCGTATGCTGAAAGATATCCCACTATTGTAAAAGCTGTTCATCAGGAGAACGGGGGACATGGCGCCGCTGTGAATACAGGAATCCGGAATGCCACAGGACTGTATTTTAAAGTAGTGGACAGTGATGACTGGGTGAAAAAGGAGGCTTTTCTCCAGGTTCTGGATAAACTGCGGGAACTGGCTGGGGGGGCTTGTACATTGGACATGTTGGTCTGCAACTTTGTCTACGAAAAGGAGGGAGAGAAGCGCAAAAAAGTAATGCATTATCGTCATATTCTTCCCGAGGAAAAAATGTTTACCTGGGAGGACTGCCACCATTTTTCAAAGGGGCATTATATACTGATGCATTCGGTTATCTTCCGAACGAAATTATTGAAGGAATGCGGGCTTGAACTGCCAAGGCATACTTTTTATGTGGACAATATCTACGTGTTTGAACCTCTTCCATATGTGAAGAATCTTTATTATCTGGATGTCAATCTGTATCGATACTATATCGGAAGAGAAGGACAGTCGGTAAACGAGGCCACCATGATATCCAGAATTGATCAGCAAATCAAGGTGAATAAAATCATGGTTGACTATTTTGTGGACAGGAAACAGGAGCTGCTAAAGGACAAGAGGCTTTATCAGTATATGTACAACTATCTGGAGATTATCACCACAGTATCTTCCGTGCTTTTGATCCGGTCCGGCACAGAGGAGAACCTGGAGAAGAAGAAAGAATTATGGAAATACCTGAAGTCGAAAGACAGAAAGCTGTTCACGCGAATGCGCCACGGCATCATGGGAAGCGCAATGAAGCTGCCGGGGAAAAGCGGACGTAAGATTTCCGTTGGAGGATATAAAATCTGTCAGAAGATATTTAAATTCAATTAATACTAAGAATGAGATTCCCCGGTTCTGCTGAACCGGGGAATCTTTATCAGATCCGCATCTGGAATTTTGCCATATCGGAACATTCTAATATTGGAACATTTTGTCACATGGAAATCCTTTTTTTCATGCTCTTCCGCATTTTCCTGGCAGCCAGCGCCGCCTCTCTTCTGTAGACAAAAGCATACATGACGCTGCCAAGTGCAATTCCCGTCACCACATCGAACACGGAATGCTGCTTTAAGAACATTGTGGAGAGGATGATGGATACACATAAGAAGAAGGAAGCAATCCGGATTCCCTTTTTCTCTTTCAGTTCAGCGCTGTGCATCACGGCGAAATGTGCGCCCAGGGAGTTATACACATGAATACTGGGCCACAGATTGGTAGGTGTATCTATCTTCCACAGAAAAGCAACAGCCTGCGTGAATATGTTATCCCGGGGCATCGATGCCAATCTCAGATGATGCCCGTTTGGCCAGAGCGTGGATATGGCCAGAAAAATCGTCATGCCGGTGAACAGGAATACACAGGTTTTGTAATAATCCTGCTTGTTTTTGAAAAACAGGAATACAACCACTGCGGCCACATAGGCAAACCACAAGAAATAAGGAACAATAAACAGCTCGCAGAAAGGAATATAATCGTCCATTGCCACATGAATGACCTGATAATTCTTTTTATTGGAATTTTCCAGCCATGCGAACCATATCAGATAGATACCCATGTAGATGGCCAGAGGAATTCCGTGCTTATATTTCGCATAGAAGCGATTTAAAGTTTTCATTTTTACAAACCAACCTTTCACTTTTCTCCCCAATCTAGTTTTCTAGTATAGCTTGTAAAAAATAAAATTCAATGCTTTTTTTCAGTTCTTAAGCAATCTTTAGAAAACCTTAAGGAATCAGAAAATCAGCGTATTACCCGGATTGCTTCTTTTTCACAGGTGACCCGGATCTGATTGCTTTTGCGGGTGACCTCGCCATCCGTGTGCACCCACAGGGGACGGCTGGTTTCAATGGTAAGCGTCCTGGCTCTGTAAGGAGTGACTCCCTTGAACTTATAATGCTTTCCTTTGAATGCGGTAGGCAGCGCAAATAAAATCAGAAGTTTCGGCAAATCTCCTACGGCACACATATCCAGAATGCCGTCTCCTGCATCCGCATCAGGAGCGAACATAAAGCCGCCGCCTTCGAAACGATGAAGCATGCAGGCGGTGAATAACATATTGCCGATATCAACAGGATTGCCGTTTTCTAAGGTCAGCCTGCCGGAGATTGCTTTTGAGGCAAAAAGCTGCCTCAGGGCAATACCCAGATAGGTCAGCTTCCCCAACCCCAGCTTGTTCATGATTTTTTTGATTTTGGAATGCAGAGCTTCCTCGCAGACTGCAGCGTCAAAACCAATGCCACAGCTGACGGCAAATAGTCTTGTCTCACCGTCAGGATAGTGTACGGTACCCAGGTCCATTGGAACCGGCTTCCCGGAATGCAGGATCAGGTCCAGGGCTTTGGAAGGATCCCGCGGAATCCCCAGATCTCTTGCCAGGTCGTTGCTGGAACCGGTTGGGATATAGCCGAGAATGACACGGGAAGGATCGGACAGCCCCTGCAGCGCTTCGTTTACAGTGCCGTCGCCGCCCAGGATAATGAGATGCAGAATGTCCGTATCCAGAGCAGATAATTCACGGCTGATACGGACGGTATCACCGGCGGCTCTGGTA
>CAQUWW010000187.1 GCA_948896875.1 uncultured Acetatifactor sp. | reverse complement strand
GTACCGTGATGGAGATCAGGAAGCCCAGGAACTTATCCGCCCTCAGCTTCCTTGCCGTCTCCATGCCGTCCATACCCTTCATCTGGATATCCAGAAACAGGATGTCTATCTGCCCGTCGTAATTCAGCAGCTCCTCGCCGTTAGAAAATGTCCGAAGGTGGATCTCCCTGTTCTTTTTACGGAAAAAATCGGATACAAAAGCCTTGATATGATCGGACATATGTTGTTCATCATCACAGATTGCAATATGAATCAATGCGCCACCTCCTCGCGTAACTTTTGCCACTGCCATAGACAGATATTTTATTATATCCTGTCAAAGATGTCAAAACAATTTTATTGCTGTTTCAGTCATTCCGCCGCCTTAATCCGCTCCACAAGGGAGAACTTTCTGGTATAACGGACCGCACAGACCGAGAACACCGCCTGCACCGCAAGCAGCGCGGCTGCAAACACCAGCACCTGGGCCACCGGGAAATGATAGGTGAGATTCCCGAACATGCCGACCTGGTTAAAAAATCTGCACACAATCAGACTACACACCGTTCCCAGTGTCAACGTTGCAAGCAATGTGATCCCTACATAGTACAGACACTCAAAGGACAGCATACGGGACATCTGCCGTCCGCTCATGCCGACGGACTGGAACACACCGAACTCCTGCTGGCGGGCGAGAAGATTGGTGATCAGCGTGTTGGCCAGATTGATCAGAGCAAACACGAAAATAAAGACTAAAAGGCTGTAATCCCGAGTCAGTTCCCCCCGCAGACCGGCCTCCAGTTCAGACATCAGATCATCCAGTCCGGAAATTGCCACCCGCTCATCGGGCACAACGCCAAATATCGCCCGCCGCAGCTGTCCGCTGTCCTGCTTTGTGTGAACATTCACATAGCTGGTAAAATCCGAAATTTCCGGATAAAGGGCGGGTAGTTCTTCCTCCGGCAAAATAAAGAAATGCGCTGTGTTACAGATAGGTATATTCTCGACAATGCCCATCACAGTATAGGTTTTCGTCTGTCCATTATAGCAGGAAACGGTAACGGTATCTCCCACCTGATAAGTGGTCTTGTAAATCTCTTTCAGCGCACTGCCCGAGGGACAGACCAAAATGCCATCCCCGTCCAGAAGCTGACGGTAATCCGCAGTTCCATCCAAAACCGCCTCTCCTTCATACATCTTAAGCATATTCTCCTGGTCAATACCTCTGATGATAAAAGCCTCATGCTCCCGGTTACCCGGAACCTGGCTGATGGCAGGGATTTCCACACAGGCTGTGCCGTAAGCCGTGACACAGTCCACGCCGGGAATCGCGGCAAGCTCCTCCCGCAAAGCCTCCCCCAGAGGATTCTCTTTCTGCATCTCATAAAATTCCCTGCCTGCGTAATCCTCATATTGCAGCAAATACTGACTCCTGTCTCCGAACTGGGATTGAGCCATTTCTTTTACATCCACCGAATTTGCATAGGCGGAGACACAAAGCAGCAGAATTCCGGTCAGGCTTAAGGAAAGTGCTGTCACAAAGGCCTTTTTCCGGTTCCTGGAAAAATTCATCCGGGCCAGACAGGGTATGGTCAGTCGGCTGTGAAGCCGTCTGGAAACAGCCCGGCCCTGCTGTTCGGAATAGGCGGTAGTCCGGATAGCCTCGATGGCAGATACTTTTCCCACCATGGACAAAGGCTTCCTGGTGGCAATCAAAACCATCCCATAGGTCAGGAGGGAAATCGCCACCGCAGACAGGAGATTCTCACGCCAGGACCAATAGCCGGGTACGGCAATCAATGCGACGCCTGTGGCGAGGATCAATCCAAAGGGAATCGCTGTGACTGTTAGAAAGCGCCGCTCTCTCTTTACCACCCGCTTTAACTGTGCCCGTGTCGTTCCCAGCACTTTCAGGCGGCCGTATTCCCGCATCTTTCCCATCACGGAAATGTAGAAAATATTATAGATGACGATGGCGCAGATGACGGCAATCAGTACCGACAGGATATAAATCTCCATTCCGCTCCCCAGATAAAGGTCCAGCATCCCAAAGTAGCTGGAACTGTAAAAGGTCTGATCCTCCGAAATTCCTGTTTCTGCGAAAAACCTTTCGATGTCTGTGCGAAGTTCCGCCGGTTCCATCCCCTGACTCCCGACAAAGCGGAACCACAGATCATAGGGCCCCTCATGGCCGGCTGTATCCACACTGTCTTCCGGAATCCAGACCAGAAAAATACGGCTGCTATTCTCCCTGTCCAAAATCCCTGTGATGGTATAGGGCTGCTCGCCGCTGCCAAGATTCAAAGTGAGGGTCTGTCCCACTTCTGCCGTAAAATTAAAATGTTTCAAAAAAGACTGTTCCACACAGAGTTCATCTTCCTCCCGGGGATAGGTACCGATGATTTTGCCGTATCCCATCAGGTCGATCATCCCCGGACTGACAAAGCTGATATTCAAAACGCTGTCCTCATGACGAACCGAGCCAACATCCGCCGTATAACCCCATTTTTCAAACTGTCCCCTGTCTGCAAACTGTATAACCTCTTCCCGTGTCAGCCCGCTGCAGCCGGCCTGATACTGTCCCAGGATACCGTCCAGGGTCTTCCTCTGCTGTGCGGAATAGATAAAACAGATGGCGCCCATGAGGCAGACGGCAAGGGCAATGGTGAGGATGGTAAAAAGGCTCCGCCGTCTGTCAGCTTTTATACTGCGGTTTGCCAGCTTCTTCTCCACTGTGCCGGTATCATTTTCAAAAGGCCATGTCATAGTCCGTCACCTCCGATTCAATTGCCATCCTGGCAATTTCTGCCGCCTGCGGCAATTTGTTCCGCGCTTCAGGTCGATAGTCTGTAATACCTTCATACTCAAATGCTCCTCCTTATCTCTGGCCTGTATCTCAGGACTCATAGAAAGATACCCCCTTCTGATGTTCAGGGACTTTTCCCTGCCGATAAGGATATTGTAAAATCCAAATGTTACAGAAATGTCCGCGACGGCAAAGTTTCTTATCGCCATGGAAGGAAAACAGAGAACGTGGAACCCTTTCCAACCTCCGAAGTCACCTTGATATAGCCGCCCTGCTTTGTAATGATTTCACGGGCCAGATAGAGTCCGATGCCCACCCCCTGTTCGCTGTGTACTTCCTCCTCCCGGTAAAAACGTCGGAAAACAGCGGCCTGATTGCTCTCCGAGATGCCTTTCCCTGTGTCGGACACATCCAGTTTAACATACATTTCCCATTGTTCCACCGACACACTGATTTTACCGCCTGCCGGGGTATACTTCACCGCATTGTCCAGCAGATTGAACAGAGCCTCCGCCGTCCATTTGCTATCATGGGAAAGGTGCAGGTCCTCCGGACAATCTATAGTTACGCAGATTTCCTTTTTCTCCGCCGCATATACAATGCCACTGCAGGCCAGAGCCAGAGTGTCGATCAGAGGGCTGTCTTTCTTTTCCAACCGGATGGTACCGACTTCCAGCCGGGAGGTTCTCACAAGGGACTGGAACAGAAATTCCAGCTTATCCGTCTGGCTGCGGATGCCCTGCAGGAACTCCCGCCGCTCTTCTTCCGTAACCGGCTTTGTCAGCAGCGTGTCCGTCACCATTTTCAGGTTGCTTACCGGTGTTTTCACCTGATGGGAGACATCCGATACCAGCATCTGCAGCTCCTGCCGTTCCTCCTCCACCTTCCGCCGGTTCTCCTGCAGGATACCGTACAGCCGTGAAAGACGATAGCTGATGCGGGCAAAAAGTGTTTCACTATCCGCGGCACGCACAGGCTCTCCGCTTCCGCTTATCATTCGGTCCATGGCCCGGCACAGCTCTCCCGTGAATACGGAAAGCCGTCTGCCAAAAGCAATCATCAGAAGGAACATCCAGATAAGGGCGCAGGCTGTCAGCAGTCCGCCGCCAGCCAGTACCCACCTCTCGCCTGTCATGGTAAAAAGAACCGCACAGATGGCCAGCATGGAAACTGCCATGCCGCCACAGGTCAGCAGAAATACCCTTTTTACAGAGACCTGTCCCAGACTCATTTTCTCTCGCCTCCCATCCACTGATATCCTATCCCGTAAATTGTCTTAATATAAGTATCGCCCTCCGCCTCAATCTTCCCCCGAATACGACTGATCGTTGTGGTAAGTGTGTGCTCGTCCACGAAATTTTCCTCCGCATCCCACAGTTTCTCCAGAAGCCGCTGTCTTGTCAGAATCTGTTTTGGATTTTTGCAGAACAGGTTCAGCATCTTATATTCCATGGGAGAAAGAGTAAGATTCTTCCCATTCAACATGGCAGACTGTTCCGAAAAGTCCAGGAACAGCCTGCCATCGTCATAGAAATCTTTTGTAAACCCCCGGCGCTCCAGCATGGCGAACATTGCCCGTATTTTCCGCAGCAGCGCCTCAATGGAAAAGGGCTTTGTAATATAATCTACCGCCCCGGCTTCATATCCCCGTATCTGGTCGCTCTCCTGATCATTGGCAGTCAGGAAAATCACCAGCGTGTCAGGGTTATCCGGCTTTATGAGTCTGCACAGATCATAGCCGCTGCCGTCCGGCAGGTTGATATCCAGAAGCACCAGATCATATTCCCACCGAACCAGTAACTCGGCGGCTGTGCCTGCATTCAGTGCTGATACCGTATCGTAACCCTCGGAAGTCAGGTTGTAAGTCAGCGTTTTATTTAAAAGGGCATCGTCTTCTACCAGTAAAATCTTCTTCATGGTCATGCTCCTCATTTTTATAGTGATCGACTGGCATGTCGGCTTTGATTTTTCCACAGCCACATTCTCAGACCCTAATTAGAAAATGAATCCCCATTGCTGCTTGTTTCCCAGACTTTTTCGTCAAGCGGCACCTTACATCCCCACGATGCTGCCGCCTTCTGAAACATCTTCTTTGCAAGGGTTTTGAATATCAGGCCCATCATCAGGCGCGTAGGAAGCGGCAAATATTCCGGACCGGTAAATTTTTTTGCTTCCTCACGGAAGAAACCGTCTCCCTCTGCAAACA
>CAQUWW010000186.1:910-5200 GCA_948896875.1 uncultured Acetatifactor sp. | reverse complement strand
CTGAATGATATAGTTATCGCTCACTGGTTCTCAGCCTCCTTTCCAGTCTGCCCACCAGGAAGGTGAAGAACATGACCAGTATCAGATAAATCAGTGCGGACAATAGCAGCGGGAACAGGTAATCATAGCTGGTTCCGCCGATGATATTGCCTGCATAGGTGATGTCAGTGAGGCCCACATAACCTGCCACTGCGGTCTCCTTGAGCAGTACGATGAATTCGTTGGCCAGGGTGGGCAGCACGGTCTTGAAGGCCTGGGGCAGAATGATGTAGCGCATGGTGGATACATAGCCGAAGCCCAGACTACGACCTGCCTCCATCTGGCCCTGATCGATGGACATAATGCCGCCACGGATAATTTCCGCCACATAAGCGCCGGAGTTAATCCCAAAAGACAGGGACGCCACCATAATCCTGTTCCGGCTGGAAGCAAAAATGACGAAATACATAATCATCAGCTGAACCACCGCCGGCGTGCCGCGGATTACGGTCAGGTATATCTTCGCAAAGACATTGAAAAATCCAAGGACAAATTTTCCGGGACCATGCATTTCCCTGTGATTTTTATCCCAGGATACACGAATCAGAGAGATGGCAATTCCCAGAGCCACACCGATTAAGAGTGCCAGAAAAGTCAGCAGCAAAGTATTGCCCAGACCTTTTATGTATATCTGGTAGCGATCATCGAAGATGAAACTCTTGTAAAAATCATATCCCAGATCATTCAGCCATTCCGGACCGTTTTGGAGCCAGTCCGGCGCCACAAGAGGCCAGGTTTGAGAGGCAGAAGGTTTCATAAGTTTTTCCTCATATAATAGTTCCGTGCCAGCCGCAAAGTCCACAAATAATGTAGATTCGATTTCAGTCATTTAAAGTACAAATGCCTGGAATCGAATCTGTGTACTTTTGCGGCAGTCACTGATAATAGTTCCGAATTTTATTCTGCTTTGATGTATTTGTCGATGATTCCCTGGATGGTACCGTCTGCAATCAGCTCCTGCAGTGCGGTGTTGACAGCTTCATACAATTCGGGATTATCCTTGCTCATAGCGGCAGCATAATCCTCTATCACATATTCGGTCTCCAGAATCTTCAGACCTTCATTCTCGGCGACGAATGCTTTGGCAGGCTCATTGTCGATGACCACGCAGTCCACTTTGCCGGTTTTCAGGGCCTGTACGGCATCGGCACCCTTGTCATAACGGATCACCTCGCCTTTTTCCGCATCTTCTATATCGCCCGTGGTGAACATATCTCCGGTGGTGTTAAGCTGTACGCCCACTTTGTGATTCGCCCCGTCTGCGAGGAGATCATCCACGCTGGTAATGCTGCTGTCTTCTGTGACAATGATCACCTGGATACCGGTGGTATAGCTGACCGTGAAATCTACCTCTTCCTGACGGTCGGGGGTGATGGTCATTCCTGCAAGCCCGATATCCGCCTTGCCGTTTCTGATGGACTCTGTGATAGCTGTGAACTGCATATCGTCAATCTGAAGCTCAAGACCCAGCTTGTCGGCAATGGCGGCGGCGATTTCCGCATCGATGCCGGTGATATTGCCGCCCTCCACATATTCATAGGGCGGGAATGTGGCGTTGGTAGCCATGGTGAGTTTACCTTCCACAACGGTGGTAAAATTACTGCTTCCATCGGCATTGCCGGAAGCGGATTCCTGGTTGGCATCGCCGGAAGCAGATCCCTGGCTGTCATCGTTTGATGCAGGTGTATTGCCGCATGCTGCCATGGACAACACCATGGCGGAAGCCAATAGTGACACGATAAGTTTTTTCATTATAATATCCTCCTGATTTAGTCCTGGGAATGCCATTTCGGTGCTAAGACGCAATGGCATCCTTTGAATGGAATAATTGTGAAACCAATGGTGAGATACTAGCACTATATGCATAAAATGTCAATGGATTTGCGGGTAAAAAGAGAAAAAATTTCATAAAATGAATATTTAAATAGAATATACATATTTTTATGCAAAAAAGAAGAGGATTGCCACCTCTCGGTCTGTTGACAAAGAGGGAACAGATTGCTATACTTCGATTCAGCTGTCTGGTCGGACCGGGCCGCAGGAGGAAAACGTTTGAAAGAAGGTGGATAAGGATGATTCAATATCGAACAATAAGCACAGATGAAATTTGCAGGGAACTATTCAAAGACTTTATTCGCCGTCAGAAGGTGACAAAGTGCTGGAGGAGAGTAAACGGCGAATGGGTCATCAAAGACGATCCCTTCATTGATGACTGGACGGAGGAGGAATACGGTGAGCTGGTGTCGCTTTTGAGACGTACTTTGGACAGGGGCGGCTTTGTGTATGGCGCTTTCTGTGATAATCTGCTGAAGGGATTTGTATCAGTGGAAGCAGGTTTGTTCTGCCCGGAGCAGAGGTATCTTGATCTTTCCAGCATCCATGTGTCGGAAGACATGCGGGGCAGAGGAATTGGAAAAGCCTTGTTTTTGGCCGCCAAAAAGTGGGCAAAAAGCAAAGGAGCCGCAAAACTGTATATTTCCGCACATTCTGCTGTGGAAAGTCAGGCTTTTTACAAAGCGATGGACTGTGTGGAAGCACAGGTTTACCAAAAAGAGCATGTGGAGAGGGAACCTTATGACTGCCAGCTGGAATGCGTGCTGTGAAAGTCCGGCACGGACAGAACTTAAATGGGCTAAAATGGCAACAGTTCAGACAGGGCACTGAACTGTTGCCTAAAATGATCAAAATGCAGAAACCGGGGCGGGGAATATCTTGACGCTTTTCGAAACTTATCTTATAATAAATTGAAGTATGCATATAAGGGTTCAGCGCCCGGATAGGAGTTCCTATGATTAAGAGCATGACCGGTTTCGGCAGATGCGAGGTAGCCGAAAACAACAGGAAATTTACGGTGGAAATCAAATCTGTAAATCACCGTTATCTGGACATCAATATCAAGATTCCCAAAGCGCTCAGCTTTTTTGAGACTTCTGTCCGTAATGAGCTGAAAACTTACATTTCCAGAGGGAAGGTGGACGTGTTTGTCTCTTATGAAGATTTTTCAGAGAAAACTTCCGTGCTTCGTTATAACAGGGATGTGGCGGGAGAATATATGAAATATCTGCGTCAGATGGCGGAAGAATTCCAGCTGGATGATGACATTCGCGTATCTACTCTTTCCAGATTTCCGGAGATCTTTACTATGGAAGAAATAGGTGTGGATGAGGAAGAGCTTTGGAAGGAGCTGCAGAGAGCCGTGGTAGGCGCTGCGAAAATGTTTGTGGACACCCGCATTGCGGAGGGAGAGCATCTGAAGGAGGACCTGCTGACAAAAATGGAGGGAATGCAGCGTCTGACAGACTTTATTTCGGAGCGTTCTCCTCAGATCATGGATGACTACAGACACAGGCTGGAAGATAAGGTGAAGGAGCTTCTGGAGGGGACTGCCATAGACGAGGGAAGGATTCTCACAGAGGTTACTATTTTTGCGGATAAAATATGCGTAGATGAAGAGATTGTGCGGCTTCGCAGTCATATTGAGACGACCAGGGCTACGCTGACAGAGGGTGGAGCTATCGGGCGGAAGCTTGATTTCATCGCGCAGGAGATGAACCGGGAGGCCAATACGATCCTGTCCAAAGCCAATGATCTGGAAACCTCCAACTGTTGTCTGGAGCTGAAGACAGAGATTGAAAAGGTTCGTGAACAGATTCAGAATATAGAATAGAGGTTTGGAAAATGCTCATTCACATTGGCTTCGGCAATATCGTGAATACCGCGAAGATTATCGCCATTGTCAGCCCTGACTCGGCGCCTGTCAAACGTCTGGTTCAGAATGCAAAAGAAAAGGGCCTGGCAATTGATGCGACGCAGGGACGCAAGACAAAGTCTGTGCTTGTCATGGAAAACAGTCAGATTGTACTTTCAGCCCTTCTGCCGGATACCATCGTGGGGCGGATGCAGGAGAACACAGATATTTCGGAGGAAAGATAATATGGAACAAAAAGGAATTCTTATTGTGATTTCCGGTTTTTCAGGTGCGGGAAAGGGTACACTGGTAAAGGAGCTTCTGAAGAGATATGACAATTATGTTCTGTCAATTTCCATGACGACCCGGGCGCCGCGTCCGGGAGAGCAGGATGGAGTGGAGTATTTTTTCACGGACAGGGAGCATTTTGAAGAGACAATAGAGAAAGACGGTCTGGTGGAATATGCGCTGTACTGTGGCAACTATTACGGCACACCCAAAGCGTATGTGGAACAGCAGCTGAAGGCCGGAAAGAATGTGATTCTGGAGATAGAGATACAGGG
>CAQUWW010000186.1:0-900 GCA_948896875.1 uncultured Acetatifactor sp. | reverse complement strand
GTATCCGGAATGTCTGCTGATTTTTGTGACTCCGCCCAATGTGCTGGAGCTGGAGCGCAGACTGGTTGGAAGAGGCACGGAGAGCCAGGAGGCCATTGAGAAACGTCTTTCCCGTGCGGTGGAGGAATCAGAAGGCGTGGAAGCCTATGATTATATAGTTGTAAACGATAAGCTGGAAGAATGTGTGGAGGAGGTCCATCATCTGGTGGATGCCGCCCGCAGGGCTCCGGTGAGAAGGAATGAATTTATCAGAGAAATCAGAGAGGAATTACTCAGTTTCGCGAAAGGAGCACAGGAATAATGTTACATCCGTCTTATTCAGATTTGATGAAAGTAGTAAATCGTGAGGTAGAGCAGGGCGAGGCGCCGGTGGTAAGCAGCAGGTATTCCATCGTTATGGCTACCTCCAGAAGGGCAAGACAGTTGATCGGCGGTGAGGACGCTTTGGTAGACAGTAAGGACAAAAAGCCGTTATCAGTGGCGGTAGAGGAGCTGAATCAGGGGAAAATCAAGATACTGGGTGGTGA
Organism: uncultured Acetatifactor sp.; assembly: GCA_948896875.1. Lineage (GTDB taxonomy): Bacteria > Bacillota > Clostridia > Lachnospirales > Lachnospiraceae > Acetatifactor. The sequence continues at coordinate 373 of CAQUWW010000186.1, read as the reverse complement.
ATAAAGACCAAAATGATTCTTTAGCAGGAAGGGGATATTGCAATCGCATGAACATTTTGTTTGTATCGCTGGGCTGTGACAAGAATTTGGCTGACACAGAGATGATGCTGGGACTTTTGCAGAAGGAAGGATACTCTTTTACGGACGACGAAGAGCAGGCGGATATTGGTATCGTCAACACATGCTGTTTTATCGGAGACGCAAAGGAGGAAAGTATCCAAAACCTGCTGGATTTGGCGGAGCTGCGAAAGGCGGGGCAGCTGAAGGCGTTGATCGTCTGTGGTTGTCTCGCACAGCGCTATCGGGAGGAAATTCAGAGGGAGATTCCCGAGGTAGATGCCATTGTGGGAACAACGGCGTCGGAGGAGATTTC
>CAQUWW010000185.1 GCA_948896875.1 uncultured Acetatifactor sp. | reverse complement strand
TATTTTCAGTATATCTTATTAGCCACTCCCGTTACAACTTTATTATAGCAGGTCAGCATCAAAAACCGGATTCGACAGCACTGCCTCTCTCATCCGGACTTTCAAGCATATCGAAGGAATTACTCCCGGCCAGTACCGGGAAAAAGCTCCGGAAAAAGATAATAACTGATGCATACTTGGTGGTTTTTGCGGTCCTTTCCTTAAATACGCCTATCTGTATCCTGATGTCCTGTGGTCTGTCTTAAACAGTTACCCCCAGCTCCATAAGACGGCCCTGCAGCATTTTTACATCTAACGCCCTTGGAACGACCTGATTTTTTATGCACAGAGCCGCTGCCACGCCCACCGCCTGCCCCATATTCGCGCAGATCGGCATAACCCTGTAATTGGAATGTGCCATATGGGTCCCCGAAATATTCCGTCCTGCAAGGAACATATTGTCCACCTTTTTCGGCACGAAGCATCCATAGGGTATCGTGTACCCTTTCTCCTGCCTGAATTCCTTCTGAACCCCTGTGGCATCCAAACCGTTTCCAGTCATATTATGTACGTCAAAATTGAATTTAGCCTTAGTCACAGCCCAGTCCTCGAACACCCTTGCCTCCAGAATATCCTTTTCGGTAATCCTGCTCTCACCCTCAAAATGCCTCGTCTCCCTGATTCCGATCAAGGAAGCCGAGCTAATGATATAACACTTTTTAAATCCGGGCACATAATCCCTCAAAAACTGCTCGATCGCTTTCATTTGTTTTCTGCACACATAGGTTGCCCTTGCCAGATCCTCTGCCTTTGTCCCGTCTATATCGATGCAGTTTGTCATATTACAGGTCACAATCCCCGGCAGCGTTGTCCTGTAGAGAAGCACATGGCCTGCCGGCCTTGGGAGCGCCTGCTCCCCCAGCTGCTGGATGTCATACATCTTTCCCTTCCCGCTCTCCGCAATTGCCGGGATTCGATCGCCCGGAATCATGAAATGATCCTCAAATCCGCCTGGAAATACGCCCTGTTCCACATCAACGCCCGCAACTTTGAACATGATTGTAGCCGGCTGCATCTTTCCGTCCGACTCTCTGCCCATATAAAACGGAACGCCTGCCCTTGCAGCAATATCCCCATCGCCAGTGGCATCGATCACTATTTTAGCCAGGACAGCTTCTCTGCCATCCTTACTCTGGATGATGACCCCTTTGATCACATTATCTTCCATGATCGGTTCCGATGCCATCGTATATAACCTTATAGATACATTTGCTTCCACCAGCAAATCCAGGAGAACGGTCTTCAAAGATTCCGGATCGATCACCTGTCTGTTTCCATTCTGCCCTCCCTCATAAGAGCGGTTCAGGATCTCCTCATAAATTCCGCCTTCCGTCCCGCCTGTCCAATGACTCATCAACCCTTCCGTGGCAATACCGCCAACATTTCCACACGCTTCTACCAGAAGCGCATCCATCCCCTCTCTGCCTGCTGAAATTGCCGCGGCAACACCTGCTGGTCCTGACCCCAGGACCAGCACATCCACTTCCCTTATGACCGGTACTTCCGTCTGTGGAACGGTGACTGCCAGTCTGTTAATTTTCATTTTACCCATGATAAAGCCTCTTTTCTGCTATGCTAAACTTTTTCTGACCTTGTAGCAGCGCCGCAATCCGATAGTCTCCGGTGCCGCTTATGCTCGTGAACGCATTTAATTGCCGCTTTCAGTCCTGTCTTCGCCATGCATATATTCATGGCCTCCATGATCCGCCGTGATAATCACGGAACAGTTTTCGTCAATCGCTTTGATTATCCTCTCTGCACAGCCCAGCGCATCGGACAGCTGATCCAGGTACTCCGGAGACATCCACTTGAAATTGTGGCCTTGATGGTCTGTCTCTACCATGTGCAGGAATAGGAAATCCGGCTGATCTCTCTGCATCAGCGCCAGCACGCCTTCCGTGAGAATCCGGTCCGATCCGGACACTGCTTCAGCTTCTATGAAGACCGAATATGTCATATTCTCCGACCGCCAGACATGACGGAGCGGTTCCCAGTTATGGAATGCGCCACAGGTTTTGCCAGCTTTGTGCAGCAATTCCACGATGCCGTCAGTGGGACGAACCGGCGGCGTATAGGTGTTGGTCAATATGCCATGCCTTTCCGGCAGGACACTGTAAAACATGGAAGTATGGCATGGGAGCGTGACAGACGGAAACACCGATTTGCCACACAGGGTGTAGGCGCTGTGTTTCAGGAGCTCTGCCGCAAAGGGATGCCCGCATGCCGTCACCCCATCGGGACGCATGCCGTCAATAGAAATCAGGATCACTTTCTCATTCATCTTTTTTCACACGCCTTTCATTCAGTATCTAAGTCAGGATACGTCAGTTATTTTTCTGCGCTGCTTCCTGTCACTGTGTTGTATCAGGCCGAGAAGCAGCATTGCTGCCGCTGCCAGAAGAATCCATGAGAAGAACATTCCGGCATAACCATTTCCCTCCAGCTGCTTCCCATAGACAAGGGAGCCGATGCCTGCGCCCACATAGGTGGCAAAATCCAGCACCCCCACTGCACTGGATACACATCCCGCATCTTGATATTTCATGGGATAGATGGAGAGAAAGGATGTATTGACCAGGGAGAGCGCAGCCGCATTCATCCCCAGGTACAGCGCGGCTGCACCGGCCGGCGTCCCCGGCAGGCAGAGCGGTATGAGGCATAGGACGCACAGTCCCAGCGAAACCATGGAGACAATGTGCTCCTGCCGGCGGAGCAACTGGTATAACGGCATATAGACCAGCCGGCCGGCAAGGCTGAGCAGGGGCACCGCAAACACATAGAACGACATAGACGACAGGTCTATTTTGTATGTATCCATAAAATAAGTTGCCGCCCACAGATTGATTCCATCCTTGAGGATTCCATGGAACAGGGTGGGAATCAGCAGGATCAGCAGCTGCAGGTTCAACAGGGCATGAAAGCTGCTCCCGGATGTCTGGGATATATTGCGCTGCCCTGATTCTGCAGGAAGCATCAGGAAGGACATGCCGGCAGAAAAGAGCGCAAGTCCTCCCGGCAGCAGAAAGGCGTACCGGACTCCAAGCGCCGGGATCGCGCCTGCCGTCAGGACAATTCCCAAAACGCTTCCCACACCGACGGAGGAGCCCAGAACAGATGCCGCAAAGGATTTCTTCCCGGAAGGATACATGCATCCGACGGTGCGCAGCAGCGGCCCCCACAGCATGGACTGGGCAAACCCATTCACCGCCCATAGGCAGACGGCGCTATCAGCCTGAAGAAGCAATCCGATCCCCACATTACTTGCGGCTGTCAGAAGAAGGCCTGCCGTAACCATCCGTCTTGAGGAAAAGATATCTCCGAGCCATCCGTTCAGCAGCTGTCCCAGTGAATAAAGCAGAAAAAAGACGCCTCCCATCAGCCCGATCTGCGAGGAGGACAGGATGCCCTCCTCGATCAGGACAGGTGCGGCTATCGTCAGATTCATCCGGGCAACGTAGATAGCAGCATAAGATACATAAGCGGCAGCGAATACGGACTGCCGGGCCGAACGCTTCATGACTCCTCCTTCCTGCGGATATGTTCCAAAATCCGGTTTTTTGATGCCAGACGCTCAGCTGTTTCCGCTCCTCCCTGTAATGCAAGGGCAACCGTCAGCACATCCATAAGGCACAGATGGGCCAGCCGGGCCGACACTGCCTCCATCGGATATGTGATGTCGTCCGCATAGGCGACAAGCTTGTAATCGGCCATTTTGGCCAGGGGGCTTGCCTGATAGCTGGTGACCGCCACAGTGCGCGTGCCCTGTTCCCCGGCCAGGCGCACAGCCTCCAGGGTGGCTTCCGTGCGGCCGCTGTGACTGATTCCGATGGCGACCTCCCCTTTTTTCATATTCATGGCGGCCACGGGCATAAACAGGATATCTGTATAACAGGAGGACGGATATCCCAGCTGAAGGAAGCGATATTGGGAGTCTTCCGCGATGGATGCCGAAGTGCCTACGCCAAAGACGCAGATCCGCTCAGCCTGTGCGAGCATGCTTACAAGCTGCTCCAGTTGGGATTGTTCCATCATGGCAGCCGTATTCTGCATAGTGCGTATACCTGACATAAAAACCTTTTGGGCTACCTCGGAGAGGGATTCCCCTGTCCTGGGAGGCGCAGAAGGCACACTGGGGTGAACTGCCAGCTCCTTGGCAAGAGCCATACGGAACTGCGAGAAGCCCGTATAACCCAGACTTTTACAAAAACGGATTACAGCAGAACCTGCCGTCCCAGCGGCGGCGGCGACCTCTGCCACATTCATCTCAAGAACCTGCCCGCTGTTGTTCAATATATAGTCGGCAATCTGCCGTTCAATCCGTGTCAGCATTTCATACTGATTGCGGATGGTAGCAAGACACAATTGCATAAAATCCCTCCTTTTAGAATTTTATTCTATTTATTGTTTGTATTATAGAATATTATTATAATAGTATATATGCAATGAACTGTCAAGAGCCAATAATGAGAAAGCATAAAATATATTATTGCACATGATTCAAATGTCCTCTGGCGAAGATTCTCTCCAACTACCGCAGATTTTCAGACTGTGAATACGCAAAGAAAGGATCCCGGCAACACTCATCATGCCGGAACCCCTTCCTTTCAAGGGCACTGAAAAACTCCCACTTTTTTAGTGGGAGTTTTCTTTCTTCTATATATAAACATCTTCTATACACAAATTTACTCTAAAGCATGCAAAAAGAGAGTCCCCCTTACTGCGTAACCAGCTCAGCCAGTTTTGTGATCCTCTTGACATTTGACACAAACGCCGTGAAATACATCTGCAGTTCCATGGCAAACAGCCCTCTCGAATCCGCTCTGCGCAATCCGTGGGCTTCTTTTAATTCTCCATTCTTTTCTTCGATCCGGTGCCGGATCTTCATCCGCTCCCTGAAATATTCGCTTTCCTCAAATTTGTAACATTCATCTTTGATATCCTCCAATTCGATTTATGATGATATTATAAGCGGCGGTTCCCGAACAGTAAATTACCCACTTTTTTGTGGGTACTAATCCGGGACTACTCCTTTTTCCTCCAAAATATGTTCCATGCCATTTGCTTTCAGATAATCAATCCCGATATGCTGCATGATCCTTAACGCCTCCAGTATCTCCCTTCCCATCCCATCCGTTAAAGAATATTCCACTCGGAGCGTGTATCCCTCATAGGATTTCTTTTCCACAAATCCGTAATCCATCAGTTCCTTTAA
>CAQUWW010000184.1:404-5254 GCA_948896875.1 uncultured Acetatifactor sp. | reverse complement strand
CTTTTACCGGGATTAGAATGGAAAATGCGACAATTTCTGGGAGCATGGCGCAGGTACCTGCGGCCCCTGTTCTGAGATTTATTATGACCGTGGAATCAAGTATGGCTGCGGCAAGCCTGACTGCAAGGTGGGCTGTGAATGTGACCGTTTCATGGAAGTGTGGAACAATGTGTTCACCCAGTTTGACAATGACGGCCATGGCAATTACACAGAGCTTTCCCAGAAGAATATAGATACCGGAATGGGGCTGGAGCGTCTGGCCGTAGTGGTGCAGGATGTGGATTCTGTATTTGATATCGACACAATGAAGGCCATCCGGGACAGAATCTGCCAGATAGCAAAAGTGGAATATGAGACGGATCCGGTGAAGGATGTCTCTATCCGCCTGATCACAGATCATATCCGTTCCACCACCTTCATGATCAGCGACGGCATCCTGCCCTCCAACGAAGGGCGGGGGTATGTGCTCCGCCGCCTGATTCGCCGTGCGGCAAGACACGGGAGACTGCTGGGCATCCGGGATAAATTTATGGCTGCCTTAAGCGAGACCGTGATTGACGAGAGCAAGGACGGATATCCTGAACTGGAAGAAAAGAGAGCTTTCATTCTGAACGTACTGACTCAGGAGGAGGACAAGTTCGACAAGACCATAGATCAGGGGCTGAGCATTCTGAATCAGATGGAAGCGGAGATGAAGGCGGCGGGAACCACCGAGCTTTCCGGAGAGAATGCATTCAAATTGTATGATACCTTTGGATTCCCCGTGGATTTGACCCAGGAGATTCTGGAGGAAAAAGGATTTACCATTGATGAGGCCGGATTCGGCGTCTGTATGCAGCGTCAGAAGGAAATGGCCAGGAAAGCGCGGAAAGTGACCAATTACATGGGAGCGGACGTGACCGTATACGAATCCATCGATCCTGCCATTACCACACAGTTTGTGGGATATGACAGACTGCAGCACAATTCCAAAGTCACAGTGCTGACCACGGAGACGGAGCTGGTGGAGGCGCTGACAGACGGACAGAACGGCACGATTATCGTGGAGGAAACTCCTTTCTATGCCACAATGGGCGGTCAGAATGCCGATACCGGTGTGATTACCACGGCGGACGGCAGCTTTGAGGTAAAGGATACCGCGAAGCTTCTGGGCGGCAAGGTGGGACATATCGGCACGGTCACAAAGGGAATGATCAAGGTGGGCGACATTGCCACACTTACCGTGGACAGCACAAAGCGGGGGGATACCTGCAAGAACCATAGCGCCACCCACCTGTTGCACAAGGCTCTGCGGGAAGTTCTGGGTTCCCATGTGGAACAGTCCGGCTCCTATGTGGACGGAGAGAGACTGCGGTTCGATTTCAGTCATTTTGCGGCCATGACCGGGGAAGAACTGGAGCGGGTGGAGCAGATTGTAAATGAACAGATCGGCGCCGGCCTGCCTGTGGTGACAGAGGTCATGAATATCGAGGATGCCAGGAAGACGGGGGCCATGGCCCTGTTCGGAGAGAAATACGGCGAGGAAGTCCGGGTGGTGAAGATGGGGGATTTCTCCGTGGAGCTCTGCGGCGGTACCCATGTGGCGAACACGGCGTCTATCTCCGCCTTCAAGATTCTGTCCGAGAACGGCATTGCGGCGGGGGTCCGCAGAATTGAGGCCCTGACCGGAAATGGTGTGTTCGCTTACTATAAAGGGGTTGAGAGAACTCTGGAGGAGGCCGCGAAGGTGCTGAAAGCCACACCGGCCACTCTGGTGGAAAAATGCGAGCATATGACAGCGGAGATGAAAGCCCTTGCCTCTGAGCTGGAATCCATGAAGGCGAAGGCGGCGAAGGAAGCCCTGGGCGACGTGACAGATGCGGTGGTGGAAGTGAAGGGTGTGAAGCTTCTGGCCACAAGCGTGGATAATGTGGATATGAACGGGCTGAGAGATCTGGGAGATCAGCTGAAGGAGAAGCTGGGAGAAGGCGTCGTGGTTCTTCTGTCGGCCTTAAACGGCAAGGTGAACATGATTGCGATGGCCACCGAGGGAGCTCTGGCAAGAGGCGCCCATGCGGGGAATCTGATCAAGGGCATTGCCGGAAAGGTGGGAGGCGGCGGAGGCGGCCGTCCCAACATGGCACAGGCCGGCGGCAAGAATCCTGCGGGCATTCCGGAGTGTATCGCCGAGGCGGCGAAGGTGCTGGAAGGACAGTTGAAATAATAGAATCATAAAGAATAACAGACATGAAAATACCGCTGCCGGAGGATGTGAAATTCGGCGGCGGTATTTTTTATATTATAGGAAAGTTCTTCGCAAGAGTAACGCCAGCGAAGTTGCGAAGCAACTTCTAAGTGCCGCTCTCTTGCGGCACTTTTTTATGCGCAGGCCCGCGATGGGGATTCATATCCGATCGTCCTTATATACAACATCTGACAGCGGAATCTTATGTTTCTGCTTATACTGATACATTTTCGCGTCAGTACTGCTGATATATTCCGCCACAGGAACGGTGGAATGGGCGGGGACAAGGGTGGTGGCATAGCTGAAACATTTGGGGTATCCGCTGCTTTTGTCAGCCAATGTCTCCTGCCGCAGCTTTTCCAGCCTCTCATCCTGCTCCTCCGGGGTGAGTCCGGTCTGAAGCAGGAAAAACTCGTCTCCACCTACCCGGCATACCTCGCCGCCCAGCGTCTGCAGGGCAACGGATATTTCAACCAGGTAACTGTCCCCCTGTTCGTGGCCGAAGGTATCGTTGCAGTATTTCAGATAGTCCACATCAATAAAGGAAAGCAGAAAGGGGGTTCCCTCCCGCAGCCATTGCTCCATCTTTTCGGTGGCATAACGCCGGTTGTTCAGGTTGGTCAGAGGATCCACATAGGCAAAACGATAAATCAGATTCTGCCGTCTCTGCCTTTCTGTTTCATCCAGGACAATGTGGACAATTGCCTGCTTTTTGGCATCCTGAGCACTCTCTCCATCCGAGTGGAACCAGGGAATGAGGAAAGACTCCACCTGATAGAAAAGGTCGATACCATCAGGATCGTTCAATGAGATATTCCATCGCAGGGAATTCTGATTTCCCTCTGAAAGATCCTGATCTTCCGGGAGCTGCCCATTTTGCAATTCTTCAGATTCAGGCTTCTGTGCTTCTCGATGTGAGTCTATCTGTTCCTGGATTTCAGGCTGCTTGTCAAGCAATCGTCTGATTAATTCTGCGGCGGTCTCTCCATGGGCTTTCTGAAACCACCGGGCAGGCTGGTTGGTATGTACTTCCTGGCCTGTGTCTGCAGCGTATACGAAAATCATATTGTGAGTGTAGTCGGTGAGAGCATTCACTAAATTCAGGTTGATGCGCAGTTCATGGTTACTCTGTTCCAGAGCCCAGCTGATTTCATCCATAGCCTGGATATTATCCAGCAGAACCTGGTTTTCCAATTCCAAAGCTTCGTTTTTCTGCTGCAGCTGATTTGTCAAATCCTGAACCCTGCCGGCCAGAAGCGTTACTTTCTCTCCTAATTCCTGAAAATCAGGACATAAATCCTCCCAGTGGAAAGAAGGCGGCTGTGCCTGATCGAGAATCTTCTGTATATAGTTTGTTAAAAGCTTCAGCGAATGTTCCATTTTCTCTCCCCTATAAGCCAGTCTTGTCTGTGGGTTTTTTCTCATTATACAGTAATCGGCTTTAAAAAGAAAGTTTTCTTTTTATTTACCTTTGATTATTTTTTGCCGTTTGGGCATACTGAGGGTGAAACAGTGATTCAAAGTATGAAAAAGTGAGAGAAAAAATGGAGGAATATAGAAAGAAATGAAAAGAAAGGTAAAATGGAACCTGGCGCTGATATTTATTTTGGTGCCATTGCTGTGGCCGGGAGAGCCGGCGCAGGCGGCATCCGGAGGAATGATCATCCATCAGACCCCTGAAAATGCGACGGCCGACTGGAGTGTAATGAAGCAGTGGCTGGAGGATGCGGTGAATCATGGAAGAGGGGAGAATGTTCCCTTCGCGGTGGGAAATACCTTTACGGTATCCACGGATATTTTGAGCAGACTGGCAGGAAAAAATGCCACATTGGTACTGTATACCGAAGGCAATGTGACCTTCAGTGTGACCGGAACAGATGTGAGACGGACAGACATCCCTGTCTGCGTGACTTTGTCTTTTGAAGATATCATTCCGGAGGAAGCGTTGCGGCAGATTCCAGGAGCGCAGATGCAGTTCCAGACAGTGGAGAGAGAACTCTATCCCTGTCTGGTAAATGCGCACCTGTCTCTGGGACCGGAGAATGCCGGGAAAAATGCTATACTGTATTCGTATGATGAAGCGTCCGGCCGCATGAAGCAGGAAGGACTTTACCGGATTAACGAGGCGGGGAGCGCAATGTTCGGACTGAAACGGGGAGGCCTGTATGCCGCGGCAATGATGGATAGCTATACGGTTATGCCGGGAGATGTACTTTCCCGTGTCGCGGTGAAGAAGGGAATCAGCCTGAAGGCTCTGGCGGCGGCAAATCCGCAGATTGCGGACCTGGACAGAATCCGTGTAGGGCAGATTATCAACATTCCGGGTATATAATGGAAAATAGAGAAGGAATTTCCAAAGATTTTTTGTTCGGTGTCTGCGGAGATTCCTTTTTACAGCATTTATTTTCCACTTTTATGTAAAAACTGTAAAAAACTGTTGACGTTCGAAAGTTTTATGATATAATAATACTTGTGTATGTGTGAAGAACGTACATAATAACCCAATCAGTCATGATACTTTGAGGGACTGAAGGGAGGTCGGGTGGAGATGTCAAACGTAATCGTAAAAGAAAACGAGACTTTAGACAGCGCTTTACGTCGTTTTAAAAGAAGCTGTGCGAAGGCT
>CAQUWW010000184.1:0-394 GCA_948896875.1 uncultured Acetatifactor sp. | reverse complement strand
TTCGCAAGCGTGAGCATTACGAGAAGCCTAGCGTAAGACGCAAGAAAAAGTCAGAAGCAGCTAGAAAACGCAAATATAACTAAGCAGCTTATCCATCCCCGGTCTTATGGCCGGGGATTTTGTATGTGCGGAAGCTGTCGTGCTGAGATTTACTCCGTGGTTGACAGAAGATGCAAGGACAAAAGGTAACGGTTCAGTGCCTTGTCTGAACTGTTACGACGAAAGTGGCATATGTCAGACCGCATTTTCATATCCTATAGACAGAGGAAAAGAATTGGGAGTGTGGCCGGTTATATGTTTACAAAGAAGAAAATATCCGCTCTTTTTTTGTCGCTGCTGCTTGTTTTTACAGCATACATACCTGTAAGCGCTAATGTTACGGTATCTTCTCCGT
>CAQUWW010000183.1 GCA_948896875.1 uncultured Acetatifactor sp. | reverse complement strand
TTGCATATATGGTTTTTCACATTTATGCGGGCCCTCTTTGCTTCTATCGTTGCAGTTCCAGCGTTTTCTCATATGCGGCAATCACCGCGTTCATCACTGTCCCGCGGAAAGCGCCCTCTTCCAGCTGCCGTACTCCCTGTATGGTGGTTCCACCGGGAGAGCAGACGGCATCTTTCAGAACGCCGGGATGCTGCCCTGTCTCCAATGCCAGCTTCGCGGTCCCCGCCATCATCTGAGCGGCAAATTGCAGTGCCTGCGCCCGGGACAGACCGCAGGCCACACCGCCATCCGCCATGGCCTCCAGAAAAATCTCCACAAAGGCAGGACCGCATCCCGCCACGGCAGAGCCCGCATCTATTTTTCCTTCCTCAATAGCGGAAAAACTGCCTGCATCCCCGCAGACCTCCAGGAAAAGCCTTCTGTTTTCTTCTGTCACATTGTCGCTGCAGCTATAGAGTACTATCCCCTCTCCCACGGAAACCGGCGTATTTGGCATAATCCGGATGACAGGATATGCCTTCTCCCCTGCCAGCTCCCGAATTCTGTCAATGGTCAGTCCCGCGGCCATAGTCACCAGCACAAAAGACTTTTCGCGCTGTGCCAGTATGGGACCAATCTCTTTCAGCATGCCTTCCATCATCTGGGGCTTCACTCCCAGGAAAATGTAATCTGCCTGCCTTGCCACATCCTCGTTCTTCACCGCTTTCGCCTGAAGCGCCTCCGCCAGCAGTCCGGCTTTCTCCGGGGAACGGTTTGCCAGCAAAATCCGGCTGCCGTCCAGTCTTCTTCTGACCGCTCTGGCCAGAGCGCCGCCCATATTGCCTGTACCAATAAATCCAAAAATCACATCTCTCTTTTCCATTTTAATGCTCCTGTATCTCTTTTGTTCCCCCAGACTGCTTTCCGGCTCCCTATCTGACCTGGCCCTCGCCGTAAATCACATATTTACAGCTGGTCAGCTCCTCCAGCCCCATAGGCCCTCTCGCATGCATTTTCTGAGTGGATATGCCAATTTCCGCTCCAAGGCCGAATTCTCCGCCGTCCGTAAACCTTGTGGAGGCATTGACATACACCGCCGCCGCATCCACCGCATCCAGAAACCGCTGGGCCTTAAAATAATTCCCTGTGACAATGCTCTCCGAATGTCCGGTTCCATGGGCATTGATAAACGCAATAGCCTCTTCCAGATTCTTCACAGTACGCACCGCCAGAATATAATCGTCATATTCTGTATCCCAATCGCTCTCTGACGCAGGCTTCGCCCGGTCTCCCAGAATCTGCAAAGCCGCCTCGTCTGCCCGCAGCTCCACATTTTTCTGTGCCAGCAGAGGGAATGCCTTTTTCCAGAAAGCCTCTGCCACATCCTCCTGCACCAGAACACATTCCGCCGCATTGCACACCGAAGGGCGGGAGCATTTTGCATTATAGAGAATTTCTGCAGCCATGTCCAGGTCTGCCTCATTGTCCACATAGACATGGCAGATACCCTCACCGGTACGGATCACCGGTACGCTTGCCTCCTTCGCCACTGTGCGAATCAGCCCCGCCCCGCCCCGGGGAATCAGCACATCCACATACGCTTCCAGATGCATCAGTTCGTTTGCTGTCTCCCGGCTGGTATCCTGCACCAGCGAAATACAGTCTTCCGGCAGCCCTGCGGAAGCCAGCGCCTCCCGCATCAATGTCGTAACACAGCGGTTGGAATGAATGGCTTCCTTTCCCCCTCTCAGGATACAGACATTTCCGGATTTCAGGCATAACGCCGCCGCGTCTACCGTCACATTGGGTCTGGCCTCATAAATAATAGCGATCACTCCCAGCGGCACTCTTCTCCGTCCAATGATCAGGCCATTGGGCCGGGTCTCCATTTTATCCACCCGTCCGATAGGGTCAGGCAGAGCGATAATCTGCCTGACTCCCTCCACGATTCCTTCGATCCGCTCCGCCGTCAACGTCAGTCTGTCCAGCAGCGCAGGCCGCATTCCCGCTTCTTTTGCCGCGGCCACATCCTGTGCATTGGCGTCCAGCCATTCCTGCTGCCTCTCTTTCAATATATCCGCAATGGCCGCCAGAGCTTCGTTCTTTTTTGTTGTGCCGGCGGTTGCCAGCACATAAGAGGCCTCCTTGGCCGCCTGTCCCTGTTGCTATAATCTACTCATGTATTGATGTCCTCCCATACCGGTTTCCCCTGAAAGTCCGCCCCATTTCCCTACCTTGTCATTTTCGTTCCTTCTGCCGCCACAAAACGGGTACCAATATCCTGTCCCTCCACAATTCCGTACAGCTCTTCCATTCTGGCTCCGTTTGCAATCACCATATCGCATCCCGCCGCCATTGCAATGCCTGCGGCCGAAAGCTTTGTGGCCATTCCTCCGGTTCCACGCCAGGTCCCTGCGCCTCCCGCCATCTCCAGGATTTCCGGAGTCAGATTCTCCACGCGATGAAGCAGCTTTGCTTCCGGATTCGCCTTCGGATCCGCATCATACAGCCCGTCGATATCACTGAGCAATACCAGCAGGTCCGCCCGGCACAGCTTCGCCACAATGGCAGAAAGCGTATCATTGTCACCCAGAATCTTATGGCTCCCGGTCTCAATCTCTGCGGAAGAGACAGAGTCATTCTCGTTCACTACCGGAATCACCCCCATCTCCAACAGCGCGGAAAAGGTTCTCCTCAAATGTTCCTCCCGCACAGGAATCTCCACATCATCTCCTGTCAACAGAATCTGAGCCACAGACTGATTATACTCCGCAAAAAACTGGTCAAATATATGCATCATCCGGCACTGCCCTACGGCGGCCGCCGCCTGCTTCATCCGCAGCTCCTTCGGCCGCTCCTCCAGTCCCATTCTGGATGTTCCCACCGCTATGGAACCGGAAAACACAAGAATCACCTCATGCCCTGCCCCCTTTAAATCGGCCAGAATTCTGGCCAGCTGCTCCATCCGCCGCAGATTGGGCGCGCCGGATTCGTGGGTCAGGGTGGAGGTTCCCACCTTCACTACAATACGTTTGTTCTCTTTCAAAATCTTCCTCCCCGGTCGTAAAGTGTGGCAGTTCTGTCCCAATATTGTGACAAAAGTCAGAACAGTCAGCCGATAAACATTCTCAGTATAACACAGTTTATTTTCTTTTGAAACCTCTGATTTTATTTTAATTTTCTATTGTCATTCCCCTCTTTCTGTGCTATAATACTTTTTGTTGTAAATGTTTGTGCATTACAGTTTTTACAGGCAGAGGCCGGCGTGTCGGAATGGCAGACGAGGCAGACTCAAAATCTGTTGTGGGCAACCACGTGCGGGTTCAAGTCCCGCTGCCGGCAGTAAAACGCAAAGTTCCTAACCTTATTCTGTTCCCGGAAAATGGTTCGGAACTTATTTTTATTCATGACAATAGAATCCTCGCAGAGCGATCCATTTCTATATTAAAAAGGTGTAAAGTCTTAAATCTCAAGCTTCACAGCCTGATAAATTCAATAGACCCTACACCATAAATTATGCTATATTTGCTTAACTACTTTTTCATATCCAGTTCACTTGTGACAATCCCGAAAGATTCAAGTTTTGCTTTTACCAATGTTAATTGATATTCAAGTTCTTTTTCGCTGTTATCTGCATTTTTGATACGTTGCAAATTTGAGTAGATATCAATCAAATTATTAATCATTTCCTTATCACTTGGCATATAATCACCCGCTTTCTATATATTGTGGCTCATATTGATTGCTGCAATATAAGTATATCACGGTCTGGGTATAAAGTCCAGTCATCAACCACTGCTGCTTTCATCCCAATCGTTCCTCCTGTTCTGCCATACACCTATGGCATAGTTTTTCTGTGTAGGATTCATGTTTTATCCGTTACTTTGTCCACAAAAACATTTTCTTTTTCAAATCCTATCTCTAAACTGAGGAAGAAATTTGAAGATCTGGTCATTAATATCTCGAAACTGCTTTCATAATAAAATCAGCCTGTATTCCCACACGGAACAAAACTCCCCTCTGACAGGGATTCTCATTATCTGAGGCCTGTCAAGGGGAGTTTTTACATGATTTAGATTATACAGCTCAATACAGCTTAACTGTCAGCTCTCGTTTTTTCTCCATGTCTCGATCACACAGGTATGCTTTTTCTCCTTCTGATTATAATTGATACCAATCAGGAGAATATCCCCCGTATATTCCCGAATCCAGGAAGCATATTCCCGGTCTTTAATCTGCGCGACAGCGCCCGCTGCGGACCGGTTCCATTTCAGCTCCACCACCAGCGCCGGACAATCTGTTCCACGTCTGGGCAGATAGACCACATCAGCCAATCCCTTGCCGGAAGGCAACTCCATAATAGGGTTCATATAAAATTTTTTCGCACTGTAATACGCCATAAGTATAGTACAGGTAAGAGAATTCTCATCGCTATATTTCAGCAGGGACGCCGTCTCACTGTGAATAGCTTCCATGCCTTTCGCCACCGCTTCTCCGTCCAGTGCCAAGGTCCGTTCCAGCAATTCTTCCGACCGATTCAGCGCCTGATAAAGACCATCCCATCCACTCACTTTTATAGCCCGCAGGAATTCCTGTTCAATCTCCTGATTCGGAATGAACGTTTCTCCTGATTTCTCATCAAATCCAAGATAACCCAAATGAATCAGCAAAGTCAGTACATCATCCCTGGTCTTAAAATTTGTCATATCGTTCTGAGAAGTTGATGTATCTACCTTGCAGCGTCCATTTCCCAACATCTCAATCACCGCTTCCCGCAGCCCGTCGAAATTCCGATCTATATAAACTTTCAGCGCCTCATAGGTCTCCGTGCCGGTCCAGTAGCTCCTGCACCTCTTCCATAACAATGCATCCGCCACCGACTTCGGATTGTAGATATGCTCCTCACCAATCAGGTACCCGTCTTACCAGCGTTCCAGCTCCTCATAGGCCATATTGTGCTTCTCACATTCCCGCCGCACCTCTTCTCTGGTAAAGCCGAAACAGGAGCCCAAATTTTTCGGGTCTATTATAGAATATTCATTAAAAATGTTGATAGCGGAATGCTCTCCGTACTTTTTAATGGGAAGGATTCCTGTCATATATACCAACTCCACATATTCCGCACCCTTGAACAGTCCCCGGAGAAAATCCATATACCGCTTCTGAGCTTCCTCCTGCTCTCTGGCTATCCGAAACACACAGTCCCACTCGTCTATGATAAAGACAAACCCATTCCCCGTCTGAACAAAAATCTGATCCAGAACATCTTTTAGCCTGTCATTCTCAATCTCATAGGTACGCTTTCTTTTTAAATCAAT
>CAQUWW010000182.1 GCA_948896875.1 uncultured Acetatifactor sp. | reverse complement strand
TTCGCTCATGCAAACGATATGATGGAGTTTTTACACGAAAATACTTCTCTGCACCTGATTGGCGCCTGTTATCCGGAAAAGCATTATGAAAGCTTCAGTATGGAATCCGATCTGAACAATCTTCTCAAAAAGCAGGAAGCCGGTGCCGAGTTCTTTATCAGCCAGCTTTTCTTTGACAATGATTATTATTATTCTTTTCTGGAGAAGGCTGAGAAAAAAGGAATCACCGTTCCCATCTGTGCCGGAATCATGCCCATTACGACTGCCAGCCAAATCGGTACCACCGTCAGTCTGTCCGGTTCCAGTGTTCCAAAATCTTTATCTGATTTATTTGCTGTTTACGGCGACAAAAAAGAGGAAATGCGAAAGGCCGGAATTGATTATGCTATCCGGCAGATTCGGGATCTTCAGGAAAACGGAGTAGATAATATCCATATTTATACCATGAACAAACCTAAAATGGCCAGAGAAATTGTGAATGCTATTTACAGATAATAAAACAATGCAGATTTCAAACAAAGAGCAATATAAGAGAGAAAAATTACCGGATATCCTGAAAGGCTTTGCCATTATACTCGTGGTTCTGGGACATTGTATCCAGGAAGGCAGCGGTGAGCTTTTCAGCGTCCGGTCCCTTTATTTTTATGATAAACTATATCAGTTTATTTACAGCTTTCATATGCCGCTGTTTATGGCGGTGAGCGGATATCTCTGTTGGGGAAGTATGAAGCGGGCCGTTACAGGTACTGAAAAGAAAGAGTTGCTGAAAAGACGTGCCTTTCGATTGCTTATGCCCATTTTCTTATGGACAGGAGCCGATACCATTCGCTCTCTGATAGCGGGTTCCGGTGAGCAGATATTTCATCCGGTGACATTTCTGCTCTCCTATTTTCATGATGCCTTTTATAATTTATGGTTTCTCTGGGCTGTTTTCTGGTGTTTCCTGGTCGTTTATCTCATGCATTATTTTTTTCATGATTCCGTTATTCTATATGTATGCGGCTACCTGGTCATGTTCTTTCTTCCGGACGGCGTGGGTCTGGGCGCCTATAAATTTATGCTGCCCTTCTTTATGTCTGCTTTTTATATCCACGGGTATATGGAGACACATGACTGCTCCTTTTTTAGAGAACCAGGGCTTTGGAAGGTTCTGGCCACAGGCCTGGCCTTTGGGATTCTCTTTGTCTTTTTTGATGAGAATTCCCTGATTTATCTGTCCGGCTACAAGCTTGTGGGCAAAAATGTTCTCATGCAGCTGACCATCGACCTTTACAGAACGCTGATTGGCTTTGCAGGCATCTTATTTTTCATTCTGTTGTGGCAGTATCTCCTGGAAAAAGGAAAGGGTAAATGCAATTTCAGGATTCTGATTACCCTGGGGAAGAACAGCCTGGGCATCTATATTCTGTCCGGATACATTCTTTTGCTTATTGTACGCCAAATTCCTTATATCGACACGCCTTCTTATCTGCTGAACCTGCTTGAAACCGGAATCATCCTGCCTCTGTCCCTGCTTCTGACAATCGTTGCCGGGAAAATCCCGTTTCTGTGTCTCTTTGTTGGGAAAAAGCGCGAAAAAGGCGCCACCCTGTCGTGACGCTTTTTCACATGAATCGAGCAGGGAGCCTTCTCCCTGCTGGCCGCATAGTCACAGTTGCCTCAGCGGCGAACTTCCATATGCGGAGCTGCACACAGGAACGTCCACCGTCAGATGGGCATGGCATCAGAACGGTGTCGAAGGCATTTTTCATGACTCCCCTGGCCAGGGCAGATCTGATACCTCCAGCTTCTTGTCCCGCAGCATCAATTCCCGCACAGCCTGAGCGGCGCTCCTGCCCTCAAACAACACCGCATTTACCTGTTCGATAATCGGCATCTGTACCTTATATTTTCCGGCAAGCTCCATAGCCGCCTTCGCGGAATAAACGCCCTCCACCACCATTTTCACTTCTGTCATGGCCTCTTCACAGCTTTTTCCCTGACCGATCAGAATACCTGCCCGACGATTTCTGGAATGCATGCTGGCACAGGTCACAATCAAATCTCCTATTCCCGTGAGGCCGCAGAAAGTTTCGAACTTCCCGCCCATTGCAGTACCCAGTCTCGCAATCTCCGTAATCCCCCTGGTAATCAATGCAGCCTTCGTATTGTCTCCATAGCCCAGGCCGTCGGCAATTCCTGCCGCAAGAGCCACCACATTCTTCAGTGCTCCTCCAAGCTCTATTCCCAGGACATCCGGACTGATATATACCCGAAACACTTCATTCATAAACAGATTTCGAATATACTCCGCGGTATCTTTTGTGCCGGCTCCTACCACAATCGTTGTGGGAATCCCTCTTCCAACTTCCTCCGCATGAGAGGGACCGGACATAACGGCCACATCCGCCTGTGGAATCTCCTGGCGGATAATCTCGGAAAGCGTCATCACCGTATGTTCTTCTATTCCCTTTGCCACATTTAGTATCTTCTGTTCCGGTGCCACAAGACGGCTCAACCGATGAGAAGTCTGCCTTGTATAAGAACTTGCCACTGCCATAACCAGCAAGTCCTTATCCTCTACAGCTTCCCTGTCATCCATGGTAAACCTGATCTCCTCCGGTAATTTGACACCCGGAAGCATCCTGTGTTCATGGTGCTCCTTCAGCATTGCAATTTCCTGCTCCAGAGCCGACCAGATGGTAACTTCATGTCCGTTCTTCTGTAAAAGTACCGCAAGGGCAATCCCCCAGCTTCCACCGCCGATTATACTTATCTTCGCCATATTTCCTCTCTTCCACAGCTATTCCTGCCGTCTTTTTTCTACGCCTCCGGCGTGCTCTTATTTACGCTAAAAGTCCCTATGCCATTCCGGCGCCGCGAAGTCAAAACCGTTTTTCTTCCACATCCACCTTATTCTTTTTAAAGAGATAAGTCCTACGCTCATTTCCGTGTAGCAGGCGCAGGATATTTTCCCTGTGTTTCCAATATGCCATTACCGCCAGAAAAAATGCCAGAGCATAAAGCTCATACAGCTGCCCCTGTGTCATTCCTCCAAACACGCCGCTCTGGCCGCAAATCACCATCTCGATCACAAAGCACAGATAGACCAGCAGAGATCCCAGCGAAACCAGATGGGTAGTGAGAAAAATCCCAAAGAAAACCACCACGCCCATAACAATAAAATAAGGATGAAAGGCCAGAATCATTCCTGCCGTGGCGGCAATTCCCTTTCCTCCCTTAAATCCCATATAAAAGGGATAATTGTGTCCCAAAATTGCCCCCGCTCCGGTGTACAGACAGAGAAGATAAATCATATCCGGATGCCTCTCTCCGAAAATCAGCCGGGTAATCCCGATCGCTGCCATACACTTCAGACAATCACCGGCAAATACGATCAGTCCCGCCTTTGTCCCCAATACACGCAGTGTGTTCGTAGTTCCCGCATTTCCACTTCCATGCTGTCTAATGTCTATTCCATGGGCTTTTCCGTAAAAATAGGCACTTTGAAACAATCCAAACAAATAACCGATAGCCAAACAGATAATCCTTTCCATAACCACATTACTCCTTTTCCTTTCGTTCTCTGATGATAAATTTCAGAGGTGTGCCCCTGAAGCCGAAGGTCTCCCGGATTTGATTCTCAATATAGCGTGTATAGGAAAAATGCATCAGTTCTTTATTGTTCACAAAAATGACAAAAGTGGGCGGTTTGACAGCCACCTGTGTAATATAGTAAAGTCTCAGTCTCTTTCCCTTGTCGGAAGGCGGCTGCTGCATGGCCACGGCCTCCGCCATGATTTCATTCAGGACACCGGTAGCCACTCTCATGGCATGATTTTCGCTGACCATATCAATGATATCAAACAGCTTGTTCAGCCGTTGTCCCGTCAGTGCGGAGATAAACACCATCTCTGCATAGGGCATATAGGACAATACATTGCGAACCTTCTCTGTCACCTCATAAATGGTCTTGTCATTCTTTTCCACCGCATCCCATTTGTTCACAGCTATGATCACCGCTTTGCCCCGTTCATGAGCGATTCCTGCTATCTTGGCATCCTGCTCGCTTACACCCTCTGCGGCGTCGATCACCAACACCACAACATCTGCCCGCTCCACAGCTCCCACAGCGCGCACAATCATATATTTTTCCAGTTCTTCCTTAATTTTGTTCTTCCGCCTGAGACCTGCCGTGTCAATAAACACATACTCTTTCCCGTTATGACGAATTTCCGTATCCACAGCGTCCCTGGTAGTTCCTGCAATATCTGACACAATAAGCCGCTCTTCCCCCAGAAGCTTATTGATCAGAGAAGACTTCCCTACGTTGGGCTTCCCCACAATAGCAATCCTGGGCCGCTCATCCTCTTCTTCCTCTTGCGTGCTCTCCGGAAAATGAGAAACCACCACCTCCAGCATATCTCCAAGTCCCAGCTTATTTGCCGCCGAAATGGCAAGTGGCTCACCGATGCCCAGATTATAAAATTCATAGACATCCGCCATATATTTTTCAAAACTGTCCACCTTGTTGACCACCAGCACCACCGGTTTGTGGGAACGCCGCAGCATATCCGCCACCTTTGTATCCGCGTCCACCAGTCCCTGCTTTACATCTACCAGAAAAAGGATCACATCGGCTGTCTCAATGGCAATTTGCGCCTGGGCCCGCATCTGTGACAGAATCACATCCTTGCTGTCCGGCTCGATTCCGCCCGTATCAATCAGTGTGAATGTCTGATTCAGCCATGAGACATCCGTATAAATTCTATCTCTGGTAATTCCCGGTGTATCCTGAACGATAGCGATTCTCTGTCCTGCCAGCGCATTGAACAGAGTGGACTTCCCCACATTAGGTCTCCCCACCACCGCTACGATCGGTTTCCTCTTTCTATTTGCCATACTTCACCTCTTTTATTTCCTTGCTCCCCGGCTGTTCCTGGCGAAAAGCAGGTATCTCTCTTTCAGCCCAATGCCTGAAAAATCGCCTCCACAAAATCATTTCCGCTTGATTTTACAATATTAACCGGCACTTGTAAAGCCCTTTCCACATCTCCCACCCGCATATCGTCCAAAAACACATCCTCCCCGCTCCGGAGGACGTTTTCGGGAAGAAGCAGGCGGCTGCCCAGGGGCCGACTCGTCAGCTGCGCCACCAAATCCTGCCCTGTGAGAAGTCCGGACACGGTAATCCTCTCTCCAAAAAAATAATTGACGATCGGGTACACATGAATCTTTAGTCCGGGGCAGTGTGTCTCCACCTGTCCCGCCATCCTCCTGATATAAGGATATGCCAGCCTTCCCGTGGCCATAGACAGCTCCCCCCG
>CAQUWW010000181.1 GCA_948896875.1 uncultured Acetatifactor sp. | reverse complement strand
CATGGCCGGATTGTGGAGAAGTTCCGTAAGACCTTCTTCCGCCAGGATGGTGCTATGACGGCACAGACCCAGACGGCTCACATTGTGGCGCTGTATTTTGACCTGGTGCCGGAGGAATTCCGGGAGCGGACTGCAAAGCGGCTTGTGGAACTGTTGGAAAAAGAAAACGGACATCTGGTGACCGGATTTGTGGGCACGCCCTATTTCTGTCATGCCCTCAGCCAAAACGGCTATGTGAAGGAAGCCTATGATCTTCTGCTGAAAGAGGATTTCCCTTCCTGGCTCTACCAGGTGAAAATGGGGGCTACCACTGTCTGGGAGCATTGGGATGGATTGAAACCGGACGGTACCATGTGGAGTCCGGATATGAACTCTTTCAACCATTATGCCTACGGAGCCGTGGGAGACTGGCTCTATCGTGTGGTACTTGGAATAGAGGCAGATGAAAGGGATCCGGGGTATCATCACTGTATGATCAACCCGCAGACAGGGGACAGCTTTACCTTTGCGGAAGGCTCTTATGAGAGCTTGTATGGAACGTTGAAGGTCCGCTGGGAAAAGGGAGAAAGCGAAGATGTGCGCAGGCTGCGGATTACGGTTCCATACAATACCTCGGCTGAGATAAAGCTGGAGAGAGGGGCGCATCAGGTAGAATCACCGGACCTGGATTTTGTACAAAAAAATGGGATTTTCACCGCGCAGTGCGGCTCCGGAGACTGGGAAATCATCTATCGTGTACAATAGGTACGTGCAGAGTGAAACAGAATAAGTGAATAAAAAGAAAGAGACGGAGGCTGAAATGATAATAACACTGTGTGAATTTCCTTTGGAACTAAAGGTATTTTACAGAAAAAATGAAATATGGATTCCTGTACCGGAGGAATATTGTACGGAGAAGGGCTGTGATTTCCGGACGAAAGATGCCTGCTACAAGGTCCTTTTTGAGAGAGAAGATCAAGAAGGAGAGCTGGGATTTCGAATGGAATTCCGGGCCGATTATGATACCTGTATGAAGCTGCAGATATCGCTTCCCGGGGAAAAGGATTATTTTCATGTGATTCCCTGCAATATTTACGGAGATAATCATGCGGAGGAAGTACGAATCGGCGAATTCCCGTTGCTGACCTATAGTCACCCGGAAGCGGCATTCTGTTCTCCTTACTGGGAGTTTCGGGCGGACCGGGCGGCCGTACCGCTGTCCGCACTTTGCTGCGGTGCAGGAACGGTGGCTGTGTCCGTCGATCCCTATTCGGAGGAAAAGGGAAGGACAGAAGGTGGTCTGATCAGAAATGGTGTCTTTGCCGCACTGCCGGACAGCTTTGGGGTGACATTGGGATACACCAATGACCCGGTGACTTTTCTGAATCGTTCTGTCCCTGCGGCTGCCGTGGGAAGCCGGGGAAGAGAGGCTTCTGCAGCCGGACATATTTATGCCGTGCAGGGAAAGGGACGGCTGGGACTTCATGATATTGTGCGCAGAGAATATGAGAAGATTCATAGAAGACCTGTTTACGAGAAAAGCTTTCGCCAGGCGGCGGAGGCCATGCTGGACGCTTTCTGCTGTCTCAACTATGATCAGGAGACGGGAGAGTATACCAATAGAAAGTGCAGGCCTGCAGGAGACACACAGCTGAAGCCATGGAGAAACGTAGTGGAAATCGGCTGGACAGGAGGTGCCATTCTGGGCTTTCCTCTTGTGATGAGCAGATATCTGCTGGGTGACTATGGGGCACAGCGTCTGGAACAGGCCATGTCCGGGGAGGAGATGTTGGACAGAATTGTGGCGGAATATCGGGAAGAGTCCGGGTTTTTTAACGATCTATATGCACCTGTGAATGACGCTTCCCAAGATCGACTGAATGGCTGGTGGACGTATTATGGCCTCTGTAAGGACTGCCATTGTGCCTATACCCAGGGCAGTGCGGTGTATTATATTTTGAAGACGGTTTTGTTCCTGAAGGATAAGGGAATGGCTTATCATGAGAGCTGGCTGGAGGGCTGTAGAAAGGTGCTGGATACTGTGGTTGCTCTTCAGCGGGAGGACGGCGCATTTGGCTACACTTATTCCGCAAAAGAGCGAAAGGTATTGGACTGGGAGGGATTCGCAGGCTGCTGGTTTGTGCCGGGGCTAGTATATCTGGCCCGGCTGACCGGTGACAATTCTTATGTGGAGAAGGCGAGGAAAGCCCATGCTTATTACCGGAAATTTGTCCTGAATCTGGATTGCTATGGCGCTCCGATGGACACATGGAAGGCAGTGGATCAGGAGGGGAACCTCAGCTTCCTGCACGGAAGCAGATTATTGTACGAAGCCACAGGGGAAGCAGGTTTCCTGGAGGATATGAAGAACAGTGCATGCTATGAGTTCCTGTGGAGATATGGATATCCTACCCGGCCGGAGCATCCGCCGGTGAACGAGGGCTGGAATGCCTGCGGCGGTTCTGTGACATCCATTTCCAATCCGCACATTCATCCAATGGGAGTGCTGGCGGATGAGGACTTGCTGTTTTTGGGGGAGGTTACCGGGGATTCCTATTACACCTCCAGAGCACTGGATTCTATTGCCTGGATGATGCAGACGCTGGAGCTGTATCCGGAGAAGACAGGGTATGGTCGATACGGCATTCTGTCGGAGAGATGGTGTCCCTCCGACGGACTGGTGATAGAGCGGTATGATGACGAGAAGCCCTATGCTTCGTGGTTCAGCTATAATCTGTGGGCGGCGGCAAACGTTTTTGAGGCAGTATTGCACTGTCTTGAGCGGAACACTGAGGAGAATGGCTTCCCATCCATTGTTTGTGCCGCCGGACGGCATGGAAGGAGAAGCGAGAGGACAAAACGGAAAGGAGAAAGGGAATGGGAATGAAGGAGCAGGCACCCTGGGAGAGGGGAACTTTGAGAGTAGCGGAGAATGGAAGATATTTTTGCTGTGGAGAGGAGCCCTTTTTTCTGTTGGGGGATACCGCATGGCTGTTGTTTCATCAACTGACTTTAGAGGAAAGTTATCTGTATCTCAAGAATCGGAAAGATTTGGGCTATAATGTGATACTGGCAGATTTTGTTCATACAAAAGAGCAGAAGAACCTGGCAGGAGACTGCGCGCTGATAGACGGAGATCCGGCAAAGCCTGACACGGAGGGCGGATTCTGGACTCATGTGGACGCGGTGGTGGAGATGGCAAGAGAGCTTGGGCTTTACATGGGACTGCTTCCTGTGTGGGGCAGCGGCATTGTGAAGAGCGGTTGCCTGAACAGGGAGAATGTGGATGCCTATATGGATTTCGTGCTGGCGCGGTATCATGACTGTCCTCATATTTTCTGGGTTGTGGGCGGAGATGTGCGGGGAGATGTGGCCATCGATGTATTTCGGCGCATGGGGAGAAGGATGAAAGAGGACCGTCCGGATCGGCTTGTGACCTATCATCCCTTTGGAAGGACAAGTTCCTCTCTCTGGTTCCATGAGGAGGACTGGCTGGATTTCAATTTGTTCCAGTCCGGCCACAGACGTTACGATCAGGTCAGTATGCAGGAATGGGATGACAATACAGCAAAAGAAGGATGGTTTGGAGAGGACAGCTGGAAGTATGTGGAACGGGATTGGAAGAAGGAACCGGTGAAACCGGTTTTGGACGGAGAGCCTTCCTATGAATGGATTCTGCAGGGGCTCCACGACACAAGTCAGCCATACTGGAAGGCTGCCGATGTGAGAAGATATGCCTATTGGAGCGTTTTTGCCGGGGCGGCAGGGCATGTTTACGGCCACAATTCCATCATGCAGTTTTACAGAGATACCTCGAAGCCGGGAGCTTTCGGGGCGAAATACCTCTGGACCGATGCCATCCATCATCCGGGAGGGGCCCAGATGGTTCATCTGAAGAACCTATGTGAGCGTGTGGGATTTGAAAAGGGACATCCTGCCGGAGAATATCTGTCAGGTCCTCAGGGAGAGAGGTATGATTATATCAGTGTCTTTGCAGGAGAGGATTTCCTGCTGGCCTACACGGTAAATGGCAGGCAGATTGCGCTGTCCCTGAAGGCGTATACAGGCAGGGCGCTTACCGCATATTGGATGGATCCGGTCACGGGAATGTATACCTATACAGGCGAAGTCTTCGGAGGAGGAGAGGCTGTGTTCACACCTCCCGAGAGAGAGGATAGTGCAGACAGCGTGCTGGTACTGCAATGTATCTGAGGGGGTGCTAATCAATTCTGGAGATTAGATTGGAAATCAGAAAAGAAGGGCTTGCATAAAGGGTAAGATAGTGGTATAGTGGGAAAAATAAGGGAACGGCCGGAGAGATTCGATAGTATTCAAGCAGGCCGTACGCCCACCGGGGGCGGGCAGAGGGGATAAAAATGCTTCGGATTGGCTTATGCAATGTAATTGCATACAGGGACGACGATAGGAAGCGCTTGTAGCGGTGGAGTACCACGGCTGCAGGCGCTGCTTGTGATGCCGTGGTCCCCGGAAAAAGACAAAAGCAGGACCATGGATTGTGTTTTTACAGTCTATGGTCCTTTTTTGTGCGCAGGCCCGTAAACTCCCATATAGCCAACTGTACCACCATAAATGAAATCCTAAATCGGCATGGGGCCCGCGCGGCGGGCAGGGGAGTAAGGATTCCTCTGCTCAAATACAGGCAACAGAAGGAAAGAAGGTGATATTATGTGGCATATAGACGATGCCGGGATGGACGAGGTGAAATATGGATAGCAGCCATCATAGAAAGAGAAGAAAATAAAGAGAGGAAAACAGAGATGGAAAAACTGGTAGAAATAGAAAAACAAACAGAAATACAAATAGAGACGGAAGCAACGCCGGAGAAGCTTAAGGATCATATAGGAGAGAAAGTGGTCATTCACGGCAGCATTTATAAAATCAGAAAAATGAAAGGATTTTGCTTTTGTCTTCTCAGGACAGCACGGCATATTGTGCAATGTGTCTGTGATAACCAGGAGCTGACAGAGAAGCTGATGGAAGAGGCCTGTGTAAAGCTTACGGCGAAAGTAGTAAAAGAAGAACGGGCGAAGGCTGGGGTAGAACTGCAAATTCTCGCTGTCAGATATCTCTCCCGTCCGGTGGAAGCCATGCCTATAGTGATGAACCAGAAAGAAGTGGATACCTCATTGGAGAACAAGTTGAATTTCCGGCCGCTGACGCTTCGAAATGAGAGAGAAAGGGCGATTTTCAGGATTCAGGAAGGTATTCTTCGGGGGTTCCGCCGCTTTTTCGAGGAAGAACATTTCGTGGAGATTCATACGCCTAAAATCGTATATGCAGGCGCAGAGGGAGGGGCAAATATTTTCCGGCTGGATTATTTCGGCAGAGAGGCCTATCTGGCCCAGAGTCCGCAGTTTTACAAGCAGATGATGGTGGGAGTCTTT
>CAQUWW010000180.1 GCA_948896875.1 uncultured Acetatifactor sp. | reverse complement strand
AGAATGTATACGCAGAATGTGGGACTGTCCATCTTGTGCAGCATGGCTTTTCCATTGTTTATGCTATTGATAGACGGTGCCTATTTTGTCAAAAGCGATTGGGGAAGACTGGCTTTGGCGGGATACCTGACGGGGTTCCTGGAGGCGGCTTTGCTGGGAGAAGGAGGAGAAAAGCTGGGCCATGGAGATTTCCTGTGGCCCATGATGTCAGGTTTGCTCCTTATGTTTATAGTGTCTCTGATGCGGCTTCTGGTGCTGGAACGCACACAGGCGGATACCAGAGGAAAGAGAATCCTGCTGGCAGGCGCCTGGTTTTTGTTCTGTATTCATGTACTGTACGGCATTCTGGCTCTGATTTGATTTCAGGGCTCTCCTGTGGATTCAAACAGGTTTTCTCTGGTAATATTGTTCAGCCATTTGCCGCTGCGGTAATGCCGGATGACCCAGGGCCATTTGGCAAATTCATCGGTGCAGAGCAGAAAATAGACCCACATGACGGGGAGTTTCAGCACAAATGCCGCCAGAAGACCCAGAGGCACGGCATAGAGCCACATATCGATAGTATCGCATACAAAGCCGAAGCGGCTGTCTCCTCCCGCCCGGAAGACACCTGCAATCAGGGTGGTATTCACGGCGGCCCCCATCACATAATAAGTATTGATCAGAAGCATATATTTCAGGTAATGCATGGCCTGGTCTGTCAGATCCGCATAACTCAGAACCAGAGGCATTGCGGCCAGAATGATGACCCCGCCGATGGCGCCGGTGATGACGGTAAGCCTCATCAGCTTCCGGGCGCCGGTACGGGCTTCCTCCAGCTTATTCTCTCCGATCACGTTTCCCAGCAGGATTCCCCCTGCGCTGGCCATTCCAAAGCACAGTATCGTGCCGAAATTCCTTACAACTATCACAAAAGAGTTGGCGGCCACCGCGTCTGTTCCCAGATGGCCTATGATGACGGAGTAGACGGAAAAAGCCACGCTCCAGATAATGTCATTCCCAAGTGCGGGAAGAGAAAGGCGGACGAAATCGGAAAAGAGTATCTTATTCCGGATAAAAAGATAGCGGAAACGCAGTTTGATGTCCCTGCTGAAAAAGGAAACCACAAAGCAGGCGGCCAGCTCCACCAGCCTGGACAGAGAGGTGGCGATGGCCACTCCCTGCGCCCCCAGCTTCGGCGCGCCGAAGAGGCCGAAAATGAAGACTGCGTTCAACAGGATATTCAGGGAAAAAGCCAGCAGGTTCATGGCTGTGCTGATCATCACTTTTCCAATGCTTCGCAGTACGGCCAGATAGACTTCTGTGATTCCCCAGCACAGATAGCTGACGCTCATAAAGCGCAGGTAGGAAGCGCCGATGGAAATCAGTTCCGGGTCATTGGTGAAGATCAGCATCATTCCCTCCGGCACCAGAAGAGCCAGACCGGCAAAAAGCAGAGAGAAGCTCAGGGAAAAACGCAGCGCAATGCCTTCGATGACCTGAATGGCCCGCATATCTCCCTTTCCGTAGTATTGGGCGCAGAGCATAGTGGCGCCGGTGCCCAGCCCGTAAAATACCATGAAAAGTACATTGGCATACTGAGAGGCCAGAGAAACGGCGGATATAGAGGACTGTCCCACATAATTCAGCATGATGACGTCCGCCGAGCTGACAGCGGCGCTGAGCAGGTTCTGAATGACGATGGGCAGTACCAGCTTGAAGATTCGATTGTAAAAAGGGTCATTTTTCCAGGATGTTTTCATAGTTTCACCGATTTATGTAATGTCATTTTTCTGTGGGTTGTCCTCACTGATTTGGGTTTGAAGGCATGCGCTTATTTCTTTTAACTGCGCTGACTCCACTTTACATACCTTTCTGTCATAGGTATAGAGGCCGTTGGTCTCATCCTCCACGTCGCTGAGCTGGGTATAAATACAGCCACAGACACCCTTTGGAATATTGCCCAGAACCAGCTCTTCGTACAATGCCCTGATTCTGGCTGTCAATTCCTGACTGTCCGCACATTCCCCATAGCCGAACTGATTGTATTTCGCATAGAAATGGTCCGGTACACGATGAGAGTATCCGCCGCATTCCGAGATGAACACAGGCCTTTCCGGTCTCTCGGGAAGCACAAGCTTCCTGAAATAAATATGCTGGCTGTCGAAGTCGCTCCTGCTTCCCGGAAACCATCCGGATGCGGTATCGTACAGTCTCGTTCCGTCCAGAGCCTTTGCCCTGTCATAGATGGCATCCCCGTCGAACTGTCCCCAGCCCTCGTTAAACAGGGTGTAGGCGATAACGCTGGGATGGCTCTGCAAATGCCGGAGAGTCTCCTCCATATGCCGGACAAAAAAGTCTCTGCGCTTTTTCCTTCCCCACAGCCGGCCGTTTCCCTTCTGAAAGATGCCGATGGTAGGGAGCGCGGTGTCTTTGAGCCAGGAATAGAGCCCGCTGTTCACCATATCCTGCATCATAAGCATACCATGAAGGTCGCAATAGTAATAAAAGCATTCCGGCTCGATTTTGATATGCTTTCTCAACAGATTGAATCCCAGATTCTTCATGCGCAGAATGTCCTGCTCATATTCCTTTTCTTCCGCCGGAAGATAAATACCGTCGCAGAAGTACCCCTGATCCAGAACACCATGCAGGAAAACGGGCTGGCCGTTCAGACATACTCTGGGGATTCCGTTTTCTTTTTTTACCTCCACTGTCCGAAGGCCAAAATAGGAGGACACAATATCTTCGCCCATGGTGACAGTGATGTCATACAGATAAGGATGCTCCGGACTCCATAATATTGGCTGATAGGCGCTGCCGTCCGCCAGCCGGAGCTTTCGGAGATTGATTTCCAGCTCCCGGTCTTGTGAGCGAACACTGTAGAGACTGCCGTTGTGGAGCTTGATGGTGACGGAGATACCTCTTGACTTTGGAGCGGTAGTATCCGCACTGCTTCTGACACATATATGTACTTTCTCCGTATCCGCAGTGACATCCAACCCTGCGATATATACCTCCGGCACATACTCCAGCCAGACGCTCTGCCAGATGCCGCTGACAGGCGTGTACCACATGCCGCCCCGGGCTTTGCGCTGTTTCCCATAAGGATACCTGTGGGAGAGGGCGTCCGTGGCTTTGACCAGGAGCTTGTTCTCACCCGCCTGCATCGCGTCGGTAATGTCGAAGGAAAAGGGCAGATAACCGCCTTCGTGCCGTCCCAGACAATGTCCGTTCAGATACACTTCCGCAATCTGGTCCACCGCGCCGAAATGCAGGAGAAGCCGCCTGCCTTTTTCCATGGGAGGCAAGGTAAAGTCTCTGACATATTCCAGGTGCTTTCCGATGGAGCCCTGATACCCGGACAAAAGAGACTGAGGTGGAAAAGGAACGAGGATTTCCCGGCCGTTGAGAATCCATTTTCCGTTCAGACTTTGGAAACTGTTCCGCCGCATTCGGGGACGGGGATAACTGTTCCATATTTCCTCTGTATGTAAGCTGTTTGCGGCATTCTGCAATTCCTCCCCGGCCCGGCTGACCAGGATAGAATGCCCCTTTCGCATCATCCGGAAAATCAGCCACAGCAATACCAGCAATGCGACCGCCGCTGCAAAGGCTGCTGCGTAAATATTCCGATTTGGCAGGAAAGAAGTGGTGCCGTCGGAATTGACGATCTGTTCGGCGTCGTGCAGAACCGCCGCACCGATGGCCGGCCCCAGGATGCCGGGTATCAGCACCTGTCCGATAATACGAATCCCCTGAAACTGCCCGGCTTTGCCCTCCGGAATGTGGCTCCGGATCATGGCGCCGAAAACGGCCATTCCTGTAAGATATCCGGTCATCATGAGAAGGGAGCCAAAGAAGACAACGGCCGTTTCCCTGCTTACGTAAAGCAGGATATAACCCGCTATAAGCAGGCAGACGGAAGGCACCACAGAGGACTTGAAGCCCAGCATGTCATACAATTTTCCATAAAAAGCGGTGGCAATGGCGGCCAGCACAATGGCAGGCGCCATGATCATCACATAATTGGTCATGCCCAGTGTCTTTTCGTAATACAGAATCAGATAGGGCATGAAAATATTGATGGAGATGCCGAAGACGGCGAAAGCCCCTATTATGGCATAGAGAAGCGGATTTTCACGCAGGACGGAAGGACGAAAGCTGTGGAAAAGGGTTTCCCGGAAGCCAGTTTTGCCCTCCGAAGAACTTTGGCTTTTTTCATCTATCAGAAAGAAACCGGACACACCGATGAGCGTGACGGCAATACCGACGATGAGATAAATGGCAGTCCAGCTGTCAGCCCTGTCCAGATCGAAGGCGGAGAAACCGCCGAAAACCACCAGGATGGCCACCAGAGGCATCATGGAATTGATGCCCTCTATTCTGCCGCGGTTGGAGCTGTCACCCCAGTCCGTCATCCAGGCGTTGAAGCTGGCGTCATTGGCCGAAGAACCCAGAAAGGTCATGACGCAGTCCAGGATAATGACCAGCGTGACGCCCAGGGAGGCGGCCTGCAGAGCATTTCCCGCCAGAGGAGTCAGAAGGTCCATTCGCAGGAAGGCAAAGGCCAGGATGGAGATGCCCCAGGCAATATATCCGCCACAGATAAAAATTTTCCGTCTGCCCAGATAATCTGTCAGTGCACCCATGAAGATAGTGGTGACTGTGGCGGCCACGGAGCTTGCCCCTACCATCAGGGAGATATCCGCGGCGGATGCGTGGAACATCTTGTAGATAAATACGTTGAAGTACATGTTTTCAACCACCCATGCCACCTGGCCCATGAGGCTGAAAATCACCAGTGCCGTCCAGAACTTGCCCCGTAGACGTTTTTCCATTGTGCTGCCTGTCCCTTTCTGTGAGTCGACTTTGGTTGTGATATCTTTACCAGTATAACAGGTTCGGAGAAACATTGCCAGAGCTAACTTCACGTTTAATTCACCTGGGCCTGTGCCTTGTGCAAGGACCTTTATGGTCCTGAGGACGAAGTCAAAGTTACTGCGATGGCCAACTGGGGTCTTCCGCTAAGATCAGGGATTCTGCAAGGACCGACAGGGAGTTACTGCTAAAGTCCAGGCTATTGCAAGGACTGACAGCGGGCTATCCTCTACAGCAGAGGAACGGCGGGAAAGGGGCGGGAGGTTCTTTATTCTGCAGGGATAACGCGCCGATGAACTCCACTGCAACAGAGACTAATTGACGGGCAGGAAGAGCCTGCCCGCCAAAGTCTCAGTAAGCAGTGGATTTCATCTCTGCTAAGGGCATCCCTTAGTGCGGCCATAAAGAGCCTCCCGCCCCTTCCCCGCCTGTTTTTCCGCAAGTTTTAGAGGGGAATACCGCGGATTGGTTTATAATCCTGTATAGTCGGAAGGCACTTCGTCCATACCTGCGCCTTTCCTGTAAAACATGC
>CAQUWW010000179.1 GCA_948896875.1 uncultured Acetatifactor sp. | reverse complement strand
AAATCATGGGGATAATATAGACAAGAGAGAGAATCAGAAGGAGAGGACTGCCGGTCTGAAGATCGGATAAATGTAAATTGTCATGTTAAAAAAGAAGTTGAAGATCAGAGGGAAAATACCTGTTCGTAAAATGGCACCCTTTTTTGCGTTACTGCTTCCCAGCCTGATTATGCTGATTTTATTTATGATCAGGAGGATCTATCCTTTTGGAGATAGAAGTTTTCTGTTTTCCGATATGTATCATCAATATGTACCTTTTTTCAGTGAACTGCTCCATAAAGTCAGGGAGGGAGAGTCGTTGTATTTTTCCTTTCACGTGGGAATCGGCTCTAATTTTCTGGCACTTTTTGTATATTATCTGGCCAGTCCCTTGCATATATTTTCTCTGTTGGTACCGGAAAATCATCTGATCGAGTTTATGAGCTATCTCATTGTATTGAAAATCGGGCTGGCCGGGTTGACTGCCTATTACTATCTGTGGAAGCGCAGCGAAGGATTGAATGCGCAGGATCAGGTGCTGTGTCCCGGAGACAGATGCTTTGGTGCTCTGCTTTTTTCCTGTTTTTATGCGTTATCCGGATTTATGGCGGCTTATAACTACAATATTATGTGGGTGGACTGTGTGGTACTGCTGCCGCTGATTGTGCTTGGGCTGGAACGTCTGGTAAAAGAGGGCCGCTGCGGGTTGTACTGTATTTCGCTGGCCTTATCCATTTTTACAAATTATTATTTGTCCATTATGATCTGCATTTTTCTGGTGTTGTATTTCATTCTGCTTCTGGTGACGGAACGAGGGAGATTTCGCAGCATCGGAAATTTTGTGCTGTTTTCCCTGTTGGCGGGAGGGATGGCGGCAATTCTCCTGATACCGGAAGTATGCGCTATTCTGAAGACGGATTTCGGGGATATGGATTTTCCGGAAAAGGTGGAATCTTATTTTTCTGTGCTGGACATGTTGGCAAGACATTGCATGTGCGTTACCGCGGAGCGGGGATTGGACCACTGGCCCAATATATTCTGTGGAAGTGCGGTGCTGATGCTGATTCCCATGTATTTGATGAATAAGAGAATCTCCATCCGGGAGAAGTTCTGCCGCATGGCGCTGGCAGGCTTTCTGTTGCTGAGTTTTGGAACGAATGTACTTGACTTTATCTGGCATGGAATGAATTATCCGGATTCTCTGCCTGCCAGACAGTCCTTTCTCTATATTTTCCTGGTGCTGGTTATGTGCTATGATGCCTGGTTTCATGTGCGAGAGGCAGACGAACAGCAGATTGTGTACGGATATCTGTGTGCCGTAGGATTTTTTCTGTTTTGCGAGAAATTTATAGATCATGAAGATTTTGAGCTGGGTGTAAAAATTCTCACATTGGGATTTGTGAGCGTATATGCCATATTGCTTTATCTGTATCGAACCAGAAGCGGCCGGGATGTGCATCGGGCGGTGGCCATTGTAACATTGGCGGCGGTGATCGCGGAATGCGGAATCAATACTTTCGGCACAAGTCTTGGAACAGTAAGCCGCAGTGCTTATCTGGGGCAGCAGGCGGACTATAAGGCATTATATGAAATGACAAAAGAGCGGGAGTCCGGGTTTTACCGGCTGGAAAAGTTTACAAGGAAAACGAAAAATGACGGAACACTGACAGGGTATCCCACGGCCAGTGTGTTTTCCTCTACGTTGAATTCTTATGTGATGGATCTGTATAAAAAGCTTGGGATGCGCCACAGCAAGGTGTATTATGGCTTTGACGGGGCCACGGCCCTTACTTCCGCCATGCTGAATGTGAGTTATATGTTTGGAGAGTCGGATAAATATGAGAACGGTCTCTATACGCTACTGGAGCAAAGCGGGGATATTTATCTTTACCAGTGTAATGCCGTGCTGCCTTTTGGCTATGTCGCGCCCGCCGGCTTTGATGTGCCTGATACGGAGGAGAACCATGGATTGCGCCTGCAGAATCGTATGGTGAAAGAGGTGGGAATCGACGGTTCCCTGTTTATAAAATGTGACGCCGCGGACTCGGGAGATGATGTGACTTTTACCGCCCGGGAGGAAGGCTATTACTATGGCATTCTTACCGCCTCCGGTACCAATAAGGTGAATTATACCGGAGGAAGCACAGAGGAAGAAAAATTTATCGATCTGAAGAAGGGTTCCGTTCTCTATCTGGGGTATCTGGAAAAGGGGCAGAAGATCACTCTGACAAATGGGAATGAGGAGGATACGACGCCGAAGGTATCCGCGGATGTGTATCGGATGGAGGAAGAGATACTGGAAGAGGTGCTGGAATTGCTTTCCGCGCAGCATATGGAAGATGTGGAATGGGGAAGTGACTGGCTTACCGGAAAGATTACCATGAAGGAAGCGGGAAGACTGATATGTTCGATTCCTTATGAAGAAGGCTGGACTGTTTTGATGAATGGGGAAGAGACAGAAGGAGTTTCCTTCGGCGGCTGTCTCATGGCTTTTGATCTGGAACCCGGAGAATATGTGTTTGAGATGCGGTATACGCCGCAGGGAACCGGTGCGGGGGCAGCGGTGAGCGCGGTAAGTGTGGGGATCTTTGTGGTACTGTTGGCAGGGAGAAAGAAGAAAGTGCTTTTGCATGGACTTCGAAGAAACAAAGGCGAGGAGAAATAAAGCATGAAATCAAAAGTGGAAAGCGTGATGGAGAATACCATAAAAAGGACCATCATGGTGGTGGCGGCGGCCGTGATTATGGCGGTGAATTTGAAAACCTTTGTCCGTACGGGAGGATTGATTCCCGGTGGATTTACCGGACTGACCAGATTGTTGCAGGAAATCAGCGAGATGCTGTGGGGGATTGAACCTCCTTTTACCGCCATCAATCTGACATTGAATGCCATACCGATTTTGATCAGCTTCAAATTTATCGGGAAGAAATTTACCATATACTCCTGTCTGATGATTGTTCTGTCAGGTTTGATTACGGACTTTATTCCCAGCTATACTCTTACCACAGATATGCTGCTGGTGGCGGTATTCGGCGGACTGTTTAACGCGCTGGCCATAGCCGTCTGCCTGATGGCCAATGCCACAAGCGGCGGAACAGATTTTATCGCCATTTTTCTGTCGGAGAAATTTGATATGGATTCCTGGAATTATATCTTTGGCCTGAATGTGGTGATTCTGGCGGTGGCAGGCGCGTTGTTTGGCTGGGAGAAAGCGCTTTATTCTATCATTTTCCAATTTACGTCCACCCAGGTGCTTCACACATTGCACAGGCGCTACCAGAAACAGACCTTGTTGATCATTACCGAGAAACCGGATGAGATTTATATGGCTATAAAGGAAACCACCAATCATGATGCCACTCTGATCAAGGGAGAAGGATGCTATCTGAAACAGGAATGCAACATGCTTTATTCCGTGGTGGGAAGAGATGAGGTGAGAAAGGTGCTGAAGCGTGTTCGGGAGACGGATCCGAAGGCTTTCGTGAACATGATTCGAACAGAAAGTCTGTCAGGGCGCTTCTACCAGAGACCCAACGATTGAAAACAGAATTGGGCGCTGTTACGACGGACTTTTCCGTTATGTAAAATAGACGGGTTTGTGTATTGCCCGTCTTTTTTTTCTGTGCTATAATGAAACGAATGTCCGGGCAACGGAGAGTATGACCATGAAGTTATGTATTTCAGGACATGTTGTGTGATGCCCGATGAGGGAAAGGCATGGGTAGATAGATGAAAGCATTTTTAATATTAGAGGATGGCACTGTTTTTGAAGGAGTCCATATAGGAGCCGACAGAGAAGTCATCAGTGAAATTGTGTTTAATACGTCCATGGCAGGATATCTGGAGGTGTTGACAGATCCGTCCTATGCGGGGCAGGCGGTGTGTATGACCTATCCGCTGATCGGCAATTATGGTATCTGCAGAGAAGATATGGAGTCTGTGCGGGCGTGGCCGGACGGATTTATCGCGAAGGAGTTATCCCGTATTCCCAGCAATTTTCGATGTGATATGAGTATACAGGAATTTCTGGAAGAAAACGGAGTACCCGGCATTGCGGGAATCGATACCAGAGCCCTGACGAAAATTCTGCGGGAGAAGGGAACCATGAATGGAATGATTACCACCCGGGAACATGTCGGACTGGAAGAGGTGCTTTTGCAGCTGAAAGCATATACCACGGGGAAAGTGGTGGAAAAAGTAACCTGCAGGGAAAAACATATCGTGAAGCCGACGGTAACGCTTGCGGAGAATGGGCCTTTGGCAGGGGCGGCAAGATTTGATTCCGCTTTCTATGAAAAGGGAGGAAGAGAGCATAAGCCGACGCTGGTGAAGACATTGAACGGTGCGGGACTGAAGGTGGCGCTTCTTGATTTTGGGGCAAAGGATAATATCGCCCGTTCTCTGGCCGAGAGAGGGTGTGAGGTGACAGTCTATCCGGCATTTACGACTGCGGAGGAAATCATCGAGACCCGGCCTGACGGTATCATGCTCAGCAACGGTCCCGGGGATCCAAAGGAGTGTACATCGATTATCAGAGAGATTCGCAAGCTGTATGACACGGAAATACCGATTTTTGCCATCTGTCTGGGGCATCAGCTGATGGCGCTGGCCACAGGGGCGGACACTTATAAAATGAAGTATGGGCACAGGGGAGGAAATCACCCGGTAAAGGATCTGGAGACCGGTAAAGTATATATTACTTCACAGAATCACGGCTATGTGGTGAACACGGACAGACTTGACCCGAAAGTGGCGGTACCGGCTTTTGTCAATGTCAATGACGGCACCAATGAAGGCCTTGCCTATACGGGAAAAAATATTTTTACAGTGCAGTATCATCCGGAGGCCTGTCCGGGACCACAGGATTCCAGATACCTTTTTGACAGATTTATAGACAGGATGAAAAAGGAAGGAAGTGCTTCTCATGCCTAAGAACCCAAATGTAAAACGAGTCATGGTGATTGGTTCGGGACCCATTGTCATCGGACAGGCGGCAGAATTTGATTATGCGGGAACCCAGGCCTGCCGATCCCTGAAGGAGGAGGGGGTGGAGGTTATTCTGGTGAATTCCAATCCTGCCACCATCATGACAGACAGGGACATTGCGGATAAAGTATATATTGAACCTCTGACCATAAAAGTATTGGAGCAGATTATTGAAAAAGAGAAGCCGGACAGCATTTTGCCGACGCTGGGAGGGCAGGCAGGCTTAAACCTGGGAATGGAACTGGAAGAGTCAGGCTTTCTTGCCGCCCATGGCGTGGCCCTTTTGGGAACCACTGCGGCTACTATCCGCAATGCGGAAGGCAGACAGGAATTCAAGGACTTGATGGAGCGAATCGGAGAACCCTGTGCGGCATCCAAAGTGGTGGAGACAGTGGAAGACGGTATTGCTTTTACCGATTCTATCGGGTATCCGGTGGTGCTTCGTCCGGCTTATACCCTGGGCGGGTCAGGAGG
>CAQUWW010000178.1:3335-5482 GCA_948896875.1 uncultured Acetatifactor sp. | reverse complement strand
TCCTCCGTCAGCCATTGCAGTAATTCTGGACTTTGGCGACAGTCCCCTGTTGGCCGTTGTAATAACCGTGACTTAGGCCCCAGGACCATAAAGGTCCTTGCAGGAGTCCGCGCCTCTTGTAAACTAAACGCGACTTCATTCTATTCACTCCCCTGACGCGATATCCTCCACAATCCCGAGGAATACCGGAGTCATCGTCTCACAGTCCACAATAGCATAGAGAAACGGTCTGTCCAGATAAACAGTCTTGGTCAATGCTTCCAGAGGCGCAGCACATCCGTCTTTCATCTCCACCACTGTGGAGGCACCTGCCCTGGTTTCCTTTTCATCTACCGCAATAAAGGTCTTGTGCAATACTCTGCCAATATAAATGTTGCCCCAGGTGGAATAGCCGATTCCTGAAAAATCCGCCCTGATTTCGTCAAAAGCATCTGGCATTCCCATCTCCCGGAGAATCCGACTCATTTCAATGCCATATTCGCTCTCATATTTGGGAAGTGCCGCCTGCACTATGGCTTCCGCAGAATTGGTCAACATTCTGCGCAGCTCCTCTCCGGTCAGGAAAGCCGCATACTCTATGGCAGACATCCCCTCTTCCGGTAAAATCGCGGCATAGGCATATTTCCCATCTGCATAATATTTCAGGAAGCCTTCTGCGTGCTCTCCTTCCAGATAACGAGATTCTTCGGAATACATCATTTTCACATTCCGGACAATTCCGTCCGCCCTGGTAAATTCCCCGTCCCTCACCTGATACTCATGATAAATGTCCTGCCACTCCGCTTCAAAAGCAAGGGCGTTTACCAGATACATAACCGCATCCGGCGCTATTTCATCCAGGATCTCCTCGATCATTCCATCTGTATTTTCCTTCACCCAATCGTTGATTTCCTTCACAGTAAACTGGTCAAAGGGCACCCGATGCACATCTGCTCCAAAGAGATTCTCATTGGTCTCCAGGAAATTCTGTTCTACCGTAAATCGTTCATCCTCTGTAAACCAGATGGCATTTGCCATGCTCAGGTGGTATCTGTCAGCTTCGGGAAGGCTCTTCTGGTATTCCGAAAGATAAGCGGAAAGCGCAGGAACAGACATTCCAAAGACCTCCTCCATCTGCCGCAGGGTCTCTCCTTCTGCGCCGCCGGCGGTCATGGTCAAAGCCGAAAGCACCGACAAGGGAGAAAGCAGAATGTTTTTTTCTTCCGCAAGCTCTTCATAGACAGACTGCGGCATAGATGCCTGGGCCGGGAAAGAATCTATAGATTCTTCCAGGCTGTATTGCAATAAACGGACTCCAAAATCTGTAAGTGCTGTGGCTGCATCCTCTTTGCTGACTTCTATATCATTGTCAGAGTGCCTGTTGCCGACATTGCTTCCGTTGTCATTCCCTCCGTTGTCATTCCCGCCATTTTCTTCGCTGGCCACATTAACATCAGCCTCTGTTGTATCATCTGTCGAATCTGTACTGGGCTGACTGCCACAGCCGGGAACAGAAAAAAGTATGGCTGTGGTCATCGCCAGACACACAGCCATTTTCAAGAATCGTTTTTTCATCACATACCTCCGTTTCTCCGAAAAAATTCACAAAACAGTATCTTAAATTTCTGTATGAATTTCTTATCTGTATGGACGAAAAAAACCGTAAAATGTTCGACATAAATAAAAGTTATTCATGCAATTTGGAATGAATCCATTTTCAGCCTGCCTTCACTCCATCTTCACTCGCTTATAATTCTTCTTCCCCCGTCTGACCACAATACCTTCTCCGTCGAATTGTTCGGGACGGTAGACTGTCTTGATATCGCTTACTTTCTCCCCGTCTGCAGTGACGCCGCCCTGTTCCACGGCCCGTCTCGCCTCGGAGCGGGAAGCGGTCAGTCCTGCTTTTACCAGGATTCCCAGAATGTCTATGGTGCCGTTCTGGAAGTCGCTCTCTGCCAGCTCACAGGTGGGCATCTCAAAATCTGCGCCGGCCGCGGCTCCGCCGAACAGTCTGCGCGCACTTTCCTGGGCCGTCTGTGCCTCTTCCTCGCCATGCACCAGCTTTGTCAGCTCAAAGGCCAGAATTTCCTTCGCCTGGTTCAGCTGGCTTCCCTCCCATTTATCCATCTCGTCAATCTGCTCTATGGGCAGGAAGGTCAGCATCC
>CAQUWW010000178.1:0-3325 GCA_948896875.1 uncultured Acetatifactor sp. | reverse complement strand
CGCCACATTTCTCCAGTACTGATAGAATTCAAAGGGAGAGGTCTTGTTGGGGTCAAGCCACACGGCGCCCTTCTGGGTCTTACCCATCTTCTTTCCCTCGGAATTCAAAAGCAGGGTGATGGTCATGGCATAGGCATCCTTGCCCAGCTTGCGGCGGATCAGCTCCGTGCCGCCCAGCATATTGCTCCACTGGTCATCCCCTCCGAACTGCATGTTGCAGCCATAATTTTCGTACAGCTTCAAGAAATCATAGCTCTGCATGATCATGTAATTGAACTCCAGGAAGCTCAGGCCCTTCTCCATGCGCTGCTTATAGCACTCTGCTGTCAGCATTCTATTCACGGAGAAGTGCACCCCGATATCCCGGATGAATTCAATGTAATTCAAATCCAGCAGCCAGTCCGCATTGTTCACCATCAAAGCCTTGGAGCTGCCTTCCTCCAGACTGTCTCCAAATTCAATGAAACGGCTCATCTGCTTCCTAAAGCACTCGCAGTTGTGCTGGATGGTTTCTTTCGTCATCATGGTGCGCAGGTCGCTCCTGCCGGAAGGGTCGCCGATCATGCCCGTGCCGCCGCCAATCAGGGCAATGGGGCGGTTCCCTGCCATCTGCAGCCGCTTCATCAGGCACAACGCCATGAAATGCCCTACGTGCAGGCTGTCCGCCGTAGGGTCAAAGCCGATATAAAAGGTGGCTTTCCCATGGTTGATCAACTCTTTGATTTCTTCTTCGTCGGTAAGCTGCGCCAGCAGCCCTCTTGCTTTTAACTCTTCAAATACTGTCATTTTGATTCTCCATACCTTTCTTTATCTCATGCTGTCTATCTTTCATTTTTATTTGATTCCCTTATTACAAAGAAATGTGTGCCAGCGCTTCTACCGGTTCGCCATCAGCTTCACCATAGCCTGGTTTAATCCGTCCACCGTCAGCTTGTACATGGGGAACAGCTCCTTCACCGCCGTCTCCGCCTCCCTCCAGGGGGCCCGGCCCGGTGCCATTTTGGGGTTCAACCATACCACCTTTTTGTATTTCTTTTTCACCAGCTGGAGCCATTCATAGCCGGAAAGTCCGCCGTTGGGTCCCCGGTAATTGCCTGTGTCGGAATACAGCTCTTCCGGCGCCATGGCCGCATCACCCACAATGATTACCTTATAGTCGCTGCCCACATTGCGGAACATCCACTCCGTGTCAATCCAGTCCCCGTTTTCGCATTCCGGTGTCTTGTACATTTTACTGTAGATGCAATTATGAAAATAATAGGTCTTTACATCCTTATAATGATTGGACTTGTGTATGGCCTGGAACAGATCGTTCAGCAGACTGCTGAAGGGAATCATTGTGCCTCCGGAATCCATCAGCAAAAGCAATTTTACCGCATTTTTCCGGGGCTTCTGCATCACAATCTGCAGGCAGCCGCCGTTGTTGCAGGTCTTATCCACCGTACCATTTATATCCAGCTCTGTCTCCGGAATGTCCAGTCTGCTGGAGAACTCTCTGAGCTCGCGGAATGCCATCTGGAACTGTCTGTTGTCCAATACTCTGTCATCTCTGAAATCTCTGTATTTCCGGGCACCCACTACCGCAAAGGCGGACTGATAGCCGGTCTTGCCGCCCACACGCACACCGCCTACGTTTCCACCCATATTGCCGAAGGAGGTCTTACCCATGGTGCCGATCCAGAAGCTTCCGCCATTGTGTTCGCTGTCCTGGTCTTTCAGGCGCTGACGGAACTTCTCTTCCACGTCCTCTTTGTCTATCTGCAGATCCTCCATCTGATTCAGATGGTTTCTGGCCTCCTCGTGAGCCAGCTCCATCATATCCGACTTGTCCAGCCAGCGGAGCATCTCTTTTCCCACTTCCGTCTCCCTCTGGGCCGCCTTGAAGCATTCGTCGAAAACCATGTCAAACTTATCGAAATCTGTCTCGCTTTTCACCAGAATCATGCGGGCGGTGTAGTAGAACTGAGTCAGGGAACTTCCACAGAGCCCCTTGTCCAGCGCTTCCTGGAAGGTCAGCCACTCTCCCAGAGTCACACGAAGTCCCTTTTCCCGCAAGGCTTCAAAAAATTTTATGAACATATCGTGATTCTTACCTTTCCTGTTTTTGTGGTCGGGCTTTGGATTTCCACTCTCTACAGATTCGGCTCACTCCGCACCAGCTGCAGATCCTCATCCTTTTTCACCACAACGCCCACGAATGGCAGGGCCTTACGGATGGTGTCCGCAGGAATCCCGCCGATCTGGAGTGCGTTGATCCAGTCGATGAGCTCGGAAGTGCTGGGCTTCTTACGAATATCCCGTATTGCCCTGATATTATAGAAAACTTCCATGGCATTTTTCAGCAGGTTTTCTTCCACATCCGGATAATGCACCCGGACAATCTCTTCCATCAGCTCTCTGTCCGGGAAATCAATATAATGGAAAATACAACGGCGTAAAAATGCATCCGGCAGCTCCTTTTCCGCATTGGAGGTAATAATCACAATGGGACGCTGTTTTGCCTTTATGGTTCGTTTGGTCTCATTAATATAGAATTCCATCTGGTCCAGCTCCCACAGAAGGTCATTGGGGAATTCCAGATCCGCCTTGTCGATCTCATCAATCAGAAGTACCACCTGTTCTTCGCTGTCAAAAGCCTCTCCCAGCTTTCCCAGCTTAATATAACGGGCAATGTCATTAACGCCTTCCGCACCGAACTGCCCATCATAAAGTCTCTGTATGGTATCATACACATACAGCCCGTCCTGGGCTTTGGTAGTTGACTTAATATTCCATATAATCAACTTCTTCCCCAACGCCTTTGCCACGGCCTCCGCCAGCATTGTCTTGCCTGTGCCCGGCTCTCCTTTGATCAACAGCGGCTTTTTAAGCGCGATGGCAATATTTACACTGGCCATCAGTTCCTCACTGGCCACATATTCTCCGGTTCCCTGAAATTCCTGTTGTCCCATTGTCGCTCCACTCACCTTTCCCTTGAAATTGACTCCTTTTTATGTTACGATATTATCGTTCTAAAATCAAGACAAAACTAAAAAGAAAAGAGTATGATT
Organism: uncultured Acetatifactor sp.; assembly: GCA_948896875.1. Taxonomy (GTDB): domain Bacteria; phylum Bacillota; class Clostridia; order Lachnospirales; family Lachnospiraceae; genus Acetatifactor. The sequence goes on along the minus strand of CAQUWW010000178.1, from coordinate 275 downwards.
CCTTATGTTGCAGAATATGTTTGAACAACAGCGAACACTTTCATTTGAAGTATTTCCGCCCAAGAAGGACGGTGAATTTGAGAAAGCTTTCGATGTACTGAAATCCCTTGGAAGTCTGGAACCCGATTTTATCAGCGTCACTTACGGCGCAGGCGGAAATCGTTCCTGCAAAACGGTGGAACTGGCCTCCTATATTCAGAACACGCTGGGCATCGATACGGTGGCCCATATGACCTGTGTCGGCAGCAAAAAAGAAGATCTGATGCGCGTGGCGG
>CAQUWW010000177.1 GCA_948896875.1 uncultured Acetatifactor sp. | reverse complement strand
CTGCCCAGATGCTCGTTGGTTCTGATAAAGTCATATTCTCTCTGCTGCAAAATCTCTCTGTATTCCATCATTATCCCCTTTTGTGCGCTTCGGCGCAGCTCCCGCTTTTCTATCATTGTATAGCATTGCCCCGGACCTGTCAATGAAAGCTCCCCTTCCCCAGAGTCAGAATGACATCTGCCTGCCGGGCCAGTTCTTTACTGTGCGTGACCACGATCACACACTTATTCTGTTTATGGGCCAGCTCCGCAAAAACGGCAATAATCTCGTTAGCCGTATCCTCATCCAGATTCCCGGTGGGCTCATCCGCCAGCAGGACCGGCGCATTGCCGGCCAGAGCCCTTGCAATGGCAACCCTCTGCTGCTGTCCGCCGGATAGCTGCATCACATTGCGTCTGCTCTGGGTTTCGTCCAGCCCCATGGCCTTTAATAAACCCATGGGGTCTTCTTTTCCTCCAAGCCGGACATTTTCCACCGGCGTCAGGTAATCAATGAGATTGTAATTTTGAAACACAAGAGAGATATTTTCTTTTCTGTGGGCATTCAATCCTTTCCCTATGATATTCTCCCCGTCCATACAGATTTCCCCTTCCACCGGCACGTCAAGCCCCGCCAGCAGGGAAAGCAGTGTGGTCTTCCCGGAGCCGCTGGCGCCCAGGACAGCGTACATCTTCCCCTTTTCGAAACTGTAAGATATATGGTTTAATATCACTTTGTCTTTCTGCGATTTATAATAATACGTTACATCCTTTATTTCTAACATATTAACCTCCTAACTCATGCTGCTCAGTATTTCCCTGGGCCTTTGGACCATCACAGAAATACAGGAAAACGTCACTGCAATCGTAATTACCCCAAGGACGGATATTCCGGACAAAAATACCACATCCCCGCCGATATCCACAGTAACGCCCACAATCTCCGTCTGATCCTTTTCCACCGAACCGTTCAATACCATATCCCCATTGATCTGTTCCTCCTCTGCCTGTATCCGGGTCTGATAGTCCACCAGATACCCCACAACCCCTCCGGAAACCACAGGAGACGCGAAAGCTGCCAGCAGAAACGCCACACAGCCCACCAATAGGCTCTCCAGAAGCATCTGGGTGACAATACTGGATTTTCTCCTGCCAAGAGAGATGTAAACACCTATTTCATGCACCCTGCCTTTCAGCCAGAACAGAAAAACCAGGCATATGATGACCACACCGGATGTACAGACCAGGATCAGAATCAGCGAACTCATTTTGTCCAGTCCACCGAAATTTTCCGTCATGGTGTCACTCATTCCTGTATTGTCCAGGAAATCATATCTTTCCCATCCGATGTCCACCTCCCGTATCTTTTTTCTCACGGCCTCATATTCATCCACATCTTCCACCACAAAGGTTGCGTACTGATAAAGGGGGCTGCCCTCATTCCCTTCCACCTTTTCCGGGAAAGACAGATCCGTAAAAATAATGTTCTCGCTCCGGTAGCTGTCCCCATACATGATGGGGGTAATGCCGTTTACGGAAGTATAAATGCCAATCACCTCCGCTTTATATACAGGGGAATTCTCCCTGTCCTTCCAGTGATTCAGTTCCAGCGTATCCCCCACCTTCAATCCGTTCAGATCCGCAAGCTCCCTGGAAATCACGCACACGTTCTTATCTTCCGGCGTGACCATTCTGCCTTCCTTCACTACAATATTTCCTCTCTGGATATCGAAATCCAGCTCCATTCGGAGGGTCCCGCGGAGGGACACACCCAGCTGGTCCCTGCTCTGGTCCACATCCTTATCCTCAATCCGTTCAAAATTAACGGGATTCACAACCGTGTTTGCAGTTGTGATGTTATATTCCCCTATCCCGTCCACCTCCGCAATTTTCAGGATATCCTCCATCAGAAGCGTCTCAAAGGAATTGTCCGTCCATGTCATCCATTCTCCTGATGGAAGCTGCTGGCTGTGGTATCCTCCGGCGGTACCGTTCCCATCCTCAATCTGTCCGGCAAGCTCCCGCATCCTTTCATGGCGGTTAGCCTCATTTTCCTCCAGCCTGAACGATACGCCCACAGCCTGTCTGCTTTCATTCTGTGTCTGTACGCTGGCAGATTTACAGGCCCACCCCGCGAACAGGAACGCGGAAACTACAAATATAATCAGCAGGAGCAGTACCGTCTTTGTCCGCTTCCGCAGAACAGATCGGATACTTAATTGAAACACATTCATTTTCAGCCCTCCATTTCCGATAAAATCTCTTTCGGGTGCTTTCTCAGATACGGGAACATGGCGATCACAGTCAGCAGCAGAATCATGCAGATACCGCCTCCTGCAATACACAGACTCCCTGCCACGTCATTCTTCCAGCTTCCGCCCACATTCTCTGCTATCCCCAAACTGGCGAAAACCTTCGGCAGCAGACTGTACGCAAGCAGCTCCGACACACTAAAGGAAACAAGATACAGTATCAGCCCTTCCACAAAAGCCTGCTGAAGCAGATTCCTTTTTTCTGTGCCAAGGCTTATCAGGACGGCAATTTCCGTCTTGCGTCCCCGCATCCACATGGATAACAGCAGCCCTGTCACCAGACAGCCCGTCACCAGCGTGACCGCCAGGACAAACAGGGTAATTCTGCCTGTCTGTTCCATGGAAATCTTTATTTTCTGAAAGGTTGTGTCGTTGGTCCGGACATAAGCCTTCTCCCCGCACCTCTCCTCCAGTTCCCCGGCCAGCTCGTCAAGCCTCTCCGGTTCCGCCGCATAGCAGATGACCCTTGTAAAGCCTGCACTGCCTTCGTCTGTCCACATATAAATCTGATTTTCAATCCGGTTCACCGTGGCGACCATTTCCGTCTGCTGCCTTTCCGTCCCGGACAGAAACAGGCCTGTTATTCTGTAACTTCCCGAAATGCTGTCCCCAATCTTAAGCCCGTTCCGGTCGGCCAGCAGCTGGTTTATGACAATCTCATTCCCGGCAGCCGGGAACTTTCCTTCCACCAGCCGATATATTTTTTCTTCAAAGGGGCTGTCTCTGTCTACCCGATTCTGCAGGTGAAGCGTAAACAGCATGTCTGACTGTTCATCCCCTATAACCGGCTCCAGCTCCGGGATTGCAAGTTGTTCTGACCACTGACAGTTCATCCAGTCTATATTGGAGATGCCGGAAAAGCCCAGTATCTCTTTTTCTGTAAATCGCTCTGCCTCCTGTCGGATTTCCAATATGACTTTGCTTTCCGTATTCCTGCGCAGCTCCCTCACCACTTCTTCCGATGCCTTCCGTATCCCAGCCGTGCCCAGCACCATACAGTTGACCACCGTAAAAATCAGGAACAGCAGTAAGGATTTCAGCTTCTTTCTGGTGATATAGCAGAATGCTCTCTGTAAATCATTCATAATCCCTCCTGTTTCAGTTCTGTCTGTTTCAATTCCGTCTCCTCCGAATTCCTTCTGGAAGGGAACCGCTCAGGTAACAGTCCCACATCCTTGTTAAGTCTATGAGTCATTTTGTACCGTATGGCGATTACTGCCACCTGAGAATCAGGATTTTATCCGCCGTCCAGTTATGCGTATCCTGACAGGAGCCAAACACACAGACACCGGACTGTTTCTTGATGCTGTCTTTGTTCGTATCCTCCCTGGAGATTTCCGACTGGGAGTTTGCGCTTAAATTCACAATCTGAAAAACGGTATTGTCAGTATAGGTAATCTGAATATTGTCTTCCTCATTTTCCGAGCCGGGCGCCGCCTGCGCCATTTCCATCCCTCCGCCCTCGTCCGTCTCCGTCGTCGCAGGAGATAAGGTAAATCCCGTTTCCGAAAACTCTACCACACTCCCCTCCAGATCTGCGCCATCGAAGCACGCCCTGCCGCCTGTACTGCCGGATACGGACCCATCCGCCGCATTCTTGTCCTCTCCATTTCCCAGCGGGTCTCCATCTGCTGATACCCTGCCGGATTCCCTACCCCCGCCGATACCTTCCGAGTCCCCGCCGGATTCCCTGCTCCCGCCGACATCTTCGGGGCCTCCACCGGATTCCCTGCCCCCGCCGATATCTTCCGGACCCCCGCCGGATTCCTTATTTCCCGACGCTTCCTCCCCCTCGTTGTTCTGCCGTATTTCTCGGGCCTGTATCCCCGGATTGCCCGGCGCACCTTTGCCGCACCCCGTCAGGCACATGGCCGTCAATCCCGCCATACATAGAAATCCAATCGTTTGTTTCCAGATTTTTTTCATCTCTTTTATCCTCGCTTTGCTTTTATTTGTCATAGGAGCGTGATCTGTGCAGACATATATTCTCCGCGCGAATACTGTGCTCACTGACCATATTGTAAGGATAGCAGAAAGCTTTTCTAAAAATCATCAAAGCCTCTTACAAATTTTAAGGATAATTTAGAAGATTTTTCGAGAATTGGCTGGTATAATGTTATATTACATAAAGCCAGATTTACCGTGCTACACTGGTTAAACGTATATGGCTGGCGTTATGTAGTCAGGTTACTCGGAAATTCTAACTGTTAAGCAGTATAAAACAATCAATCTAAAAATAGATTTTATTGTAATGTATTGTCATAAATGAAGGAAAAATGAAGATTCTTTTAATTGAAGATGATATAAACCTCTGCAATATAATCAGAGGACAGCTGATAAAAGAAAACTATATCGTAGATGCCTGCACCAGCGGGGAAGACGGAATGCTCTATGCCTTAAGTCTCGATAACGGCTATACTCTCGCCATTATAGACAGGATGCTCCCTGTCATCGACGGGCTGACCATCCTGAAGGCCATGCGGGGAAAAAAGATATCCATCCCTGTCATCCTCATCACCGGGATGTCAGAGCTCCATGATAAGGTAGACGGTCTGGACAGCGGAGCGGATGATTACCTGGTAAAGCCTTTCCACATAGCGGAATTATCTGCACGCATCCGCGCCCTGCTCCGCAGGCCGACAGTCCTGCCGGAACAGGAAATCCTGCAGTACCATGACCTGTCCCTGAACCCCCACAGAAGAGAGTTATCCTGCGGAGACAATACGGTACCCCTTACTCCGAAGGAATTCCTTTTACTGTGTGCATTTCTGGAAAAGCCGGATACCATCCTGACCCGTGAACAGCTTATGCAGAAGGTATGGGAAACGGATGCTCCCATAGAGCAGGGCAACGTGGATAATTACGTTTATTTCCTCCGCAAACGCCTGAAGGCTCTGAACAGCAACTGTTTTATCACCTCATCCTATGGTTCGGGATATTTACTGGAGGTCCGTCATGATCCTAAGCCTTAAGCGAAAATTGTATTTCCTTTTTACCGGCAGCATTATGCTGGTCTTTACCATTGTATTCTTTCTGCTGGCATCTGAAAATATAAAAACCATGCAGAATGCGGAGCTCAGCTTTGTAAACAGACAGGCCACCAACCTGATCCTGCTTCTTGAAAGCTCTGCGGATTATTTGGAAATTCTAAAGATATGTGAGGAGAAATATGGCTACTCTTTCCGTCTGTTTACGGAACAGGATGTGCT
>CAQUWW010000176.1:3240-5650 GCA_948896875.1 uncultured Acetatifactor sp. | reverse complement strand
TTTGAGCATGGCCCGCCGTATTTTCTGCTCAGTGACAGTATCCACCGAGCTGGTGGCCTCATCCAGAATCAGAATCGGCGCATCGGCAAGCACCGCCCGGGCAATGGTCAGAAGCTGCCTCTCTCCCTGTGACAGCTCCATCCCTCCATAGGCCAGAACCGTATCATAGCCCTTGGGCAGGCGTTCAATAAAGCTGTCCGCCCCCGCTGTCTTTGCGGCCAGGCGCACCTGCTCCATAGTGCTTTCCGGATGTCCGTAACAGATATTGTCCCGAACCGATACCGCAAACAGGGCCGTATCCTGCAAAACCACCCCGAATGCAGATCGCAGATCCTCCATCCGGTAATCCCGCAGATCCCGTCCGTCCAAAAGGATGCTTCCCGCAGAAACATCATAAAACCTGGTCAGAAGATTGATCATAGTGGTTTTTCCGCAGCCCGTGGCCCCCACGACGGCCGCCTGCGTACCTGCCGGTATCTTCACGGAAATTCCTTTCAGCACCGGCTGATTGGGCAAATAGCCAAATTCCACCTGGCACAGTTCAATTTCACCCCTCAGATGACCTGTGGGAACGGCCCCCTCCCGGTCAGGAGGCTCAGGCGCCTCGTCCAGAATCTCAAACACACGCTCCGCTCCGGCAACCGCCGTCTGAAAATTATTATAGATGTTGGCAATATCCACAAAAGGCCTGGTAAACTGACGCACATAAAGCAGAAAGCTTGTGACCAGGCCGAGATCAGCAATTTTTCCACTGACAAACAAAATGCCGCACAATACCGAGATTGCCACATACAGCAGATTATTGATCACGTTCATCAGCGGCATCAGATATCCGGAACAGATCAGCGCTCTGACAGACACCTCGCACAGTCTCTCGTTCCTTGCGTCAAACTCACGCTCCATCTCCTCCTCACGACAGAACGCCTTGATCACCGCCATCCCCGAGATGCTCTCCTCCACCTGCCCGTTCAATGCCCCAAGACTTTTCTGCTGAGCGGCGAAAAGCTTTCTGGTATGCTTTGTCACGGTTTTTGTCAGCAGAAAAATCAATCCCACGCCGGAGAGAGAAACCAGCGTCAGAAAGGGGCTCTGGCACAGCATCATGACGAAAATTCCCACAACGGTAAATCCATAGGTCAGAAGAAGCGTCAGGGAATTGGAAATGGTGGTGCTGATATTATCCACATCATTTGTCAGACGGCTCATCAGCTCTCCATGGCGGTGACGGTCAAAGAACGCCAGAGGCAGAGTCCTGATATGGTCAAAAAGTGTCCGCCTGATATGATGAATGATCCTCTGACCGATAGCTGCCATGAAAAACGCCTGTAAAAACTTTACTAACCAGTCACACACATACAACCCGGTAAGGACACAGAGCACCCACACCACTCCATCCCCCTCACTGATTGCCGTGACGGCTTTTCCCGTCACATAAGGAGAAAGAATGGATGAGCAGGATGCCAGCGCAGATAAAAGGAAAATCCATCCAAGGCCGCCCCGCCGTCCTTTTGTCAGGCTCCAGAGCCTGCCCAGGGTTCCTTTCATGTTCTTTGGCTTCACCACCGCCGCACCCCGCCCCGGACGGGATATTCCGCTCAAATTTGCAGGAGGCACCCCCGTATTTTTTTCAGCCATGATATTCCCCTCCAATCTGCGAATGATAAATCTCCTGGTAGATCTTACAGGAAGCCATCAGCTCCTCATGAGTTCCATATCCCTGTATACAGCCGTTATCAAGGCACAGGATCCGATCCGTGCGCATGACGGTGGAAATACGCTGGCTGACCAGAAGAACAGTCGCCCCTCCCGTCATGCTCCGCAGTCCCTTCAGCACATCCGACTCGGTTCTCGCATCCAGCGCACTGGTGCAGTCGTCCAGAATCAAAATCCGGGGATTGCGTACAAGCGCCCTGGCAAGAGACAGTCTCTGCTTCTGTCCCCCGGAAAGATTCACTCCGCCCTGACCAAGCATGGTATCATATCCTTGAGCGCTCTGCCGGATAAAGGTATCCGCACAGGCAGTCAGAGCCGCCCGGCGCAGCTCCTCCTCATCTGCCTGCTCCCGTCCCCATCTCAGATTTTCCCGAATCGTACCGGAAAACAGCAATGCCTTCTGCGGCACCACCGCAATGGCTGACCGCAGCAGACTCATGTCGATCTGCGTCACGTCGCACCCGTCAATCAAAAGCCTTCCTTTCGTCGCATCATAAAACCGCGGCACCAGATTCACCAGAGTGGTCTTCCCCGAGCCGGTGGAACCTATGATCCCAATCGTTTCTCCCGGATATATATGTACGTTAATGCCATGCAGCGCCTCCTTCCCCGCCCCTGAATAGGCAAAGGAGACCTCTTCAAAACAGATATCTCCCTCTATCACGGGCCTTAAAGGTTCCTCCGCCATTCTCTGCAC
>CAQUWW010000176.1:0-3207 GCA_948896875.1 uncultured Acetatifactor sp. | reverse complement strand
GAATTCTCTGTGCGGATGCCGTAGCCCGGACGGCAGTATTGAGCGCATTGGAAATCATACCAACGGCAAAAAGCACCTGAGTCATATAATTGACTGATGCCATGAGCCTTCCGATTTCCGCACTCTGTCCGCTTCCCGATATCCACAGCAAAAGGACAATGCCGAAATTGACCGTCAGACTGATGAACGGCGAAAAAACAGCCATTGTCCGCAGAGCGGAAATATTAGCGAGGGCAAGAGCCCCTGATACCTCCTCAAACCTTTCCATCTCCTCATCCTGTGCGTGAAAAGCCTTTACCACTCGAACCGAAGAAAGAAATTCCCGCGTCACCCCGTTTAAACGGTCAAGTCTTTTCTGCACCGCACCGAATCTGGGATAGCCGATCCTCATATTTCCATAGACAAGAAACGAAACCACCAGTATGATTCCCGCCATCACCGGAGCCTGCTTCGGTGTCTGGATCATGATCAGAACAATCGCTCCCACACAGGTGATCGGAGCCTTTACCATAATTCTCATAATCCCGTTGACAAAATCCTGTATCTGCGCCACATCATTTGTAATCCGTGTAATGATGGAGGCCGGACGAAGACGATCAATATTTTCCATGGAAAGAAGCTGTACGTTATGATAAATATCCCGCCGCAGCTCCTTTCCGATCGTCTGTGAAATGCGGCTGGCAAACCGGTTCCTCATGACAGCGCAGAACGCCCCTGTCATGGCGATCCCAAGCATACACAGTCCAAAGAAAAGGATCTGCCTTACATCCGCATTTCTGATTCCTCTGTCCACAATGGCAGACATAAACGCGGGCTGCAGAAGATCCGCCATTGCCTCCATGGTCAGAAACAGCGTAGAAAGCAGAAAAATCCACAGGTGCTTCCCGATATATTTCACAATCAGCTTCATATACGTTCCTTCCTTTCCAGAAACATCCCCCAATATCCCAGTCTGTACATATGGCTGCCAGAACGGATATTTAACAATACCCGGGATGTTCTGTTTATTGCGCACCATTTTCCTCATCCTGCAGTAGCCAATCAACTATATTGTAAATCTCAATCCCCTCATAACCATATTTCGGGTGCCTGGTCCTGGCAATGACCTTTTTGGGATAAGCATCTCGGATTTGCAGTAATGGCAAACATTCTCTTTCAAGAGTATTCTGATCCGAAATATTGTCACTGACCTGGATATAGATTTTCTCGCTCCCTTTTTGCGCTACAAAATCAATTTCCTTCTGATACAATTTTCCGACATACACATCATATCCCCGGCGGAGCAGTTCAATACAGACCATATTCTCATATACTCTGCCGTAGTCCATATTCCTGCTTCCTAAAATGGCATATCGGATACCCGTATCACACAAATAGAATTTTTCAGAACTTTCCAAATACTTCTTTCCGCGGATATCATAACGCTTTATGTCATAAAAAACAAAGGCATTGCACAAATATTTAATATATCTGCCGACTGTTACATGATTAGTTGTCGTCTTATTCGCTGTCAGCAGCTGACTGACCTTGTTTGGAGAAGTAAGGCTGCTGATGTTATCCATGAGAAATTCGCCCAGTCTCTGCAGAACCAACGTATCCGGCAAAGAATATTTCTGCACAAGATCTCTCGTGACGATTGTTTCATAAACTTCCTTAATGTAATTTATTCTATCCTTTTCCGTTCTGTAAGCGTAAGAGCCTGACAGCCCTCCCTTTATGGAATACTCATCAAAGAGTTTTTCCTTATCGCCGGTCTCATCATAATACTGGCAGTATTCCTGAAAACTGAACGGAAACACATGAATCTCGATATAACGTCCGGTAAAAAGAGCTGCCAGATCAGCACTTAATAAAAAAGCATTAGAACCCGTAATATAAATATCATATTTCCCTTTGGAATAAAGACTGTTGATTGCCAATTCGAATTTGGGACACATTTGAACTTCATCCACGAAAAGGTAATTTGCTTTCTTCTCTTGAAAATGTTCCTCTACGTAAGCATGAAGCGCATGATACTCTCTGATTTCTTCATATATCAGATCCATAAAGTCAATAAAGATAATATTGACATTTTCATAATGATTTTTCAGGTACTCAATATATGCCTGCATCAATTTTGACTTTCCCGAACGCCGAATGCCTGTAATGATTTTAATATCAGGAGTCTGGTTCAACTCAATTATCCTATTCAGATACTTTGTTCTTGTTATTGTCTTCATATAATCGTTCGCTTTCAAAAGATTGATTTTTTTAATTTTTTGAAACCACATTGCAATTCTTATTATACCAACACAAAACAGTATATGCAAGGGGCCGGTTTCAAAACAGTAAAATTTTTATTTATTTGAAAGCATCTGTTTCCATCAATACTTCTCCAATGTCTGCATTGATACAGATGGAGCGGTCTTTGATTTCCGTTGGTGCACAGGCTCCCCCTAAGTTGACACAGCCCATAATCGCCCTGTGTATAAAACAGTCTGTGTTTATCAAAATCTTCCTTTGGGAAACAGTGGTCTACATTGGTTGTGAGAACAAAATAGTTTTTGTCCCGTAGCAGACTGTATAAATCATTATAAACGGATTTCGGTGCATTGCAGTAACGGTTGATCAAAATGTAACGGCTCCAATACGCCCAATATTCTTCCAGCGTATCATATGGATAAAAGTCCGCAAAATTTTCTTCGAAACGTTTCCCGGAATAAGTAAATCCGGCAGAGGCGGACAGTCCCGCGCCCGCGCCGATTACAACAGCGTCCGCATTCTCAATTTTTCTTTTCAGCTTTTTCATGGAACGCCGTACCTGAGTACGATCCCAATAACCGCTTATAGATTCTGTAGTCGCTGTCCCTGAACACATTAAAAACCACCTCCAGATTGTTTTGATTTTCCTCTTGATAGTTCTGTACTGTCTGTATTGCTATTTCGCCAGCCCTTTCATTGGGAAAATGAAACTCACCCGTGGAGATACAGCAAAAAGCGATGCTTTTTAACTGACAGGCCGCTGCAAGCTCCAGACAGGAACGATAACAGTCTGCTAACAGGTTCTGGTCTTTCACGGTAACTGCCCCACGGATCATCGGACCGACAGTGTGAAGAACACAGCGGCACGGAAGATTGTAGGCTTTTGTGATTTTTGCCTTTCCCACAGGTTCTTCTGTTTTCTGCTTTTTCATGATACGGGAACACTCCAGACGAAGCTCTACGCCT
>CAQUWW010000175.1:5343-5680 GCA_948896875.1 uncultured Acetatifactor sp. | reverse complement strand
AGCGTATGTGCTTAGTTTCCCTTTTCCGGCATCAAAGGAAGAAATTGCCTTGATAAGACCAATGGTTCCTATGGAAATCAAATCCTCCATGTCTTCATCGGCATTTTGATATTTCTTGGCAATGTGGGCTACCAGACGAAGATTCCGTTCAATCAGGATTTCTCTGGCTGCAGCAGCTTCATCGCTGTTTCCCTTCTGTAGCGCCTGTATGTAATGGGCTTCCTCCGCTGCGGTTAAAGGTTTCTGAAAGGTTTTCAAAGGGCGCCCCCAAAGTCATTTTTATTATTCTATGACCCCGAAAGCGCTGTAGTGCCTTTCCAACAAACATATTATACAA
>CAQUWW010000175.1:0-5333 GCA_948896875.1 uncultured Acetatifactor sp. | reverse complement strand
AAAAGCAATCCCGTATATTTCATGTGAATAGGAACTGTGCCATGACCACGTTGCTCACATCGATTCCCCGCCGGGTAAGTTTGATCCTTTCCTCCCCTGTTTCCGGCTCTATTCGTCTCTCCAACAGCCCCTTTTTGCAAAAATCATCAACGATTCCCGGGTACATATGATCAATGGAGACACCAAACATACGGAAAAACGCCTGGCAGCTTACCCCCTGTATCATGCGCAGCCCCAAAAACATAAATTCTTCCATCTGCTCCTGCACAGACAATTTCTGTTCTGCCTCCTTAATGCCGGCAAAAGCAATGCTTTCCACAGGTGCACTCTCTGCCTGGCTGCTCCTCTTCTCCTGCAGATAATAATTGCAATAACAGTCGATATTCTTTGTGTTGCTAAATCTGACATTGTCTATCAAAGAGGCAGCGCCTATGCCGAACCCAGCATAATCCTCCCGCATCCAATAGCGTTCATTATGACGGCATTGATAGCCCGGAAGGGCATAATTAGAAATTTCATACTGCTGATAGCCGCAGCTTAATAAAAAATCACCTGTATTTTTATACATTTCCCGCTCGCAGTCCTCGTCCGGAAGCTCAGGCACATTCTCATAAAAGGGCGTGCCTTCCTCAATGATAAGACTGTAGGAAGAAATATGGGAAGGCGGCGGCTGAAGGCTCGTCACTAACTTTAAACTGTCCGCACAGCTCTCCAGTGTCTGCCCCGGAATCGCAGACATTAAGTCTATATTTATATTGTTAAATCCTAATTTAACAGCAAGTTCATAAGTGTCAATAAAATCCTGCCTGGTGTGAATCCGCCCCAGTGCCTTCAGTTCGCTGTCAACTGACGACTGGAGACCGATACTGAGTCTGTTCCCGCCGCCTTTTTGGAAAGCAATGAGCCTTTCTAATGTGGCAGTTCCCGGATTGACTTCCATGGAAATCTCGCATGCTTCCTCCATATGAAAGCAGGCATGTACCCTATCTAATATTCTGGTAATACTTTCCGCCGGAAGCAGGGAGGGCGTCCCTCCTCCCAGAAAGACCGACACCACCATTCGGTCCTTATAATTTGCGCTTTCTTCTTCGATTTCTCTTACAAGCGCAGCTATATAGCGCTCCATTTCCCCTTCCCCTGCCGGCGCTGACAGGAAATCACAGTACAGACATTTCCTCACACAAAAGGGAATATGGATGTAAATGCCCAACGTCTTTGGTTTTGGTTCTTCTATCATGGCGTCATCCTATTTGTCGTCCAGTTTCAACACGCTCATGAATGCTTTCTGGGGGATTTCTACGCTGCCGATCTGGCGCATACGCTTCTTTCCTTCCTTCTGCTTCTCCAGCAGCTTCTTCTTACGGGTGATATCGCCGCCGTAGCATTTTGCAAGCACGTCCTTCCGCATGGCCTTCACGGTCTCTCTGGCGATCACTTTGCCGCCCACTGCGGCCTGAATGGGAATCTCAAAAAGGTGTCTTGGAATCTCCTCCTTCAGCTTCTCGCACATCCTTCTTCCCCGCTCATAGGCGGAGTCCGCATGCACAACAAATGACAGAGCGTCCACTTCCTCCCGGTTAATCAGAATGTCCAGTTTTACAAGCTTTGACTCCTCATAACCCTTCATGTCATAATCAAAAGAAGCATATCCCCGGGAACGAGATTTCAGCGCATCAAAAAAGTCATATATAATCTCATTCAGCGGAAGCTCATACCGAAGCAAAGCTCTGCCCGCCTCCATATATTCCATCCCAAGATAGCGCCCCCTTCTCTCCTGACACAGCTCCATAATGGGACCGATGAACTCGCTGGTCACCATAATCTCTGCGCTGACGATAGGCTCCTCCATATGTTCGATCACAGAAGGATCCGGCAGATTGGACGGATTGGTGAGCTCGATCACTTCGCCGTTGGTCCGGAACACTTTATAGACAACGCCGGGGGCGGTAGCCACCAGATCCAGGTTGTATTCCCGTTCCAGCCGTTCCTGAATCACCTCCAGGTGCAGCAGCCCCAGGAATCCACAGCGGAACCCAAAGCCCAGCGCCACCGATGTCTCCGGCTCGTACTGCAGCGCCGCATCATTGAGCTGCAGCTTCTCCAGCGCATCCCGCAGGTCGGGATATTTGGCGCCGTCCGCCGGGTAAAAGCCGCAGTAAACCATGGACTGCACTTTCTTATAGCCGGGAAGCGGCTGGGCGCAGGGTCTTCTATCGTCTGTTACGGTATCTCCCACGGCGGTGTCCTTTACATTTTTGATAGAAGCTGTAATATATCCCACCATGCCCGCGGACAATTCCTCGCAGGGAATGAACTGGCCCGCTCCGAATACGCCCACCTCCACCACTTCTTCTCTGGCTCCGGTGGCCATCATGCGGATCATGGTTCCCCTTTTCACGGTTCCTTCCATAATTCTGCAGAATATGATGACTCCCTTATAGGAATCATAGAGCGAATCAAAAATCAGAGCCTGCAGGGGTGCAGCCGGGTCCCCTTTGGGAGCCGGAATCTTCTTCACGATCTGCTCAAGCACATCTTCGATGCCTATACCGTTTTTCGCGGAAATCAAGGGCGCATCCTGGGCTTCCAGGCCGATGACGTCCTCGATCTCCTCTATCACGCGCTCCGGCTCTGCGCTGGGCAAGTCAATTTTATTGATTACCGGTATCACATCCAGATCATGATCCAGCGCCAGATACACATTGGCAAGGGTCTGGGCCTCGATGCCCTGGGCCGCATCCACCACAAGAATGGCGCCGTCGCAGGCCGCCAGAGAACGGCTGACCTCATAATTGAAGTCCACATGTCCCGGCGTATCAATCAGGTTGAGAATATATTCTTCTCCGTCCTTCGCCTTATATACGGTACGAACCGCCTGGGCCTTGATGGTAATGCCTCTCTCCCGCTCCAGGTCCATATTGTCCAGCACCTGGGCCTGCATTTCCCTGCTGGTCAGAAGTCCCGTGTGCTCGATAATCCGGTCTGCCAGTGTGGACTTTCCGTGATCTATATGTGCCACAATGCAGAAATTGCGGATTTTGGACTGCTCTGTATTCTTTACCGATTCCATTATACTTCCTCGTTCTTCCCTAAAACAACAGACTCCTTATAAATTAACATTCCGGCAGCATTGCAGTCTCGGGTTTAACACGCAAAAAGCGCTTAAAAACACCTTGCAGTACCGGCAAGTGCTGTAAAACAAGTATGATTTTAACAGAATTATACAAAAATGTCCAGAGTGTCCAAACGGAATCCGCCCTGATTGTCATTGCTGCTCGAAATATTCCTCCGGCGTCCCCGGATAATTTATAATCTTTCCATCCCTTACTTCCAGAATCTCAGTGGCACACCCACGGATAAATGCCTCGTCGTGAGATACAAAGATAAGCACCCCTTCATACTCCGAGAACATTTCCTCCAGCGCCTCCACCGAAGGAATATCCAGATAATTGGTAGGCTCGTCCAGAATCAGAACATTTGCTCTGCCCACAAACAGCCTGGCAAACGCCAGCTTAATTCGCTCCCCTCCGGACAGGACGCCCGCCTTTTTGCGGATATCTCCGGCAGACAACAACAGTCTGGCCAGCACCGTCCGTGCAATGCTCTCCGTCTGCACACTGACCTCCATCACATTCTGGAGCACTGTCTTCTCATAGTCCAGTGAAGCCATGTTCTGGTCCAGAAGTCCGATAGAAGCCTTCGGCACCACATAGACAGAGCCGCTGTCCGGCGTGTATTCCTGTCGGATCAGATTCAGAAGCGTGGTCTTTCCGGCTCCGTTTTCCCCAACGATGGCAACCCGGCTTCTGTTCCGAATCTGAAAAGAGGCATCCCGAAAAATCTCTTTTCCATTCCCGTTCCGTAAGGACCCGCCGGTACCAAATACCATCATAGCATTTCCGGCCGCAAGGGACGCGTCCGTAAATCCTGTGGGCACCGGACAGGGTCTTCCTGTTTCATAGGAAAAACAAATATCCTCTCCCCGGATTACCACCGCATTTTCCGGCGGATTGGTCAGCCTGAAGTCCGGTCGTATCTTTGGCAGTTCCCGGGGCTTTTCCTTTACCTCCAAATGTTCTATCCGCTCCAGTACATTCTGGGCGGAGCCCTCCATTCTTCTGGCTTTTGCATCCTTCGGATGATGAGAGATGAAATTCCGAAGCCTGGCTTCCCTGGGTGACATACCTTTGGGCAGCTTTTCGATGGAGGCAGCCTTCTCTTTTTTCTGGAGATACACTTTTTCCAGCCGTCTCTTCTCGCTGGTATAATTCTCATACTCTGTCCATTGCCTCTGGACGGCCTGTTCCTTCTGCTGTGAGTAATCATCGTAGTTTCCGTCATAGCTGGTAAGTCTGCCGTCCCGGATTTCCACAATCCTGGTACATACAGCATTCAGAAGTGCCCTGTCATGGCTGACGATAATCATAGTGTCCAACTCCAGGAGCTTTTTCTTCAAAAGTGTAATTCCCTTCCGGTCCAGATTGGCGGTTGGCTCATCCAGAAACACCAGCGTCTTCCCACTGCTGAACATCCAGGCCAGCCTCATTCTGGTATCCTCGCCGCCGCTGACCGTCTCCTGCCATACCTTATCCTGGACCTGCATGGTCTTCATTTCCTTCCCATCCAGCTCATAAGGATCCACTCCTTCGGAGAACTGTCTGAAATAATGGGTGTCGCACATGGTTTTCAGCGTCCCCCCGTCCGGCTCCAGCTCCCCGGACAGGACTCTCAGGAGAGTGGTCTTCCCTGCGCCATTGGCCCCCACAAGCCCGATGCGCTCCCCCTGGTATACCGTGAGTCTGTCGAAATCCAGAACCTTCTGTTCTCCAAAGCTTACGACAATATTTTCCGCCTGCAGATATAATTTCCGCATAAAAAATCCCTCCTTTTCCGAAGAGGGATTATCCTGAACGCTGTCAGCACATTAACGGAAAGCCGCCCATATGGGCCGCCTGGAAAAGCAATTCTGCAATGTACGTACAATCATTATCAGTGATAATCCCCGAACCTAAACAGCAATAGAAAATACGCTTCGCGAATTTTCTATTGTCATGAACAACAGAGTCGTCTATTGATGTTCTTCCGCCCTGGGAAATTATCGGGTAATAATAATCATACGTTACATCCTTTCTGCCTTTCCAATTTTTCTTCATTATAAGGGGTATCAGCTATTCTGTCAATAGCCGGTTTATTCCCCGGAAAGCACCATGTCCAGAATATGCGCCAGAGGTTCACAGGCATTCATTGCCTCCTCCACCGTATTGTTCTGAGCTCCCAGCTCGGGAGTTTGACAGTTTCATATTTTAAAAATACCTTGCAGGCCTTATAAAACC
>CAQUWW010000174.1 GCA_948896875.1 uncultured Acetatifactor sp. | reverse complement strand
CGGGGAGCCTCACCCCACCAGATCGGATATCCAAGGAAAATAATGTCGTATCGTAACATGTCCTCCACGCTGCCGGAAATGGCAGGACGGGCAGAAGGATCGTCCATCTCAATGCTGCTGCGGCTATTGCTGTCACCATAATCCAGATCAGCAGAAGTATACGGCTCCTCCGGTACAATCTCATATAAATCTGCTCCCATGATATCGGCCGCATACTCTGCCAGTGTTTTTGTCGTTCCCGTTGCAGAGAAATAAGCTACCAGCACTTTCCCGCCATCTTCTGTCTGCTCATCAGTTCCTGATGCCTCTGTTTCCGCATCCTGTGCTTCCGTCTGTATTTCTTCGGAAGGCTGCCCTGTGGTATCAGCCACTATAGCGTTTTCTCCGGGTTCCGTGTCATTGCTTTCCTGTCCTTCTGTTTCCGGTGTCCCGGCAGCACTGTTTCCCGGCTGTTCCGTTTCCTGTTCCACAGGGATGTCAGATTTTTTGCCGCCGTCTGAGGAGGCACAGCCTGTCATACAAAACAGCAGCACTGACAATACACACATGACACTCACAAATTTCTTTATTCCAAGCCTTTTTAATCTTTTCATAATTCTGATTCCTCCTAATTGCTTCTTGCTATATCATGAATCCGCGATTCATGATCGTCATTCGCCGCTCGTTATCTCATCTAAACTCGCAAACCCGCGCTTACAGCGCTTCCTGCCCGATTACATCGGGCGTTTGCTCGTTCATGTCCACAGAAAAACAAATGCCGCTTCGCGTCGCTTGTTTTTCCCACCGGAGCTCTGTTCCGGGAAACAGAAGAATACCAAAAGTCCCGCTGCCGTGCCTCACAAAAAGCATGACACCAGACGTATCGCCATCATCGTTCCTCCGAGAGCCGCGCTGTAAATCATAAGCTGCGGATTCAAGAGGATGGATGTTTTGTTGCGCATGCCGCCAAACAGCTTATGTATCCTGTCTTTCGCAAAGGCTGATATGACTGAGCCAATCAGCATTCCCAGAATCCTGTATCTGAATATCTGTTCCAACTGAAAGGTGAAATAATACCAGAGGTAGACAAATTCCCGGTGTAATATAGGAAGCATGCACCGCCACCGGGTCAAAGGAAGCAAGAATGCCAATGTCGTGCATATCCGGTTCCGCAGGGTTCCCATCGCAGTCACAGTCAACGGAAAGCCTGTTCATCACGTTAATATATAAAATATTCCCGCCCAGATAATCTGTCACGGATCTGCCTGCCTCCGCCATGGACTCCAGAAAGGAATCCTGATCGGTACTCCACATACTGCCGCCGTTTCCGCCCGTATGGATATGATTCTTTCCCTCGGAAGATGCAATACCTATAGAAATATTCTTGATAGCTCCGCCATACCCTGCCATCGCATGGCCTTTAAAATGAGAAAGGACAACGTAATAATCATAGTTGGAAAAATGGGCGCCCACATAATTCTCTGTCAGGTTATCACCGCCTGTTACCTGCAGTGTCATGGAACCGTCCTCGTCCATAATGTCCACATCCGCAATCGCCGTATATCCGTGATTCTCCGCCAGCTGATAGTGAATTGCCGTGTTCGCACGCTGTCCGCCGTAAGCCGTGTTGCACTCCACAATAATCGCATCCAATGTCTGCACCAAATCACCGATCAGCTCCGGGCGCAGATAATTGCTCCCGTTTTCCCCGGTGGAAAGTTTCATGGCAATCTCACCGGTGGGTTCTGCGCCCAGCGCCTCGTAAATTGCCATCAGTCCCTCCGGGCTTATATCCGTTGTCATATATACGACAGAAGCATCTCCGGCCGCAGCGGTATTGGTATCAGAAAATGCCATAGCCTCTGACGATGTCATGGTATTTTCCGATACGGTCGGCGCTGCCGCATTCACTGCGCCACTTCCCGCCTGTCTTCATCCTGTACCTCGTTATTTCAGCAAATGATATACTTCGTCCGTCACCGGCTCCAGCCATTCGTTAGAAGTGTTCTCTCCCGGAACTTCCACAGCCAGATGGGAAAACCAACTGTCCTTTGCCGCACCGTGCCAGTGTTTTACACCTGCAGGAATGTTTACCACATCCCCAGGGCAAAGCTCCTGTGCATCATTTCCTTCTTCCTGATAATATCCCCTGCCTGCTACACAGACAAGTATCTGTCCGCCGCCCTTGTCTGCATGATGGATATGCCAGTTGTTACGGCATCCCGGCTCAAAGGTCACATTAAAGATCCCTACCTGTAAAGCGGAAACCGGCGCCAGATAACTCCGGCCGATAAAATACTGTGCAAAACCGTCATTGGATGCGCCAATGGGAAATACCATTTCTGCAGCATGGGCCGCCTTAGCATCTTCTTCCGGAATTTCCTCCTTCCATACATCCTTAGCCAGACGGAACACCGCCCATCCTTTGGGCCATCCCACATAAAAGGCTGCATGAGTAATGATTGCTGCTGCTTCCGCTTTTGTAACGCCATGCGCTTTCGCGTTCTCCAAATGGTAAACCAGCGAAGAATCCGTGATGCCGGAAGACATCAGCGCCACCATAGTCACAATACAGCGTGTCTTTAGGTCTATGTCCTGGTTGTTCCAGTTCTCCCCGAACAGGATATCATCATTAAAATGTGCAAATTCCGGCGCAAACTCCCCAAGGTCTCTCCGCCCTGCTGTCTGTACTATCTTTTCACTCATAAAAAATCCTCCATTCTGTCATATTTTCTCACTTCCCCGTTGCATCTACGAGATAAGTCTATACCGAGAATCGCCAAAGCGCTTCTCCCAGATGAACCTGTATTTTCTCAGGCCGTGTTCTTTAGCGTCTTAGAAAATCTTTTCATCTTCATACCCATCCGCGCGTTTCGACGCACACTTAAATCAATAGGTTGAATACGCTTTTTATTCAACCTTTTACCCCTCCATGCTGTCCTTGAAAAAGTTTTCTATCTTATCAAAAGGAATCCTGTCTGTCCGGTCATACAGGTCTATATGCTCAGCATCCTCCACATTATAGATTTCTTTCGGTTCAGCTGCCTTTGCATAGGCATTTTCACTGAAAAATCTGGAATGTGCCCGATCCCCCATGATAAACAGGACCGGTCTCGGAGAAATCTCATCAATGTGGGCAAGCAGGTCATAATTCATAAAGGAAAGATTGCTTGTGGTGGTAAAGCCGCCCCTCGCGCCCGGATGGTGTCCCCTCTTTACCGCATAGAAACGGAACCATTCCGCTGCCGGTTCTTCCATATCCGCAGGGACTTCCGTAAGCGGCTCCTCCGGGAACGTTGGAATGTACTCCGGGCTGCCGTTTTCCGCATCCACCCATCTCTGCCTTGCCAGCGCATCCTTTGCCGCAAATATTTTCTCTTTACTGTCCAGTCCGAGTCTTGCCGCCACGGTCATATCGTACATGGATGCCGTTACAACCGCCTTAATCCTTGTATCCATCTGGGCTGCCGCCAGCGCAAAGCCCCCGCTGCCGCAGATACCAATCACACCGATTTTCTCACGGTCAACAAATGTCTGCAGACCGAGGAAATCCACTCCCGCACAGAAATTTTCCGTAAACAAATCGGGGGATGACACCCTTCTCGGTTCCCCGCCGGATTCGCCCATGTAACAGGGATCAAAAGTCAACACCACAAAGCCCCTCTGTGCCAGTTCATTTGCATAGACCGACGGCCCCTGTTCCTTGACCCCGCCATACGGGGCGCCAACGATCAGCGCAGGGTGCTTTCTCCCCTGATCCATCCCTTTTATCGTATACAGATCCCCTGCCAATGCAATGCCATATCTGTTCAGGTAGCGCACATGTACTCTTTCCACGTTTTCGCTTAATGACTGAATGTAATTACTCATAATGCCTCATTCCTCCATTTTTCAAAAAATACACTTCTTCCGTTTCCTTATGGGAGAGAAAATGTTACCTCCACACTGCCTGTTCCCAACACCTCTATAAGCTCATCGCCTGTCATACCCTCTATTCTTCCTATCGGTGTATATGCCCATGAGTTAGAGCCATAAAATATAACAATCTGACGGCTGGAATAAAGCATAATATCTCCCGGTGATGCAGTAATCTGCTCATCATCGCTGGCCAGCGCTTCACCGATTGATCCCACTTTTTCAAAGTTGCCATAGTCAGACATCTCTATTGTCAACGGCTCCTCTGCGAGCAGCTCTTTCAATGCGTCCACGGATACATTTTCACTGAGTTTAGCTGACATCACCTTATTTCCCACCTGAATACGAATCATATTCTCCTGTCCCTCCTCCATTATGCCATTTTCCTGTTCCGCAATATCTGTTTCAGCATGTTCATCCTCTGTGTCCTGCTCCATCAGACTTTCCGATACTGCTGATGCCTCTGTTTCCTCCGGCACCTGCTCCTCCGGATTATCCGGCAGGACACTTTCTTCCTTTACAGGCACATCCTGCCGAACCACTGTATCATCTGTCTCGTTACTCCCACATCCGGCAAGAATAACTGTAAACAGTATAATACCTGCAAACCGTCTTCTCATAATCCACCTCCCGCGATTGCTCTTATAATTGCCGGCGCACCGAATAGCAGGCCAATCAAAAACCTTTAATGAAAAATAAGCTCATCAGATGTTACAGTTCAGCCTTGCTGAACCGTAATGCATTAAGTCATGCAAAATCGCTTCGTGATGACTTGATGCGTCCCAACCGCTACGCTTTCTTACGGACTTTGCAGCATAGTGCAAGGTCCTGGGATGAACCGTAACCATCAGACATCTCCCCTCTTTCTGATCTGGTACACAAGATAATCAAGGCAGTCTATTTCCTTCTGAGCCTTATGGAGATTATCCAGAATGCAGCTCCTGTGTTTTTCAAGAAGACTAAGTTCCATTTTCCTGTCGCCCTGCCTGTAATATGCCATAAACTTCTCTATCAAATCATCATCGCTCCCTGCGTCCGCCAAATTCTTCATCACATCCTGTTCAGACACATTTTTTAACATTTCCCCACCCCTTACTCTCGTTTTTCTTCTCTCTCAGAACCACCTTCCCGCTGCACTCCATGACAGGGTTCTCACAGATAACCCCGCCTACGCTGTCCGCGGTAATCGTGCCACTTTTCGGATTCTTCACGGAAACAATATGTCCCCTTACATCCGCCTCCACATCAGAATACTCAAACGCCAGATCCGTATCCTCCATGGTGCAGCCTATCAGTTTCAGGTTCTTACAGTAACAGAGGGGCTGCGTCCCTATGATTTTGCAGTCGATCAGGGTCAGTCCATCTGAAAACCACGCCAGATACTCTCCCTTCACAACGCTGTTTTTCACCGTCACGTTTTTGCTGTGCCAGAAGGCGTCCTTTGTATCCAGCACAGAATCCGCAATCTCCAAATTCTCCATATACTGAAAGGAATATTTCCCCTTCATGGTAACATGGTCCAGTTTCACATCTCTGCTATCCATGAAAATATACTCGGATTCGATTTCCGTGTTTTTCAGCGTGACATCGCTGCTTTTCCAGCCAAACTCCATGGAAACCACCCTGCTGTCCTCCACCACGATATGGCTGCACTCCCTGACTGCCTTGATGCCCCCAAGGGTGCTGTTTTTGATCATGCCGTGATCGGCATACCAGATTGCCGCCCTTGTCTTTTCATCCATTTCCACTCGCTCCATGGAAAAGCCCTTCACATGCCATAATGGATACCGCAGGG
>CAQUWW010000173.1:3594-5782 GCA_948896875.1 uncultured Acetatifactor sp. | reverse complement strand
TGTCAAACACATAGTCCTTGGCTGCCTGGTTGGACAGGTCACCGTATTTCAGGGCGGACAGCGCTACCGTTTCCGCCGTTTTCCTTGCCTCTTCCTCCGGCATCTCCCGGCCTTCCCGTATCTTCCGGTACATCTCGTCTCTGGTCTCCCCAACCAGACTCTCCAGACGCATCACTCCTCCGTCCCTGGTCTTGAAGGGCTTTCCATCGCTGCCGTTCATAGTGCCATGTCCGAGAAATTTCAGCACAGTTTCCGGCTTCACCAGCTTCGTTTTCCGGGCACAGCGGAATACCTGTTCAAAGTACAGCTCCTGACGCTTGTCCGTAATATAAATGATTTCATCCGGATCATACAGACGCATACGTTCCATGATTGTGGCAAGGTCCGTGGTATTGTAAAGGGAAGCCCCGTCGGATTTCAGAATCATACAGGGAGGAATCTCCCTGGTATCGGTCTCTTCCTTCACATCCACCACCAGCGCGCCCTCACTGATATGGGCATAGCCATTGTCTTTCATATAGGCCACCATCTCCGGAATCAGATCGTTCACATCGCTCTCGCCCTTCCAGAGATCAAATTCCACATTCAGGCTGTCATAATTTCTCTTCAGATCCACTTTGGACACATCCACAATGTACTTCCACAGAGCACGATATCCCCGCACGCCGGTCTGAAATTTGCGGGTTGCCTCCAACGCCCTGGCCCTGTACTCCGGGTCCGCTTTCGCCTTTGCGCTGGCAAGGGGATAGATTTCCGCAAATTCAGCCTCGGTAATGGGAGCCTCGTCCGGATAGGCTCCGTCATAATTTTCATCAAAATACGGCAGCTCAGGCTTTCTCTCCTGCAGCTCCGTAATCACCATCCCTATAGGCGTGCCCCAGTCTCCCAGATGCACGTCTCCGATGACCTCATGTCCCGCATACCTGCAGATACGCTTAATGCTCTCCCCGATGATGGCGGGGCGCAGATGTCCCACATGCAGTGGTTTCGCCACATTGGCTCCGCCGTAATCAATCATGATTTTCTTCGGCATCTCCGGCATTTCCAGGCCAAATTTACCTTCTTCTGCCATAGTCCCGACCATGCCCAGAAGGAACTCTTCAGAAATCTTTAAGTTCAGGAATCCGGGCGCCACCGCAGCCGCCTCCTTAAAAACCAGGCTGTCCCCAAGTTGAAGCGCCACATCATTGGCGATCATAAGAGGTGCCTTTCTATATTTTTTAGCGCCGGCCATGGCCCCATTACACTGATATTCACACAAATCAGGGCGGTTGGACAGAGTCACCCTGCCCAGAGAAGCCTCATACCCCGCCGCTTCAAATGCCTTTCCCATCTCTTCCGATAATAAATCCAAAATCCTCTTCATTCCGACTCTCCGTTCTTTTCATTTTGTTACCTTCTCGTTTCTCCTGCCAAGAATAAGGTCATTATATCTTAATTTCCTGCATCCTGCAATAAACTTTTTTCGCAAAAAAACTCGTGACTTTTCTATCATTATCTGTTATAATCAATTTGTCCGTAAGAAGAGTCTGCGGATGTCTATCCATCTTATGTTGCAGCATAAGTTGCAATGTCAATTGTTCAAAAGGAGGTATTACCATGTCTAATGAGGAATTATTGCTGGCCATTTCCAATCTGATGGATTCCAAACTAAAATCCGAACTACAGCCGATAAAAAATGATCTGCAGTTTATCAAAGAAGAGGTTGCAACTCTCAAAAAGGATGTTGCTGTTCTCAAAGAAGACGTTGCAACTCTCAAAGGAAAAATGTCGATCGAAAGAGAAAAGTCAGATATTATATGGGAAAATTTGCAGTCTCTCCGAAGCGATGTCCACAGCATCCAGCTGTGTCAGGAAAATGTGTTGCTGCCCAGACTTGACACGATCGAGTCCTGCTACACAGGCACTTATAACCGGTATAAAAATAATGCCGACAAAATGGATGCCGTTTTTGAAGATGTTCAGCTGGTAAAGCAAGTAGTAGAAGCGCATTCCCAAAGGCTTCAAAAGCTGGCATAACTAAAAGTGGGGGGAGAGCCGTCATCTTCTGGAATATGTACAGCCACAGTAATCCTGCCGGTATAAATCATATTGTTCTGAAAGTGCAACGGAACGCTTGTATCCATCTCTTTTTTTGAAATCCGACGGCAGCCATGCAATTCCGTATTCTTTTGACAAGGATTCTCCA
>CAQUWW010000173.1:0-3584 GCA_948896875.1 uncultured Acetatifactor sp. | reverse complement strand
TTTCATTTAATTTTTTTGCATTTTTGAGAGGGCTTATGGTAAGCGTGGTAGTAAAATAATCGAAAGCACCTTTTACGCCGTTTTTTGCGGTTTCCCTAAGGCGCATCTCATAGCATCGGAAGCATCTTTCGCCTCCCTCGGAGCAGGTCTCCAGGCCCTTGGCCATTTCAAAAAAACGTTCGGGTTCATAGTCCCCCTCCACCACGGAAATGGGATGTCCTTTCTTTTCTTCATTATATGCCTCTATCAGCCGCTTCTGTTCCGCCACCCGCTTTCGGTATTCTTCAGCCTCGGAAATATTGGGATTAAAGTAAAATACGGTGATCCGAAAATATCTACACAGATATTCCAGCACATAGCTGCTGCAGGGTGCGCAGCAGCTATGCAGAAACAGCGAAGGTACAGATTTTTCATCTGCCCCTGAAGCATCTGACAATCCATCAATCACTTTTTCCAATTCTTTCTGGTAATTCACCTGACTCCTATTCATGCGTTTCTCCCAGACCCTCATCATAGCGCTTTCCCGCCTTGCGCCAGTTGATCAGTCCAAACCAGCCTTCCACATAATCTGCTCTTCTGTTCTGATACTGCAGATAATAGGCATGTTCCCAGACATCCACAAGCAACAGGGGAATGAATTCTTCCAGATCCGGAACATCCTGATTTGCTGTCTGCACTATAGATAGTCTACCATTCTTGTCACTTACAAGCCAGGCCCAGCCGGAGCCAAATTTACTCACGGCAGACTGTTTCATCTGCTCTTTCCACTGTCTGTAGGAGCCAAAGTCCCTGTCAATGGCCTCCGCCAGCGCTCCGGACGGTTCCTGTCCCACCGGGCTTTTCATGGAATCAAAATACAACTCATGATTATATACTCCGCCGCCATTATTGCGCACAGCCATACGAATTGCCCCCGGCAGCGAATCTATGTCTGTCAGAAGCTCTGTCAGACTCTTTCTCTGAAGCTCCGGATAATCTGCCAACGCATTGTTCAGATTATCCACATACGTTTTATAGTGTCTGTCATGATGGAACGTCAGTGTCTCCGCGTCCAATACCGGCACCAGCGCATCATATTCATAGGGAAGGGGACGAACTACAAATGGATAGTTTTCAGCTTTCATATTCTCCTCACATTCTGCCACACAGGATTATCTTTCAGCTGCGAGCACTCTTTTCTATTGACTAGTATATACAGACTTAAATCACTTATTCACCAAATTCTTTTCCCTGCTCAATTATTCGCAACATTAAAAAGAATTCAAAAGGCCGTTTATCCCTTCTCTTTCATAGATCCCCTTATAATAAGCCACCTCGTCTCCGATCAGCTCGTCGATAACCTTCATCCCCAGAAGTTCAACAGGAGCTCTGTCGTCTGTCAAAATATACTCTCCGGGCACATAGCTTTCCAGAGATGAAGCCGCGCGTTCCATCATGGCATACAGGGTTTCATCAGTCAGCATCCGCCTGCTGTTTTCCAGACAGGATATCATATTCGGATTGTCCGAGGCAAACAGTTCCCTGTTGGTAGAACCTGGCACCTCCACGGTATGAACCTGCTCAAACACAAAGGAAATGGTATCTGCCAGATACTGGTTAATATTTCCTTCATCGTTTCCCCGCATATTCATATTCACAACCATGACACCATTTTCCGTCAAATGAGCTTTCACCAGGTAAAAAAATTCAGCGGAAGACATCTGAAAGGGAATGGTAATGTCCGGATAAGCATCCACCATTATCACATCATATTTTTTATCCACAGCATTCAGAAAGGCCCTGCCGTCATAAGTGGTCACAGGCACATCCTCCGGCAGATAAAAATATCTCCTGGCAAGCGATGTGATTTTATCGTCAATTTCCACCCCTTCCACTTCCATATCTCCAAAATACTTCCGGCATTGTGTGGCATATGTTCCCGTACCCATGCCCAGTATCAGCACCGAACATTCCTCCGGTGTCTTCCCCTCCACCATCAGCGGAGCCGCCATTGCATAATCATAATACATGCCGGTAAGCCCCTGCTCTTTCATATAGATAGACTGCACTCCGAATAGTACGTTGGTGGAAAGAATCACACTTCTGCTGCTTTCCTTCACCTGCAGATAATTGTATACAGACTCCCCCTCATAGGTCAGATCCCTCTCCCAGAAGGCAAAGCTGTCGGAATACCCCAGGATACAGCAGAGCAGAAAGCAAAGGCCGGATATCACAGCCTTCCCTCTTCCTGTTCCTGCACTGACAAAGTAAATCAGCGCAAGTGCCAGCAGAATTCCCGCAAAAACCAGAAAGGTAACAGAAGTGCCCACAGAAGGAATGGTTACGAAGGTGGGGACAAAGGTGCCTATAATACTGCCAATCGTGTTAAATGCCCCCAGATTCCCCACAATTTTGCCGCTTTCCTCCAGATTTCCCACCGAATATTTGGCCAGCGAAGGTGTCACTGTTCCCAAAAGGAACAGCGGAAATACAAAAATCACCATGCAGGCGGCGAATGCCGCGATAATCAGGAAATTGTTATTCACGGAAAAGATCAACACCGCCGATATTCCCACGATAATATATTTTCCCACCGCCGGAATAGCTGCTATCCAGACAGCCGCTATCAAAATCCGCGTATAGAGTCTGCCCGGATCCGGATTCCTGTCCGCACTCCTTCCACCATAAATATTCCCAAGAGCCATGGCAATCATTATGGTTCCGATAATAATCGTCCATACAATCTGGGAAGAGCTGAAATAAGGGGCAAGCAGCCTGCTGGCTCCCAGCTCCACCGCCATTACAGACATACCGGCAAAAAACTCTGTCAGATACAAAAATATCTTGTTTCTCAATATTTTAGGCCCATTGATTCCACTCATACAGTTTCGTTTCTCCTGTCAAATGTTTCCGCATTCTTTACTTCCATTTCACTATAATTGTGCCACGTCCACCAGCGTCAATTCCCTTCCGGCATTTTCCAGGCTGGTCACCAAAGCCCTTGCGGTATCCATGGAAGTAATACAATTTACTCCTGTCTCAATGGCAGTACGGCGAATCAGGAACCCGTCTC
This sequence comes from uncultured Acetatifactor sp., assembly GCA_948896875.1. GTDB lineage: Bacteria > Bacillota > Clostridia > Lachnospirales > Lachnospiraceae > Acetatifactor. The sequence continues at coordinate 532 of CAQUWW010000173.1, read as the reverse complement.
TGGACTTATCCCTCCCCTGTGTGGGAGTATCAATGACCAGGTCAATCCGATGTCCCAGAATCAAATCCATCACCGTTGGAGACTCCTGAGATATTTTGTTCACCTTTCTGGCCTTTACACCGGCTTCATTCAAAGCCGCCGCAGTACTTCTTGTGGCATAAATCGTATATCCAAGTTTCTCAAACCGCCGTCCGATTTCAATGGCCTCCCCTTTGTCCGCATCCTTCACTGTGATGATCATATTCTTATGTTTGGGCAGACTGACTCCCGCACCCAAAAAAGCCTTGTAGAGTGCTTCGTGGAACTCCATTGCAATCCCGAGACATTCTCCCGTTGACTTCATCTCCGGCCCCAGGCTGATTTCGGCCCCCCGGATCTTTTCAAAGGAAAACACAGGCATCTTAATCGCATAATACCGGGCCTCCGGCTGCAGTCCCGGCTCATACCCCAGTTCCCTGATTGATTTGCCGATAATGACCTCTGTGGCCAGATCCACAATGGGAATGCCTGTCACTTTACTGATGTAGGGTAC
>CAQUWW010000172.1:5127-5859 GCA_948896875.1 uncultured Acetatifactor sp. | reverse complement strand
CCATTCCTTCCAGGGAGGAGGCCACTTCGTAGATTTCTCTCTCCACCTCTCTGTCAAAGGCTTCTCCCTCCTCAAATCCCCGCAGTCGCACTTTCGTTCGGATACCGGAAATCCATTTCTCCAGCACCAGCGGCAGCGCGCCTCCGTCCGGTTTCGATTTCGTGGAAAGATTCTTCATCAATTCCTTATAGGTAGCAAGGCCCTGCCCTTTTGTCCCTGCAAAACGACGCTCCGGAGACAGGTCTGCATCCACCACCGCAAATCCTTTCGCCGTGGCATAATTTCGGATTGTCTGCAGGAGAAAGCTCTTCCCGCTGCCATATTTCCCCACAATAAAACGAAACGAAGCTCCGCCCTCCTCAATCATTTCAATGTCGCGGAGTATCGCCGAAATCTCCTGGGTGCGTCCCACTGTAATATATTCCAACCCTGCCCTGGGAACCACACCGCCTTTCAAAGCGTTGATCAGAATATTCGCAATTCTTGCAGGTACCTGTCCGGTCATCTCAATCCCACCATTTCTTTCACTTGCTCTCTATAATCATCATAAAGTGCCGCTTCGTCGTCCAGAATACTATCTCCGGTACAATCCATTGCCTTCTCATTGATTCCGTCCAGCAGAACCTCCAGCATAATTCCATGTTCGTCAGCCAGTTTTTTTAGTTCACCCTCTCCTGTCACTGCCATAGACAGGGCCTCCAGCTCAATCTCCGTCAGATTCCGTTTCAGCTC
>CAQUWW010000172.1:0-5047 GCA_948896875.1 uncultured Acetatifactor sp. | reverse complement strand
ATGTCGGGAATTTCGCGCTGCTCCGGTTCCTGTGCTTTTACACCCTCTTCACTCATTCCGGCATGAAACATCTTCAGCCGTTCTCCTGCCGCCCGCGCAGCCTCCCCGTCCTGGCTTTCTGAAAGCTCAGCATCATTATGCCTTCCATCCCCTGCAGAACCAGATACTCCAACTCTGTCTTCTATCCCTGACACCGGCCGTTCTGTCTCCTCCGGCACGATCAGCTTCTCCTGTATCACCAGTGCTTCCTGCCGAATCTGCTCCAGCCGGCCCGGGTTCACCCGGACAACCGTCCTGGTCTCCTCCCTGTAAAATGCCTTCACCCCGTCCGCAATCAGTTGCTCCAGGAAGATTCCGGCTTTCTCCAGCTCATCCGCCATCACATTGCTGAGCATATTGGTATTCGCCGACAATTTATATTTATAATGGGTCAGCTTCCGAAGCAGGGCTTCCATCTGCTTCATCACATACCCCACCAGCCGCTTTCCACTCTCCGCTGTAATCACTGCGCTGAACGTCCACTGATTGCCGCAGCACACATAGATTTCCCGCGAGGACAGCACCACCTTCCTGTCGGTCTGCCTTCGCGCCGCATAAAACAACGCATCCTGAAAAGGCGTCCACACTGTCATTTTCCTCACGGGACAGAACACAAGATCATCGAAGACTCTCCCCTTTTCAGAAAAAGCCTGCCGCAGATGATCCAGCACAAAGCAAAAACACCTCTGAACCAGATCCTCGTTATGCTCCTTATAAAAAGAGGAATCCTTTATATCATATTTGGAGACGGAACAAAACAGAGCAAAGGGATCCTCGGAATCCGGCAGATTGGGATAATACGCGGTAAGTCCATTTTCTCTGACAAATTCCGGAAAGGGCTGTTCCAGATCGTAATAGATGTGATAATCCTTCAGCCATTTTATCACATATTTATCCACCGTTGCGTCGTAAATCCTGTAGACCTCCCAGAACAGCATCAGCTGCTCCAGACCGTCCTGTGGATTCTCCACACCAATATTATTCAATAACTCATAGATATATACAAAAGCGTAAGACAAAGACAGATGTGTGATATTCCCCCGGCGAATCTGTGTCCTCCAGGTGAAATAGGTTCTGAGCTGATCATATCCCATCATCTGGTAATCGGAAAAATAAGAAGAATACGGGACTATTTTCTCGTATTCATCCTCAAAATCCTTCATCATCATTCCCTGCCGATAGAAAATTCCGGCATTTCCCTGCTGCATCTTCCTGTCAAAAAATCTGCGGCTGCCAAAATTCAGATACCGATGCTCTCTCGCGATATCACGCATACGATGAAAGAGCTCCCGAATCTCATCTTTCGGACGCTCTTCCATACTCTCCGGCTCCGGTATCCGGTAAGATGCGGACAGCTGTCTGCCTGTCTGCTCTTCCCCGACGGGAATCGAATCATATTCTATCTCACAGTAGATATCTTCACTCAGAATCGTCTCTTCCGACGAATCGACTGGAACCGGAGGCTCTAAACTCTCTTCCTCTTCATCCTGTATCTGTTCAAACAGCCGAAACGCCTCATACTCCTTATCGTATCGATCTTCCGTATACTCCCTATCGTATCGATTTTCCGTATACTCCCTATCGTATCGATTTCCCGTGCCTTCTGACATGGTTCCCGGCGCCCCTTTTCCGACTCACTCTACATATCCATGGCTTCCTGCGTTATGTTCCAAACATCTGTTCCATTGTAGCAAAAATGAATATATTAGTCAAGTCCCCAAAAATGCATTGCCGCCGGATGCCATTTCCTTCTTGTACACCCACATATTTTTAATCTGCTTTTTCAGCCTTGCAAACTCCCACTTTTCCCTGCTTCTGGCCACGCAGTTGGAATCATTGACATAAAAGCCCTCCGAGTCATATCCGTATACCACAATAAAATGCCCCCCCGCCGTAAAATCTCCGGGGCCCATGGAACAGATGATGTAATCTCCCGCGTCCAGAGCCTGCTTCATTTCCGCCTCGGAGGCCTTCGGCTGCGTGACATGAATCCCATACTGTGTCGCCACATCCTCCAGCAGTGCCCATGCGGTTCCTGTCCCTGCCATATAGTACCCGTTCTCCATGCTGTACTCCGCTATTTTATCCGGCGTAAGCCCCTCATTTCCCAGGAGATAGTAAAGAACCATAGACAGACAAGTAGGACCACAGCCTGCCAGTCCCACATTGCTGTCGTCCCCGTATTCCACATACCCCCATCTGGGATCCCACTGCAGAAAAAGAGGATAATCCTGTCCTTTTTCCAGCTCTGTCAATTTTGCTCCGTCGGCCCCTCTTCGCACGCTTCCATTTTCAGTGAGATAGTTGCTTACAAAATCAGCCATCTCCGGATTATTGGCCAACGCCTCCAGCATTTCCTCAGGATAGGCATATCTGTTCTCATAGATTCCTGCTATAAGCTCGTTGTCCTCAGCAAGTGCTTTCAACCGTTCCAGCACTTGCTTTTCTGTTCTTTTTACCGGTTTTTCCACCTCCGGCAATCCGCACAGGCTTACATAGTCCACAGGCCGGTCCTGTACTGTTTCCTCCGGCGGCGCATGGTATTCAGGTTCGGGAACTTTTACTTCCTCCTCTTTCTGAATTTCCGCCTCGTTTCCTGTCATCTGCGTCACAGTCAGCCGGTTCAGTACCTGCTTCAATGCACTGTTAATATTTCTGACCTGCATTTCCAGCATTAGCATAAACACCATATTCAACACCAGAAGGATACACACAATCATCAAAGTTGTTTCCTTCTTTTTTCCCCCTGGCCGCCCGTTTCTGTATGGTGCATTGCCTCTTTGGTTTCTTCTTTCCATTCTCCTGTCGTCCTTTGCCTTTCTTCCTGATTTATTCTCTTCTGACGACTTTACACCGAAATTGTTTCAAAGCTACATCAAAACTGTATCATTCTAAAGAAAATCTTAAGGAAAAAAACAATAGAAAGAACGCCCTGCGAACTTTCTATTGCTTTCTGCTGTCACTGAGCACATCTCTTCGACTGACAAAGCGAAGATACTTTATCCCACAAGACGCACAGTCTCTCTGGCAATAGCCAGCTCTTCATTGGTGGGAATCACCATAACGGTTGTCCTGCTGTCCGGTGTGGAGATCGCAATCTCCTCTCCTCTCTTATGATTTGCCTCCTGGTCAACAGTCACTCCCAGATATCCCAGATACCCGCACACCAATGTACGTACCAGAGGTGCGTTCTCTCCTATTCCTGCCGTAAAGCAAATCACATCGACACCATTCATTGCCGCCGTATAGGAACCAATGTATTTTGCCACATGATAACAATAAGTCTTCATGGTGCGGATGGCGTTCTCATCTCCGGCGTTATATCCTGCCTCCAGGTCACGGAAATCGGAAGACAGATTATTGGAAAGTCCCAGCACACCGGATTTCTTATTCAGCACTGTCATAATTTCATCGATATTTTTTCCTTCCTTATGCGCAAGGAATTCCATAATGGCCGGATCAATATCTCCGGAGCGGGTCCCCATAATCAGTCCCTCCAAAGGAGTCAGTCCCATGGAGGTATCCACACATTTGCCGTTCTTTACTGCGGAGACACTTGCCCCATTCCCCAGGTGACACACAATGATCTTTAAGTCCTCGTAATTCTTCCCCAGAACTTCCGCCGCCTTCTTTGATACATAGGAATGGCTGGTTCCATGAAAACCGTACCGTCTGATTTTGTATTTCTGGTAATATTCATACGGAAGGCCATACATATAGGCCTCCTCCGGCATGGTCTGGTGAAAGGCCGTGTCAAAGACACCCACCATCGGCGTATTGGGCATCAGCTTCTTACAGGCATTGATACCGATCAAATTTGCCGGATTGTGCAAAGGTGCAAGGTCATTGCACTCCTCCACCGCCGCCAGCACCTCATCATTGATCACCACAGAATCTGCAAACTTCTCGCCTCCGTGTACCACACGATGTCCCACGGCCCCGATTTCCTCCAGACTCTTCACCACGCCTGTCTTCGGATTGGTCAGTGCCTCCAGCACCAGCCGGATCGCCTCTGTGTGATCAGGCATGGGCGTAACGGTATTCTCTTTTTCGCCCCCTTCCGGGGTATAGGTAATCATGCTTCCCTCGATGCCGATTCTCTCGCAGAGTCCCTTTGCAAGACATTTCTCGGACTCGGAGTCGATCAGCTGAAATTTCAGAGAAGAACTTCCGCAGTTAATCACTAATACTTTCATGTTTTATTCCGTCCTTTCTATTCCAGTTCCGCTGCCTTCGACACAGTGCTCCAAAACCTATCTTATGAGAGCTGTGCCTGTACGGCGGTAAGTGCCACAACGCCTACGATATCCTGCCAGGAGCAGCCCCGGGACAGATCATTGACAGGCTTTGCAATCCCCTGAAGCATAGGGCCGTAAGCCTCCGCGCCGCCCAGTCTCTGTACCAGCTTGTACCCGATATTACCTGCGTCCAGATTGGGGAAAATCAAAATATTGGCATGTCCTGCCACAGGACTTCCGGGGGCTTTGGATTTGGCAACGCCGGGAACCAGCGCGGCATCCAGCTGCAGTTCGCCGTCCAGCACAAGATGGGGATACTGCTCTTTCGCGATATTGGTAGCCTCCACCACCTTGTCCACCATGGCATGCTTAGCGCTGCCCTTTGTGGAATGGCTCAACATGGCGATCACAGGCTTCGGTCCGATCAGTGCTTTAAAGCTTCTGTATGATGTCTCCGCAATAGCCGCCAGCTCCTCTGCCGTGGGATCCTGATTCAGTCCGCAGTCGGCGAACAGGAAGGCGCCTTCCTCCCCCTGATCCTTAAACTGGGTGTCCATAACGAAAAATGCGGAAACCAGCTTTACGCCGGGAGCAGTCTTCAGGATCTGCAATGCCGGTCTGAGCGTATCAGCAGTGGAATGGCATGCGCCGGCAACCATACCGTCCGCATCATTTGCCTTCACCATGACAATGCCGAAGGTCAAATAGTCATTCAACAGGATTGCCCTGGCCTTTTCCTCCGTAATTCCCTTCGCTTTTCTGGTCTCATA
>CAQUWW010000171.1 GCA_948896875.1 uncultured Acetatifactor sp. | reverse complement strand
TCCTCCATCAGCCATTGCAGTAATTCTGGACTTTGGCGACAGTCCCCTGTTGGCCGTTGCAATAACCGTGACTTAGTCCTCAGGACCATAAAGGTCCTTGCACAAGACTGCATCTGTTGTGAATTAAACGCGAACTTCATTCTGAAATGTAATGAAGCAAGTTGCAGATGAATACGCTGACTATAAGAAATGCATTTGACACAACTGATATTTTGTAATATACTTCGAAGCAAGTTAACCAATTGATAAAAGTTTTGCAGCGGGCTGTAGGACTGTTGTTTACAGGAGGAAGAGGGCAGATGTTTAAAATTATAACAGACAGTACCACTGATTTACCGAAGGATTATTTTCAGGAACACAATGTAGGATGTATTCCGATCAGTTATATTCTTGATGGCGTTACTTATGGCGGGGAGAAAGAGCTTGACTGGAAAGAATTTTATGCCATGATGCGGGATGAGGGAAAGATGCCTACCACGTCTCAAGTGAATCCTGCGGAAGCAAAGGCTTTTCTGGAAAAATCGGTGGAGACAGAGAAAGAAATCTTGTATCTGGCCTTTTCTTCAGGGTTAAGCGGTACCTGCGGTAATATTCGGATGGCGGCGGAAGAAGTCATGGCAGAATATCCGGACGTAAAGATTATAGTAATAGACAGCCTGAGTGCATCCATGGGCGAAGGACTGTTTGTGCATAAAGCGGTAAAAATGCGGGACGAAAGAAAATCCATGGAAGAGACTGCCGCGTGGCTGGAAGAGCATGTTCAGAATTTCGTGCATGTATTTACCGTGGACGATCTGTTTCATTTATATCGAGGCGGTCGGGTCAGCAGGACAGCGGCTGTTCTGGGTACCATGATTTCCATCAAGCCGAAGCTTCATGTGGACAGCGAGGGACATTTGATCCTGATCGGGAAAGTGAGAGGGCGGAAGAAGTCCCTCAGTGCCCTAGTGGATTATATGGCGGAGAAAATGGGTTCCTGGGCGGAGGAGAACCGGGAAGACTGTGTGTTTATCAGCCACGGAGATGCGTTGGAGGATGCGGAATATGTCAGAGACCTGATCAGAGAAAGATTTGGCTTCCAGCATTTTCTGATTAGTCATATTGGACCGACTATCGGTGCCCATTCCGGCCCCGGTACCATCGCATTGTTTTTTATGGGAGAATCCAGATAATATATTTTCCAATTATTATTGTGCAAAAGCCATCGAAGGATGGCTTTTTTGCTGCGCCGATATTCTGCACAGTTTCTCTTTTTTTTCATACTATAAACTAAATAAAACCAACAGCAGGAAAGGAATCGAAATGCACGAGCTTTTAAAAGACAACAATATTGATAAATTTCCCATAGCAATGGCTTATGTGCCGTGGCAGGAGTTCAACGGAATGTATGACGATCTGGAAAAGGCATATTGCGCGGGAACAATCTTCCCCGAACTGGATAAACCTTTCACGGGAAGGAGATGCGTATCATGAGAGAGAAGGAGCAGCTGTTAAGGGATATCGGGATGGCGGATTTTGTGTTGATTGAATTGGCGCTATTTCTGGACACACATCCCCATGACCGCAGAGCCATGGAGTATTTTAACCATTACAACAGAATTAAGGGACAGATGGAAAAGGAATTTTCTCAGAAATACTTCCCGTTGAATTTGAGACTTACCGATTGCGGCAAAGAGTGGAGATGGGGAGAAGCGCCCCTGCCCTGGGAAGGAGAGTGTGTGTAAATGTGGAGTTATGAGAAAAGACTGGAATTTCCAGTGAATATTAAAGAGCCCAATGCAAAGCTTGCACAGGTAATTATTTCTCAGTTCGGCGGACCAGACGGAGAGCTGTCTGCCAGCATGCGCTATCTGTCCCAGAGATATTCCATGCCTTACAGGGAAGTAGCCGGTTTGCTTACGGATATCGGCACCGAGGAATTGGCCCATATGGAAATGGTTTCCGCTATTGTGCATCAGCTTACACGGAATCTCTCCATGGAAGAGATTGAGAAAAGCGGATTTGCCACTTATTATGTGGATCATACTGTAGGTGTGTGGCCCACGGCCGCGGCAGGGATTCCTTTCAATGCCTGTGAGTTTCAGGTAAAGGGAGACCCGATCACGGATTTGACAGAGGATCTGGCGGCAGAACAGAAGGCCAGAGCCACCTATGAAAATATCCTGCGGCTGATTAAGGAACCGGATGTGTGCGAGCCCATTAAGTTCCTGCGGGCCAGAGAAATTGTGCATTTCCAGCGGTTCGGCGAAGCCATGCGCATCACACAGGATAAGTTGAACAGCAGGAACTTCTATGCGTTCAATCCGGCATTTGACAGATGTGAGAGCTGCGATTGTTGAATACCCGGACAAAGCTTCTGTCCAGGAAATAAAATATAAGCGTAAACAGACCGGCAGGTATTTCCTTTTTCGTGGGAGGTGTCTGCCGGTCTTCCTGTAAAAAGGTTCCTGTGAAAAGATTGTCCATCAAGATTGAATCAGTTTCATTTTTATGTTAGAATGATTTGACTGCTGAAAATGGGAAAAGAGGTGATATCGTCATGATATTCTCCAATAAGGATTTAAAGAAACTGATTCTTCCTCTGATTTTGGAACAGACGCTTGCCATCACGGTTGGCATGGCTGACACCATGATGATCTCTTCCGTGGGAGAAGCGGCCGTTTCCGGCGTTTCTCTGGTGGACATGTTCAATAACCTTATCATCAGTGTGCTGGCTGCCCTTGCTACCGGAGGGGCGGTGGTTACCAGTCAGTTTATCGGGGCCTCCAGACGGGAGGAGGCCTGCCGGTCTGCAAAGCAGCTTCTCTGGGTCAATACACTGATAACAATAGCTGTTTCCTTTCTTGTGATTTTGGGACACAGGTTTATCCTGAATTTGTTTTTCGGGAAAATAGAAGCGGATGTGATGCACAATGCCATTCTCTACCTGATTATCTCCGCATTGTCCTTTCCTTTTCTGGCCGTCTACAATGCCTGTGCGGGGAATTCCAGGATTACCCTGAAAGTATCCATTCTCATGAATATAATCAATGTGGGTGGAAATGCTGTCTGCGTCTTTGGACTGAAAATGGGCGTGGCGGGCGTAGCGGTACCGTCACTGATCTCCAGAGCGGTGGCCGGACTCTGTCTCTATATCCTATTGAAGAATCCGGAGAATCCCATACATCTGAACAGAGAGAAATTTCGGTTTGAATGGCCGGTTATCCGGAAAATTCTCTATATCGGTATTCCCAGCGGCATTGAAAACGGTATATTCCAGCTGGGCCGTGTGATTGTGGTGAGTATAATCGCAGGATTCGGCACAGTGCAAATAGCCGCCAACGGTGTGGCAAACAGCCTGGACAGTATGGGATGCATCATCGGACAGGGAATGAACCTGGCCATGATTACCGTGATTGGCCAGTGCGTGGGCGCAGGCGATCTGGCGCAGGTCAAATATTATACGAAGAAACTTCTGTTGATTACATATGCAGCCACAGCGGTGGCAAACAGTCTGATTCTGCTGTTTCTGCATCCCATTCTGGGGCTGTACGGTCTTGGAGCGGAAGCCACCGGGCTGGCCTATGTTCTTGTAATGATTCACAATGGGCTTGCAATGTTCCTCTGGCCGGCATCTTTCGTGCTGCCTAATATGCTGCGGGCCTGTAATGATGTAAAATATACTATGGTGATTGCCATTTTTTCCATGTTTACTTTTCGCATTGGACTCAGCTTTGTGTTCGGCGTCCATATGGGGATGGGAGCTTTGGGAGTATGGATTGCCATGGCGGTTGACTGGGTGTTCCGGGTTTGCTGCTTTGTGGGAAGGTATTTTAAGGGGACATGGAGGAAATATTGTAATTTATGACAATAAAGGCCTTACAGGAAAAGCCAATGGCAGAGAGGAAGTAAAGCATGAAAATTTATGAAGCCGTATTGAATGATAAGCTGTTGGAAAAGCTGATTGCCATGTCTGCGGACTGGGAGGCCGAGAACAGTACTTATGGATATTGCAGGAATACCCATAACAGCCTGGTGGGAAGGCGTATTTTTCTTGCGGAGGAAGAGAGCGTAATTCTGGGCTATTTGTTTGGGAAAACGGATAAGACGACTCAGTCCAGTTCCATTGCGCCGGAGGGAACAACATACTTTGAAATAGAGGAGCTTTATGTTTCGCCTGAATATAGAAGCAGAGGAATCGGCAAAAGTTTATATCGTCATGTTGAGAATGAGATGAAAGAGGCCGAAATTGATTATATTATGCTCAGCACAGCCACAAAGGATTATAGACGTATTCTGCATTTTTATATAGACGAGCTGGGCATGGATTTCTGGTATGCAAGACTGTTCCGGAAAATAGGGTAGTCTCGCAAAACCTCAAAGAAAAGCGGTTTTGACTTCGCGGCGCGGAATGGTATAGGGACTTTATAGTAAACTTACTGAGATACAAAAAAGATACATTTCGGGTACACAATGGACAGGTACAATGCGCCGGATATGACTATAAGCGGGTTTGTATGGAGAAAAGGGCACGCAGGTGCTTAAAAAGTGAGGGGTATTATGCTGAAAATATTGATTGCGGAAGATGAGGAACCAATCGCAAACCTGATACGAATGAACCTGCGCAGGGCGGGATATCAGTGTACGTGGGCACCTGACGGAGAAAAGGCGGCAGATTTGATGGATACGGAGAAATTTGACCTTCTGCTGCTGGATATCATGCTTCCCGGGATAAACGGATATGAACTGATGGACTATGCAAGAGCCCTGGAGCTTCCGGTCATCTTTCTGACAGCGCTTGGAAGTACAGAAAATAAAGTAAAAGGGCTGAAAATGGGAGCCGATGACTATCTGACTAAGCCTTTTGAGATTGTGGAGCTGTTGGCCAGAGTGGAGGCGGTTCTCAGGCGGTATAACAAGACGGAGACCATGCTCACTGTGTTTGATGTGGTGATCGACACTGCTTCCCGCTGCGTGACGAGGGACGGTGAGCCGATTTCCCTGACCATGAAGGAATTCGATTTGCTGCTATTGTTGGCGAGGAACCGCAATATTGCATTGTACAGAGAGACGATTTACGAGACAGTGTGGGGCGGAGAATACATGGGACAGAGCAGGACGGTAGATCTACATATCCAGCGGCTGAAAAAGAAACTGAACTGGGATAATGAGATTACGGCTGTCTATAAGGTCGGCTATCGTCTGGAAGGCGAGGAGAAGCGAAAGGATTTCTGAACATGAAATTTGCGAACAAATTGTTCCTTGCCATGACAGCTTTACTGACCATCATGTTTGCTCTCTTTGGCATCTGGATGCTTTCTTCTGATTTTTCTCAATTATTGAACAAGGAAATCGAGCAGGGAAATCAGGAAAATAACATGTTCCAGTTTCTATTTGAAATGGGATATCAGTCCACGGCGGAATTTGGAGAGGAATACGCCGTCAGCCGAACGTTGAACAGCATTTCCGGCAGCGTGGAACGGGGCGGAAGCCGTATGTTTGTGATAGGAGAAGACGGGACCTGTTTTTACGGAAACGATTATCTCAGAGATATGGGATTTGAACAGGAGGTGTCCGCGCTTACTTCGGCTTTGGATGCTGCCAGCTCTTATGGCTATTGCATCCGCCGGATTCACGATGGTTATTATATGTTTACGGCAGCTATGGCCGACATTGCTTCCGGGAATATTTATCTTGGGATGTGCAGAGATCTGACTGCAATCTACAACGACAGACAGAACCTGCTTTCCAGATATCGTATTGCACTGGTATGTCTGCTGCTGGCCGGAGGCGTCTGCATTTATATTATGGCACAATACATTACGAGACCCATACGCAGCCTGGACAAACTTGCGGGAAAGATTGCGGATGGGGATTTTGCGTTGCGCTCTCACAATGAAGCCAGGGAT
>CAQUWW010000170.1 GCA_948896875.1 uncultured Acetatifactor sp. | reverse complement strand
ACATTGCCATTGTGTCCAGCGCCAATCTGGGGGCCGTCCTGGATGAGTGGAAGCTTTACGGCCTGCTGGAATACACGGACATCGTCCTGGCCCAGGACGCAGGCAGCAAGGCCTTCTGTATCGGGGAACTGCTGAAAAAGGGATATGCCCCCGATCATGTGCTCATGTGCGGCGACGCCCCCGGCGACCAGGATGCCGCCGCCAAAAACGGCGTATTCTACTATCCGATTCTGGTAAAGCATGAGAAGGAAAGCTGGGAAGAATTCGGCTCGGAAGCTCTGGACCATCTCCTGGACGGCACTTACCAGGGAGAATATCAGGAAAAGAAGATTGCCGCTTTTCTGCACAATCTGGGTGCATAGTCACGTCATATACCAACAAGACAAAGCCTGACAAAAAAGCCGACCTCGTTACGAAGCCGGCTTCTTTCTATGCACAGGCCCACATATGGGCCATGCCACTGCTTTTTCTTATTTTTCCTTCTTTTTCGGAGCAAACTTTATCCTGAACAAGTACCACAGGCTCCCTGCCAGGCAAATAGAGGAATATGCACCGCAGACAATACCTACCATCAGAGGCAGCGCAAAGTCCCGAATACTGGTAACGCCCAGAATGTACAGAACCGCCACCATGATAAAGGTGGTCAGAGAGGTAAAAATACTTCTCGACATAGTCTGTGTAATACTCCTGTCCACGATCTCCTTCAGATCATCCTTATGGGTCATGTTCCGCATATTCTCACGAATACGATCGAAGATTACGATGGTGGCATTGATGGAATATCCCACGATGGTCAACATACATGCCACAAAGGTATTGCTGACAGACACTCTGGCCGCCGCATAGAAAGCAAGCACTACCAGCACGTCATGAAGCAGGGCAATGATGCTGCTGAGGCCAAAGCGGATATCCCGGAAGCGGATCCGAATATAAATCAACATGCAGATAATGGCAACCACCACTGCAATAATCGTATCGGATTTCATCTCGTCGCTGATGGTGGAGCTGATAGTCTCGGAAGTAATCATCGTCTCGTCCACGCCAAACTGATCGATAAACATCTGATTCAAAGCAGTTCTCTGATCCACATTCAGGGAGCTGGTCTTAAAGATCACCTCATTGGAATCCTGAACTGTCTGAATCTGAACGGAGCTTCCTGTAATCCCTTCTATCAAAGGCACCACTTCCGTATTGGCCTTCTCCAGTGTCATTGCCTCCTGGAAGGTCACCGTTGTAGCCGTACCCCCCTTGAACTCCAGGCTATAGTTCAGCGCATCGCCTCCCGATGCCTTGTGCACTCCCATCACCACAAAGCCTGCCACAATCACTGCGATGGAAATGCCAAAGAAAAGCTTGTTTTTGGAAAGGATATTTAATGTTTTGTGCTCTTTTCCCACACCATAGAATTTCTCGCTCTTCAGCCCCAGCGCATAAAAGGCATACAGCAGATATCTGGTTACCACAAGGGCCGTAAACATGGACAGAACAATACCAAGCGCCAGCGTCTGCGCAAAGCCCTTCACCGTGCCGGGCCCCAGCAGAAGCAAAACGCCCGCGGCAATCAGCGTCGTAATATTTCCGTCCACGATGGCGGACAAAGCTTTGTCAAATCCAATCTTAATGGCATTTCTCACTGTCTTTCCCGTGGCCAGCTCCTCGCGTATACGGGCAAAAATAATCACATTGGCATCCACCGCCATACCGATGGAAAGGATAATACCTGCCACACCGGACAGGGTCAGCGTCATATCAAAGCCATTCAGCAGCAGAACGATTAAAGCCACATAAGCCAGCAATCCAATGGCCGATGCCACACCGGGAACCAAATACACCCCGATCATAAATACCAGCACGATCACCACACCGATGGCGGCCGCCTTTAAACTGGTGTCGATGGCTTCCACACCCAGCTGCGCGCCTACTACCTTGGAATGAAGCTCCTCCAGCTCCAACTTCAGACCGCCGATGCGGATAGTAGAGGCCAGATTTTCTGCTCTTTCATAGGATTCCATTGGTGAAATCTGGGCGCTTCCATCGGTGATCACCGCATTCACATCCGGCGCACTGATGATGCTTCCATCGTAGTAAATAGCAAGGCTCTCCTTCTTGTCGTGTGCGTTTTGGGTGGCCTGTCTGAATTTCTCTGTGCCTTCCTCCGTCATCGTAAGAGCAACGACGAATTCGGAACCCATATTGGTCTGTATAGATCCTGCGCTGGCACTGCTGACATCCGTTCCCTGAACCAGAATGGAACCATTCTCCAGCAATTCGTCTATGGATTTGGTCAGCACATAGCCATAGCCATAGGTACCATCCGCATTTTGTACTGTCTGCAAACTGTAGTTCACATTCCCGTCCGGATCCGTCTGTGAGATAAAGTACAGCGTGCCGGGTCTGCCCAGCTCCTGCAGAATCGCATTGGCGTCGCTGACTCCGGGAATCTCAATGTTGATTCTGTCAGAGCCTTCCTGATACACAATAGCTTCCGTGCTGTAACCTTCCACACGTTTCTGCAGCTTTGCAATGGTATCGCTCATGTCGGTGGCACTGGGATTATCGTCTCCCACCACCTGATAAGTAATACTGACTCCACCTGCCAGGTCCAGCCCCAGGTTAATGTCTGAAGCACTTCCGCTGCCATCTGCATCCACTCCGGCGATGTCGATATAAGCAACACCGGCCAAAAGCACCAAAATACAAAGCAGTATGGCTATCGCATTGTTTTTTTTCATACTCTTTTCCTCCTATTTATAGTTCCGTATCTGTCCGCACAATGCCAGTTCTCTGCATAGAAAATCCGGCCATAGGCATGTCCGTATTTTCTATGGGCACTGTGCGGACAGATACTGTTTTTTAGTTCCGTACATGTCCGCAGTGTCCTTACAAATCCGCCTCGGCCGCTTTCAGCATAATCGCGCATTCCACGCGTTTCCGCTGCAACTCGCAGCCCACGTCATAGGCATCGTTGATGTCGCCGTGGAAATTGTAGGAATTAGCGGCACATCCGCCGCTGCAGTAAAATCTGGCAAAACACTTTCTACATTTTTCCTTCGAATATACATTGCAGCCTTTGAAGGCATCGCGGATATCTTCCCGGATAATCCCTTCCTCCACGTTACCCATGAGAAATTTCTCATTTCCAACAAATTGATGGCAGGGATACAGGTCCCCCCAGGGAGTCACGGCCAGGTACTCCGTTCCGGAGCCGCAGCCGGACAGGCGCTTCGCCACACAGGGACCGCCCTCCAGATCTATCATAAAATGGAAAAACTGAAATCCTTTTCCTTCTTTTCTTCTCTTTATCATTTCCACTGCCAATCTGTCATATTCTTCCTTCAGCTGTGGAAGATCGGCCTCTCTGATGGCATAATCATCCTCCGGCCCGGCCACCACCGGCTCCACGGAAATCTGCTGAAATCCCAGATCCGCCAGATGCAGCACATCTTTGGAAAAATCCAGATTGTTCCTTGTGAAGGTACCCCTCACATAGTATCTGGTCTGTCCTCTGCTCTCCGCCACCTTCTGGAATTTGGGAACGATCAGATCATAGCTGCCCTGCCCTCCCCGGAAAGGCCGCATTTTGTCATTGATCTCCTTTCGGCCGTCAATGCTCAACACAATGTTGGCCATCTCCCGATTGGCAAATTCCAGAATTTCATCGTTCAGAAGGACCCCGTTGGTGGTCAATGTAAAGCGGAATTTCTTGTGGAAAGGTTCCTCCAGACTTCTGCCGTATTCCACCAATTTTCTGACCACGTCCCAGTTCATCAGCGGTTCGCCTCCCGGAATTGGCCACCAGAAAATCCAGCGCTTTTTTTCCCACTTCAAAGCTCATCAGCGCGCGCCTTCCATGGTATTCCCCTTCCTCGGCAAAGCAATATTTGCAGGCCAGATTGCAGTCATGGGCAATATGAAGGCACAGCGCCTTTACCACAGTCTGCCGTTTCTTGAAATCATAGACATAATTCTCATAAATATCAGGCGCAAACAATTGTCCCTGCGCCTCCAACTCCAGCACCTCGTCCAGCGCCTCTTCCAACGCTTTCTTATCATAATGCAGGATACCCAGATTCAACACGGCCATTCTGAGAGTATCCGCATCCTTGATGCCGGCGCTTACAAGCGGCTCGACTACCTGAATCATATCATAGACAATATCGTCCACCACATGAATGGAACCACTGTTTACGTCCATTACAATGTTGTATCCATTGTTCTTATATTGGTGTATCACTACCATTTTCCTTTCCGTACGCAAAGTTCAAGCAGCGAAGAAATCGCTGCTTGTTCTACTCTCACCGCTTTCGCCCCTATCCTTATTTGGCGTTCTCGCAACTCTGATTGCCAACCGTACAGGAAGTCTTGCAGGCAGACTGGCAGGAAGTCTGGCACTCGCCGCAGCCGCCCTTCTTCATGGATTCCTTTAAATTTCTGGTGGTTAAAGTCTTAATGTGCTTCATACCGCATAGCCTCCTCATCTTCTGTCACTGCGCCTGACCATACCGGAGCAGCAACGATCCATCTTCCATCCCTCATGACAAAAGCTGATTTTATCCGCTTTTCTCTGCCATGAATGGGAAACTTTATGTAGTATATCATAAAATACGTAATTGTAAAAGGGTTTTTTCAAAATTTTAACTCAGCATTCCCCCAAGCATGCCGCCTCCCGCACAGAGTGCCAGCGTTGTAAAGAAAGAATTTCCGATCTGAACGCTCCCTTTCCCTGCACAGAGCGAAACCACAGCCAGAATCAGAAAATACGCGCCTCCCATTACAAGCCCCCACAGAAACTTGCGGCTGCCCATTTTTTTCCCCGTGACAAATCCACCGAAAAATGTTGCAGCCACATAAATGACGATCATGGCCGCAGAGACAATTTTTTCGCTCAAACCCAGCTTATACAGTAAAAATGCAAGTATTGCAAGCAGTACTCCCGTGAGTATGTACGAAAAAAGCAGGCTCTTCAATAAAAAGGCCACAGGTATTCCTTCCTTATTGGAAGGCCATTCCATATGTTCCATCCCTTCCCCCTGTCCGACTTTAAAGTCTATAAACTTTTTATAAAATCATATGCTCTCCAGTCCAAAAACTTGACAACTGCTTCCTTATTATGTATAGTATCTTCCATACAATATTGTATGAATAAGGCAGAAATCTGCCATAATTGCAAAGGAGTGAAATCTTGGACGTTCCAGAAGGTATACAATTTTTAGTTCTTATTTTTCTGATCATTCTCTCAGGCTTCTTCTCTTCTGCGGAGACAGCCTTCAGTACGGTCAATCGCGTGCGAATGCAGACCCTTGAAGAGGAGGGCAGCAAACGCGCGGCCAGGGTCAACAAAATACTTGGGAATTACAGTAAGATGTTGAGTGCCGTTCTGATCGGCAACAATATTGTCAATCTGTCGGCTTCCGCTCTGGCTACCACGCTGGCATTGCGTTTTGGCATTGCCGTGGCCATCGCCACCGGTACTTTGACCATTGTTCTCCTGCTCTGTGGTGAAATCGTCCCCAAAACATGGGCCATGCTTTCTTCGGAAAAAATTACCCTCGCCTACGGCGGAATCATCTATGGCTTAATGCAGCTCATGACGCCGGTGATTTTCGTGGTGGATAAACTGTCAAACGGGATTCTCCGTGTGCTTCACATTGATCCCAGCAAGAAGATCACCACCATAACCGAGGCGGAGCTGCGCACTTATGTGGACGTAGGGCATGCCGACGGTGTCATCGAATCGGAAGAGAGAGAAATGATTTACAATGTGTTCGATTTCTCAGATGCCCTGGCTAAGGATATCATGGTTCCCAGAGTCAATATGGTGACCGTAGACGTAGAGTCCACTTTCAGCGAAGTGCTGGCCGTATTCCGGGAGTCCATGTACACCCGTCTGCCTGTGTATC
>CAQUWW010000169.1:315-5930 GCA_948896875.1 uncultured Acetatifactor sp. | reverse complement strand
TCAGCTTATTCAATTCGTATTTATCCTGCTGCAGAAGCGTATTTTCCTCGGTCAATGCAGCTACCTGCTCCTTCAGTCTGGCATTTTCATCCAGCAGCTCCCGAATCTGCCCCAATTCCTCGGAGCGATTGGAGAGCCAGCCTCCGACTTTTGCAATGCCCTGCTGAAAAGGAACAATCACATATCCGACCACAGTATTTAACGGTCTGTTGAATACATCTGTTCCGAAAGTAACCAGCATCAGGATGGTACAAAGAATTGTTAAAATAAAAAGGAGGTATTTACTCGGCAGCGTAAACTTCTCTCCTTTTTTCTTTACGACCGGACTCATCTGCTCATCCCTTCAATCGCATAAGCTACGGATTTATAGTTATCATCCTTTATGATTTTAGCAAGTCCCATCACTACGCTTGTAACAGGATTCTCAGAGATATTTACCTTCAGTCCCGTCCCGGCCGCCAGCCGTTCCGCAAAATGGCTGATCTGGGAAGCACCTCCCGTGAGATAAATTCCGTGACGGTAAATATCTGCCGCAAGCTCCGGCGGTGTTCTCTCCAAAATCACCTTTACATTGTCTATAATAGAATTAAAATGTTCCTCAAGGCACTCGTCCACCAGCTTCGTAGGGATCTCTCTCTCTATGGGAAGTCCTGTCACTATATCTCTGCCGTAGACGATGGCTCCCTTTCCTTCTTCTTCCAGCTCCCTCAGAGAGATCTTCACCATCTCCGAAGTCCTGCCGCCGATAATCAGGCTGAATTCCTTTCTGACAGCGGCGCGTATTGCCTCGTCAAACTTAAGTCCCCCCGTCTTAATCAGACGGCTGAGAACGATGCCTCCCAGAGATAAAATAGAAATTTCTGTGGTCTCGAATCCCACATTGACCACCAGAACACCCTGAGAATTTTTCACATCGATATCCAGTCCAAGCCCATCCGCTACGGCTTTCTCCACCACCATGATCTTCTTCGCCTTCACATTTGCATCTTTAATCAAATCGTAAAAGGCCCTTTTCTCCACCTCGGTTACATCCGTGGGAACCGCAATATAAAAGTCGGCCGGCTTGTTTACCCCCTTCTGCAGATCCGTAATGAAGTATCTGACCAGGGTCTCCATATTTTTGATGTCGGCAATCACGCCGTTGGACAGGGGATACGATATATGAATATTCCCCGGCGCCTTCTCATACATATCAAAGGCAGAGTTCCCATATGCGAACAGAACCTTCTTATTCTCGATGGCAATCATATTCTTTTCCACCAGAACATGATCGTCGCTCCTGCTGTAAATTTTAATGTTATTGGTACCTAAATCGATACCGAATGCGTTGTTGGCCAAAATGACAACCCCTTTCTCATTGTAAACTGCCTTCCGAAAACCATGCGGCCTCCTTGAAGCTGATATATCTATTGTCCCCTATGACAATATGATCCAGAAGTGGTATCCCCATATGGTCTCCCGCTTCTCTCACATTATCCGTAAGCTCTCTGTCCGCTTTGCTGGGCGTGGGATCCCCGCTTGGATGATTATGCACCAACAGAATATTGACTGCCCGGCTCTCCAATGCCGCCAGAAATACCTCTCTGGGAGAAATCAAAGACATATTGACACTGCCCTCAGATAACTTTTTCTCACAGATCATCTGTCCTTTTGCATCCAGGCAGACCAGCACCACACATTCCGTGTCCCGATGACGAAGCTTTTCCATAAAATAAGCCGCCACCTGTCCAGAAGTAGAAAAATTCAATCCCTCTCTGGCTTTTGCCACACTCATACGCATGGAAAGCTCTGCCAGACACTTCAGCTTTACCGCCTTTACTTCTCCAATTCCGTGCACACGCTGAAGCTGGTCCAGCGTCACATCATACAATCCCAGCAGACCTTCCTTTGGGTACCTGGCAAGCTGCAGTACTTCCTCCGCAAGCTCCAATGCGCTCCGTTTTCTCGTTCCTGTCCGGATGATGATTGCCAGCAGTTCTGCCTCGGTCAGATTTTCAGGGCCAAAGCGCAGAAACCTTTCATAAGGCAGCTCCCCTGCCGCTCTCGGACTTTTATCCTTTTTTGTCTCTTTTTCCTGCTGTGTCTTCAGTACCTTTTCTTCTCTGGTCTTCTCCGTTCTCCCGATTTCCATGCGTCTCCTTCACCTTCTCCGACGCATCGCGACTGCCCGAAACTTACCTGATAAACCGATATATTACCAGTGCGATAACCACACCGATTACACTGGCTATGGTAATCTGAATTGTCAGGCCGAAAGTCAGTATGAAAAAGCCAAGATCAAGTACAACAGGCTGACTCAGTCCGAAGGCCTGTCCATAATTTAAAAAAGTGCCTTCAAAATAAGTGCCGATAAACCTGCCGATTACAAAACCTACCAGTACCAGCATCAGCAGTACCCAGTTAACCTTCTTCAATCCGATTCCTCTTCCTTCTCTCTCGAACTGTGCAGAAATAAAATTTCTTAACAGTTCTTTATCCTGTGCACAATACCTTTGTTTCCATAAACATTCGCTTATATATAGTACCACAAAATTCCAGGACTGTACACAAAAATCATAGATTTTATTTTGCGTTTTTTCTACAAAAATCATGGCCTCAGACGGCTTTTATCCACCAACCCGGCGTTTACAAGGGCCTGCAGAGATTTCAAAATTCCAAATTTTGCATGTGGCCAGGTAAGCCCTCCCTGGAAATACACCGCGTAGGGAGGTTTGATAGGGGCATCTGCGGAAAGCTCAATGGAGGAGCCGGACACAAAGGCGCCGGCCGCCATGATTACCTGTGCGTCATATCCGGGCATATCCCAGGGCTCGGGGGTCACATGGCTGTCCACAGGCGCCGCCGCCTGAATCCCGTGGCAGAAGGCAATGACAGCCTCGGGGGAACCAAATGTAACTGCCTGAATAATATCATGCCTGCTTTCCCGGCCGTCCGGAATCACAGCAAACTCAAGCCTTTCATACAGATTCGCCGCAAATATGGCGCCTTTTAAGGCTGCCGCCGTCACTGTAGGTGCCAGGAACAAACCCTGATAAAAGGATTTCAGCACATCTAAAGATGCGCCCACTTCTTTTCCAAGGCCGGGAGAGGTGAGCCGGTAAGCCGCATTCTCCACGCACTCTTTTTTCCCGGCAATATACCCGCCCACCGGGGCCAGACCGCCCCCCGGATTTTTGATGAGGGAGCCTACCACCATATCTGCCCCCACATCGCCTGGCTCGATTGTCTCCACAAATTCTCCGTAGCAGTTATCTGTCATACAGAGGATGTCCGGTCGAATTTCCTTCACAAAGGAAATCAGTTCTCCGATTTGTTTTACGGAAAAAGTAGGCCTCGTCTGATAGCCTTTGGACCGCTGAATGGTCACCAGACGGGTCCGGTCGGTTATGGCTTTCCGAATGCTTTCATAATCAAAACTGCCGTCCTCCAGCAAATCCACCTGTCTGTAAGTGATACCATATTCCGCAAGGGAACCCTTTGACGGCCGTATGCCGATCACCTCCTCCAGGGTATCATATGGTTTTCCCACGGGAGAAAGCAATTCGTCGCCCGGGCGCAGATTGCTCATCAAAGCCAGCGCAAGCGCGTGGGTTCCACAGGTGATCTGCGGACGGACCAACGCATCTTCTGTGTGAAACACTTTCGCATAGACTGCTTCCAGAGTCTCCCTTCCCAGATCGTTATAGCCATAGCCGCTGGTCCCCAAAAGGCAGGCCTCGCTGACCTGACATTCCTGCATGGCTTTAAGTACCTTCAGTTGATTATACTCGGCAATTTCATCGATATCACGAAACCGTTCCTCCAGATCCTGTAGAATCCTTTTTCCATAGGCGTAGACATCGTCGTCAATTCCCATTTCTTGATATTGTCTTTCTATCTCACTCATCTTTCTCTCCGTCGTCTTTTGCGCGGCGCTCCCCGCCCGCTTTCAATCCATTTTCCTCTATGATTTCCAGCATGTGCTGCAGTATCCTGTCTTCCTTATAGTCAAATTCGTTTTTGTTCACCCAGATCACATCTTTCTCTCTTCTGAACCAGGTAAGCTGTCTCTTGGCAAAATGCCTTGTGTCCCGCTTCAGCAGGTCCACCGCCTCCTCCAGCGTGGTCTCACCTTCCAGATACCCGAGAATTTCCTTATATCCCAGTCCCTGCATGGAAGTCATTCCTCTGTGACAGCCCATATGGCGAAGCCGCGCCACCTCTTCCACAAGTCCGTCCCGCAGCATACCGTCAACGCGCTGCTCAATCCGTGCATAAAGCTGTTCTCTCACATCGTTCAGCACAAAATAGCAGGAATTGTAGTCGGAAGATTTTGCCATCTCCCTCTCATTATGACGCGATATGGGCTCGTTCGTCAAATAAAAATATTCTAAAGCCCGAATCGTACGTTTGATATTATTGGCATGAATCTGTTGTGCGGAAACCGGATCAACCTGGTTCAACCTTTCATGCAGGTATGCCGCTCCCTTTTCCTCCGCCATTGCTTCCAGCCAGGTCCGCACTTCCCCGTCCTGTGCATCTTCTGCAAAATCAACATCTTTCAGCAGCGCCTGCACATAGAAGCCGGTACCTCCCGTGACAATGGGGATATGTCCTCTTTCATAAATACCAGGCAGACACTGGCAGCATTTTTCCTTGAAAACCGCCACACTGAACTCCTCCCATGGGTCCAGAATGTCGATCATATGATGGGGAACCCCCTGCATTTCCTCTTTGGTCACCTTCGCGGATCCGATATTCATCCCTCTGTAAACCTGCATGGAATCCGCGGAGACAATCTCACCGCCCAGCGCTTTTGCCAGCGCAATGGACAATTTTGTCTTTCCAACGGCAGTAGGCCCGGAAAGCACAATCAAAGGACATTTTTCGTCACAGACATTCTTCATTTTCCTATTCCCGTCAGGAAACAATTCTCTTGAATTTCCTTTCCATCTCCGTCTTCGTCATAGTAATAATCGTCGGTCTGCCATGAGGGCAGTTATAGGGATTTTCCAGGGTAAGCAGTTCGTCAAGCAAAGTCTGTACCTCCGGAATACTGAGCTTATGGTTCCCTTTTACAGCCGCTTTACAGGACATGGAAGCAATCTTTTCTTCGATGACGCGGATTGTACCAAATCCGGATCCATCCAGAAGTCCGTCCAGTACTTCCAGAAACATTTCTCTCTCATTGCATCCATATAAATCCACCGGAACACTGCGCAGCGCATATTCGCTGCCGCCAAATGCCTCTATCTCAAACCCGAGAGCCGCAAAGGTGTCCAGATGCTCCTTCAAAATTGCTTCCTCCTGCCCGGAAAGGCTAATGATAACCGGCGGAAATAGTCCCTGGGAAAGAATTCTTTTCTCCCTGTATCGCTTCATCATTCTCTCATAATTCACCTTTTCATGGGCGGCATGCTGGTCAATTATCAGCAGCTTATCTTCAAACTCCACCAGCCAGTAGGTATCGAAAACCTGGCCGATCACCTGAAATCTGAGCCGATTCTCCATGGTGAGAATTTTTTCTTCGAAGAGATTCATCTGTACGCCGTTTATCTCATCTGCGTCTTTCGCATAGGATTTTGTCTCCGTCACAGGCATCGGCTGCTGTTGCGACGCATGTATTTCCGGACTCC
>CAQUWW010000169.1:0-305 GCA_948896875.1 uncultured Acetatifactor sp. | reverse complement strand
CTGTCCGGATACCGGTCCGGAATGCGGGGGCTTCTTCCAGAATCTCTGTGGTCTCCGTGAAAAAATCCGGCTCCTCTTCCACGAAAACTTGCGCCTGCTTCTCCTCTGTCAGGTTATCTTCCGTATCCGCCGGGGTTTTCACCCGGTTCCACACCGGATTGTGTGAGAAATCCGGCTGTTTCGACCTGATTGCCGCATAATTTTCTTCTTCCATCAATCGGTAGGCCTCTCCCCGTCTGCGCTCAAAGGGTTCCGGTATGGAGGGAGCCGCCTGGGCTTCCTTTTTTTCTGCCATCTGCTTTTCC
>CAQUWW010000168.1 GCA_948896875.1 uncultured Acetatifactor sp. | reverse complement strand
CCCGTAAAGGTTGCGGAGATCGTGGAGAAGACAATAAGGGCCGTCTATCCCCATTATTATCCTTCTGGGGCAGTACAGTTTTTTCTGGACCTGCATAACGAACGGAGGATAAGGGAAGCGCTTGCCAGGGAAGATATTTATTTTGCGCAGGTGCAGGGGGAGATTGTGGGAACCGGGAGCATCCGGGGGAATGAGATCTGCAGGCTGTTTATCTTACCGGAATATCAGGCAAAAGGTTATGGCAGCAGAATGATGGACTTGTTGGAAGATATGGTTTTCAGGAAATATCAGGCAGTGCATATTGATGCGTCTTTTCCGGCGGAAAGTATGTATTTGAAACGGGGATACCGGATAAAAACCTATGAGAAGATTGAGACAGGGGGCGGGGATTATCTCTGTTACCATACAATGGAAAAGGCGGCAGATGGAAAGGGATAAAGATTTTCAGGAGGGGACAGATGGATAAATGGTTTACGGTTGACAGGATAGATGAGGATACTTATATCATCAGCGAATACCGGCATTGGGAGGAAACACATTGTTATCTGCTGAATGGTTCCGGGCGGAGCCTGCTGATCGATACGGGGCTTGGGATCTGTAATATTTATGACGAGGTGGTGAAGCTGACAGACCAGCCGGTTACGGCTGTTGCCACGCATATCCATTGGGACCATATCGGCGGACATAAATATTTTCCGGATTTCTATGCCCATGAAGAGGAATTAGGGTGGCTGTCGGGCGGGTTCCCTTTGTCTATGGAAACGGTCAGGGGCATGGTAGTTGACCGTTGTGAACTGCCGGAAGGTTATGATGTGGGCAGCTATGAGATGTTCCAGGGGAGGCCGTCCGTGGTTCTGCACGGCGGGGAAGAGATTGACATTGGCGGGAGGATGATAAAGGTGTTTCATACGCCGGGACATTCACCGGGCCATATGTGCTTTTGGGAACCGGAGCGTGGATATCTTTTTACAGGGGATTTGATTTACAAGGATACTTTGTTTGCATATTATCCATCTACAGATCCGGGAGCTTATCTTTCCTCACTGGAAAGGATGGCGCTTCTTCCTGTGGAAAGGGTGTTTCCGGCGCACCATTCCCTGGATATCCAGCCGGAGATTATCGGCCGTATGAGAGATGCTTTCCAGGGATTGAAGGAGAGCGGGAAACTGCGTCATGGGAGTGGGACTTTTGATTACGGAGACTGGGCGGTCTGGCTGTGATGGGGGTGCTTATGAGGGATGAAGGAAGGATGGAGACAGAAGATATTATTCTTGGAAAGGCAAAATATGAGGATTGGAGATCGATATACCAGAATGTCTGGTCAAGGCCGGAAACAGCAGAATATATGGTATGGAAAGTGACGGCTGATGAGGATGGGGCCAGGGAGAGGATACAGAGGACGATTGCATGGCAGGAAACCCATGATGCGTGGCTGGTCTATGAGAGGGGCAGCGGGCAGGCCATTGGTTTTGCCGGAGTGGAGGAAACAGAGCCGCATATTTATCATGAGACTGGTATTGCCCTGGGACCGGAGTATGTGGGAAGGGGATATGGGAAACAGATACTGCGTTTATTGATGGAATACTGTATTTCTTTAGACGGTCAGGAATTTTATTATTCTACACGGGCAGGGAATCTTGCTTCAAGGGCACTGGCCTTATCCTGTGGATTGACTTATCAGCATTCGGAGCGGAGGACAGACCAGCGCAGTGGGAAAACTTATGAATTGGAGATTTATAAAAAGAATCTGGAAAGTATAGAAGTGGGATATGAAGCAGGAGAAGGACGGGGATAATGATAAAGGCTCAAGACTTAACAGGCCGGGGGTTTACCGGGTGAACCTGGGTGTCCGTAAGGATACGTTTGTGAAGCTGTTCGGGGCTGTGCCAAAACGTCCGGGGGCAGGCGGGGTTGTGGAAATGTAACAGGAAGGACAATAAAGGAATTAAGGGAAAAAAGAAAGATTATGCAGAAGGAACTTTCGGTTTTGGGACGGATTTTTTGGGAGTCCGGTGGATTCCATGGTATACTGTAGGAAACAGGCTGGACGGGGTGAAGGCAGTGGATGATAAAGTGTATGAATATGAGTCCCTGATCTATGAAGCCGGGGAGACCGGTGGCGCTTATGTTCTTTTTCCTTATGATATCAGGAAAGAGTTTGGGCGGGGACGGGTGAAAGTGCATGTCACGTTTGACGGGGAGCCGTATGATGGCAGCATTGTAAATATGGGGGTAAGAAACGCTGACGGGAGCGTCTGCTATATCATAGGCGTGCGGAAAGAGATCCGCTCCCGGATAGGGAAACAGCCGGGGGACAGTGTCTTGGTGAAAGTCAGGGAACGGGAATAAAGGAGGGATGGACGGTGTGGACATGTCCGAAATGCGGGCGTACTTTTAAGAGACAGGAACAGGGCCATTACTGCGGGAAAGCGGCGGCCTTTTCGGCCGGTAAGCGCTGAACCAGCCGGGGCGGCAGAAACAGTGTCAGAAATATGGATCATGGGGTGTATCTTATGGAAAATGAGAAAGTATATCAGATGGATTTTTCAAAAGTGTATCATCTGCTTGTGAGCAAGGCGGAGAAAAAAGGGCGGACAAGGCAGGAGGTTGACGAGGTGGCCCGGTGGCTTACCGGGTACAGCCAGGAGGAACTGGAAGGGATGCTGGAAAGGCCGGTGTCTTACGGGGATTTCTTCCGGGAAGCCCCGGAATTGAATGAAAACAGGAAGCTGATAAAAGGCGTGGTCTGTGGTGTAAGGGTGGAAGATATCGAGGAGCCTCTGATGCGGGAGATACGTTATCTGGATAAACTGGTTGACGAGCTTGCCAGGGGGAAGGCCATGGATAAAATACTGCGTAAGTGAAAACAGGATATAAGGCTGCTATAGGGCATTTCTTCGGAGGTGTCTTTCTTTTGCATATTTTTAGGAGGCGTGTATGAAGCTGGCATCTATTTTAGGGATCAGGGGGCGCAGGATAAGCCGAAGGATGTGAATGAGCGTACCGCCATGCAGACCACGGCGGTATATTCTTGTGCCGGATTCGCGTCCCGAGACGATCCGTGCTTCCGTAGAGGCCTCCCTGGCGCGCTGGTATGAGGAACTGTTTCCGACGCTGGAAGCGTTAACTACCGGCTATGTTGCATTCTCACCGCTGGCAAACGGGTTTCTGACAGCCAGATACGGGAAAGAGGCCAAATTTGAAGCAGGCAGCGATTACAGGAGCGTTATGCCGCAGAGATTCTGTTTATACAACGGTATTACTTCCGGCAAACAAATCCAGGATGCTGTTGTAGGCGGCCGCGGCTGTCATGGAAGCCGCAGGGCTGTCCGATGTCGGAGCGGCTTGGTCATCCGGTGAGCCTTTTGTGAGGAAGCTGTGCTGACGCTGGCTGCTTGCATACTGATGCTTTGCGTATTCTTCCCGGGCGGCGGCTTTCTGTGCCATGTCTCTCTGGACAGAGCGCTCCACTTGTTCCTTCAGCAGTTTCTTCATGCGCTTATGTCTCTTGATCCACCAGTCTTCTTCATCGTCATCGTCATCCGGCTTGCTGCCTTTCAATGCGGCCTTGCTGAAGCCGACTCCGCGGTGTTCTTCAATGGAAGCCCCGAACTGCTCGTAGATGATGCAGCCATCGTTGTCGCCCCAGCCGAAGAAGGGATTGCGTACGGAACGGTCCTCTACGAAATACCCCAGGATCCAGGCTTCATAATCCGGGTCTTTGCGCATCTGTTCCCAGCCTTCATCGGAAATGGAGATGGTTGTCGTATTGTTCATCTGTGTGTAGTCATAAGGAATCGTGTCCAGCAGAGCATAGAAATAAGCCTGATATTCAGCCATTGACATATCTTCGGTGGATATGCCCTTGCCGTATTTCTCCCGTACGGCTCTGCCGGCTTTCAACTGCTGGTCTACATGACTGGCGCGGTCAGGATTTTTTCGTTTGAACGCATCGACCACGCTTTCCTGTACGTGATTCTTGAAGCTATCAGCGGAACTTGTCTTTTGTGTGGAACTCCCGTCAGGGATTCCGGATGTTGTTATCGGATAATTGATTGCGGATGTGTTTACTATACTCATAATCTGTCCCTCCGTTTATAAACCTGAATCCTTTCAAAACTTTTCGTCATAAATTTCAGAAGGGATTAGCAGAAAGCAATGAAATGGGGGATTTGTGTCATAAATTATGCCTATATTGCAATTCTTACGTGCATACGGTAAAATGAACATGATTTATAAGGTTGGACGGCAGAGGTTTTGGAAGGGAGAGCGTAGGTAATATGGGGATGTATCTCAACATAGGAAATGCGGGATTTCAATCTGTCCGTAAGGGATTTTACGTTGATAAGTCGGGACTGATTTCATTTATGAACGGTACGCTTGGGACGAAGGATAAACTGACATGCGTAAGCCGGCCGAGAAGGTTCGGGAAGTCATTCGCAACGCAGATGCTGTGTGCCTATTACGACAAAAGCTGTGATTCCAGGAATTTATTCTGTGATTTGAAGATTGCCGGGGATCCTGCGTTTGAGGAATTCCTGAATCAATATGATGTGATCTACCTGGATATTACGTGGTTTATTTCGATTGAGAAGGATGTGAGAAATACCGTCGCTTATCTCCAGGAACAGGTGATAAAGGAATTGAGTGTCGTTTATCCACCTGTTAAGAAAGAGGATTCACTTCCGGTGATGCTTGCAAAGGTCGCTGAAATGACAGGACATAGATTTATAATTATAATAGATGAGTGGGATGCATTATTCAGAGAGGTGCAGTCTGATATTGACTTACAGAAAGAATATCTTCAGCTGCTCAGGGGTCTGTTTAAGAGCAGCCTGACGGATAAAATGATCGAAGCGGCCTATATGACAGGAATTCTGCCGATTAAGAAATACGGTACACAGTCGGCGCTGACTGACTTCAGAGAGTATACGATGCTTCGGCCTAAGAAGCTGGCAGAATATGTGGGATTTACAGAAGCAGAGGTAAAAAAACTCTGCCGACAATACAATATGGATTTTGAAGAGACCCAAAGATGGTACGATGGTTATTCTTTCAGCAGGGCGAAATCCATATACAGCCCTAATTCTGTTGTACAGGCGATCAAAAATGAAGAATTCGGCGATTACTGGACTGAGACCGAGACTTATGAATCCTTAAAGTTTTATATCAGTTTGAATGAAGACGGATTAAAGGATGCTGTCATATCTATGCTGGGTGGAGAAAGATGCAGGATTAACACACGTACATTTCAGAATGATATGTCTAATATTAAGAGTAAGGATGACGTACTGACATTACTGGTCCATCTGGGATATCTTGCTTATGATTCCGACAGGAATGAAGTATATATTCCCAATCAGGAAGTGGCGGATGAATTTAAGAGTGCGGTGGAGTACAGCGGATGGCAGGGGGTATCTACAGCATTGCGGAAATCGGAGGAATTGCTGGATGCGACATTGCAGGAAAATGCGCAGGAAGTAGCAGACAGGATTGATGAAATTCATCTTGCCAATACGTCAGTTCTGGCATACAACAATGAGAATGCTTTAAGCTGTGTCATTACGATTGCTTATTATGTAGCGCAGAAAGACTATATTATGATAAGAGAAATGCCGTCCGGCAAAGGGTTTGCGGATATTGCATTTCTGCCGAGGAAGCATGTGGACAAACCAGCGATGCTCATAGAATTGAAGTGGGATAAGTCGGCTCAGGGTGCAATAAGCCAGATCAGGGAAAAGAACTATGCGGGAGTATTGGATGAGTACAGGGGGAATCTTCTGCTGGTGGGAGTAAACTATAACAAAAAAGATAAAAAGCATGAGTGCATCATTGAGAGATATACCAGCCAGAAACCACCGAAAGAAATATTTGGACGTATCTGAGTCGGATATGGTATATTTATATAAGACTGTGACAGATACGGAATATCCAAAGAAAGGATATATCAAAGAACAGCAATTTTAGGAATGGAAAAGGAGGACATACAATCATGAAA
>CAQUWW010000167.1 GCA_948896875.1 uncultured Acetatifactor sp. | reverse complement strand
AAATCTCGCCCCAATCGCCGTTGTCGGTAATGGTGGTGGTGGTATTTTTGAAATCGTCCTGAGAAACCAATCGGAAATATCCGCTGTTGGCAATGGCATTTACCGAACCGGAAAATCCTTCCGGCAAGGTCAAAAAGACGGAAGCCATGTTGAAATTGCCCGCGATATTGCCGGATCGGATCAGGCCGCAGGCCATATACCCGTTATCTGTTTTTAATTTCACATCGCCATAATCCACATTAGGAAGATAGAGCCTGATTGTTTCATCATTTGTGTTCATACTGGTTTTGCAGGAGATTGAAACCTTCCAGTCGCGGTTCTGCTGACTGATATTTACCGTATAAACATCGCGGTTGTATTCAGCCGAAATCTGATTGTCCGTTGCCGCCAGCACATTTACAGCGGCACTGCTGACATCCAACGACAGCGAGGGCCTGCCGGTGGTGTCCGGCGTTGTGCCGGAAAGGGATGCCGCCTGGACATTCCCCGCTGTGTAAACCCCGGCAAAGGACGCGCCCAATACGATACACACAGTCAACACAGCCGTCAATAGCTTAACCGCTCTGGACGTTTTTTGGAACTTCATAATTGCACCCAACCTTTCTTTCAAAAGTTTTTTATTTTCGCTCAACGTAACGGACCCAAGGTTTTCCTTGTATTTTCCCACTGCCGCCATAGCGTCAAGCAAGGTTTTCCCGTAGTCCTGGGCGTTGCCGCTCCCCATTTTAGCGAGGACGGCTTCATCACAGGAAAATTCACAAGCCTTGGTAATCTCCCGGCTCATAAGATGCACAAGCGGGTTAAACCAATGCAGGCATGCCGTTATTTGCACCAGCCATTTATAAAACATATCCCGCCGCTTATAGTGGGTCAGCTCATGCAGGACAATATACTGAAAAGCCTTTTTAGAAATATCCGCGTTTGGCAGCACGATGCATGGATGAAAAAAGCCAATCAGCAACGGTGAAGAAATCAGCGGATTGACACACAGCTCTACAGGCCTTTTGATACCTGCCTGCTCCGCAGTAATGAAAAGCCGGTCTAAGATCTCAATGTCAGAAACCGGGGTCAATCCAGCCTTGATATACCGTATGAAGCTCTGATAGACCGTTGCCTTCCGTATCAGCAAAACCACTGCGGCCGCAAGCCAAATCAGCCAAACCTGATCTGTCAGCAGCGTCACAACCTCTTGAAACGGGTGGGCGGTTGTCAAATCTTCTGTCGGACTATTCATATTTCTATTGCTTTGCCCTGTTCCGACAACCGGCGCGAGATTTCCTCCCGGAGTGATAAGCGGGGACTGCTGTTGCGGCGGAAAAGAGGCGGTCTGGGTGATAGCCTGATCGACAGCCTGATAGGTCTTTCCCAGCAGGCTTACTTCCGGCCCAAACGGGAACAGCAGCCGCAAAACGACAACCAGCCAAATGTAATACTGCCATTGACGGCTGATTTTATCTTTCAAAAACCGTTTTCCCAAAAGCAGCGCCAGAATAAGCAGACAGCCGGAAAAGGACATGGACCGGTAAATTTTCAAAACCGCCATCATTGTTGCTCTTTTCATTTCTCCAGCATTCTTTTCAATTCCTCGTATTCCTCGTCTGTCAGCAGGTCGCCCATAATCAGATTGGAAACCAGCCCTTTTGCGCTTCCCTCATAGATTTTATCCAGGAATTTTTTCGTCTGCGCCTTCTGGTACTCTGTTTCCGAAACGAGCGTGGTATATTCGTTGCGGCGTCCAATTTTTCTGGCACTCAAAAAGCCCTTGTTCATCAGCCGCGACAGCAGTACAATCAGGGTGTTCTTTTGACACTGCCTGCCTCTGGCCGCCAGCTCATCCATGATATAGGGGAACAGTGTCACCTTCTCCGGGTTCCCCCACACAATTTTCATAATTTCGAGTTCGGCATCGGATATTTGCTGTACCATACTTTTGTCCTCCTTATTGTATAACATCGTGTTGTCAGTTAAAGTATAACACTGCGTTGTCCTTATGTCAATCTCTCGTTAGCTATTTTCTGGAAAAATCTATCTCGCTCCCGTCGATGCTATGTATACTTTCGGGATAATATCATGAAAGTCCATTGTAGAAGCTGTCCAAGTGTGACACCCATCACATAGATATCGGACACCGCAAAAGAAAAACCAACTTTGACACAAAAAACAGAGAAACAAACCTGAATCATCAGTTATTTCCCTGTTTTACACCCGCAATATAAATTTTTATAGTGAGGGCAAAGGACATAGGGCACGGTCAATCCCTATGCTTATTATCTCACCGAAGCCACGATCACTCCTACCCTTTTACCTTCTATGGCTCCCGTCGGGTTGATCACGTATTCTCCCACACACGCCGGAATAATAAAAGTTTCCGCATAATGCACTTCGAAAGGCGCAAACACTCCTGCCGGGCTTTCGATGCAGGCTTTCTCCCCCTCCACTACATTCAGCACATGCACACTGTCATTCTGGATGCACTTTACAGGCTTCGTAAGCATATATCGGTATGTATCGATAAATTCTCTCTGGTGGAGTCCCGTGCGTTCTACCAAAATTCCTTCTTCCTCCCGGCAGATTTCTTCCTGGTGGATCAGGTTTCTTTCAAGCCACGGCATGGTTCTGTCCCATTGTATATTCTTAATGCCATGCTCCACGTGGACGGGTCTTGGAATGCCGTCCAGGCCGACTCTTCCCCAGTCCCACATTTTAAAAGTAAAGATATAGGGCGTCGCACTGATCTCCAGCACCATCGTATCGGCTCCCGAACAGTGGACTGTTCCTGCCGGTATCAGCACATGGTCATGCTTTTTGACCGGAACTGTGTTGACATATTTTTCTGCCGGGAATGCATATCCGCCCTTCTCGGCCCTTTTCAGGTCCTCCTCCATCGCCTTCGGGCTTACTCCGTCTTTCACACCCAGATAGACACAGGAACCTTCCTCACAGTCCAGAATATAATAGCTCTCATCCTGCGTATAATTCATGCCGAAAGTATCCTGGATATATTCTGTGAGCGGATGCACCTGGAGCGAGAGATTCCCGCCTCCCATGGTATCCAGAAGGTCGAACCGGATAGGAAATTCCGCCCCAAAACGGGCATGTACTTTCTCTCCCAGCAGCTGACGGGGTCTGTAAAACACTAAATCTATACTGGGTATTTCTACCAGAATTTCCCCAAACTTAAGATTCAGACTGTTTTCTTCCGGTACACCGTCAAAACTCCATGCATAGTTCGGCGCGTCTTCGTCCAACCCGAAAGCCTGCTGCATCCAATGTCCGCCCCATACACCGGGATCAAAGTAGGGCTGCGTGCGGAAAGGCCTCTTGCTCACCTGCACCAGAGCTTCCCTGAAAGCTTCCCCTGTGATCATCTTAGGATCCTCTTTCCTATTGGTATCTACCACATAATCGAAGTCCTCAAACCGCTGCTTCTTATACTTATCGGCAAGACGCCATTCCACAAAAAATCCTCTCTTGTACTTCTCCAGATTCGGAGCGTCATAATTCGTACAGTTCCAGTTAGGCATTCCCCTGCGGTAGCGCAGCTGGATTTCCCATCTGGCCAGATCAAAATACAGATATACGTCCCCGCGGGTGATCAAGGAAGCGCCTACTCCTGCCACCAGTATGACCCCCTCTGCCGTCTCCTCGATCTGCCTTCTGGCTTTCTGAAGCTTCTCCGCACAGAAACAATCTTCCAGCTTTTTGTGGCACATAAATCCAAATACCCTGTCATCTGTAAGATAATCCTGAAACAGTCTGTTCAGAACCTCTTCCTCCATCGCGCAGCTCTCGGCCTCTATCAGAAGCACCGGGTTGACACCGGATAAATGCCCTAACACTTCTTCCTTATCCACACCCGGATAGAAGTCACAGACAACCACTCTCTTCCCTGCAGCTATTTCTTTCTTAAGTATTATTATTATATCATCATAACCTTCTACGGCATGGCTGTCATATCCCTCGATCTTTGTATACGGCTGCAGGTCATAATTGCCATACTTGAAATACCGATTATCCATATCATTCCCCATTCTCTGAACACCCGCACTACGGTCCTCATACAACCCTAACCTGAAGCGGGTATTTTTCAAGATTCTTTTTACTGTTTCGTACTATAATTCTACAGAATATTTATACCTGTCTCCCGGATAATAGCAGATCGTGTACTCCACAATATCGCCGTTCTCCTCGTAAGCCTTACGTACCCGCTTAAATACAGGAACGCCTTCCGGAATGGATAAATATTTCCCGATTTCAGCGGTAGCCGCCACTGCCTCAAATGTGTCACGTCCTTTTACCACCTTCGTATTGCAGTTTGTCTGTAAAAACTGATATAGAGATTCCATATAATAACTGGTGTCCAAAGGATATTCTCTCGTCTTCTTCAGATAGGTAATGGAATACACAATGGCCTCTTCCCCTACACTCCTGACTCTCACCAGGCGATAACATTCTTCTCCCGTCTCTATCTCCAGCTGGGCCGCTACCGACTTCCCCGCCCGGATCATCGACATATCGCAATAACTGGTATTCATCACCTTGCCGTGCAGTTTCATTTCATCGGTAAAGCTGACCAGATTCTTCAGATTCTCGTCTATCTTGCCATAGACCACAGTCGTTCCGACTCCTCTCGCACACTGCAGATATCCTTCATTAACCAGCTCATTCATTGCCTGCCTGACAGTAATACGGCTAACCTGATAGATCTCCTGAAGCTTTTTCTCCGTAAGGAACTGATCTCCTTTGACAAACTCACCGTTTTCAATCTGGCTTTTGATAATCTCTGCAATCTGCGAATACAGCGGTGCCGCACCCTTTTCTCTGTTCAGCATTATGAGCCTCCTGCTTATGCCCCGGCAGCCCGGATTCCCCGGACTGCCTTTATTACGGGCAGATAGATTTTCCATTAACCTATACACATCATTCTGTATTATCTTACCATTTACCAGACAAAAATACAACGAAAGAGGAGCTCACATTCTCACGGACTTTGCAGTAAATGCAAAGTCCTGGGCTGAACTGTTGCCACATACAACCCTTTCAGCGCACTCTCGGAGGTATCCTCCGACAGGAAGACCATTGTCCCTCTCTCCCTGCATTCCGCCGAGAATTCTTCTCCATAGAAGGAAAAGCTTTTTGAAAGCTGGCCTCCCAGTACGAAGCCGTCCGGGCTAAACGTATTAAGGAAAGGGATCATTGCCTCCCTCAGCCATCTGCCAAATTCCCTGTACACCGCCAAGGCGGTCTGATTACCTTCCCTGCACAGCCGGAAAAGCTCTTTCCCGCTTTTCGCTTCTCCGAACGCCCGCCCGGAAAGGGATGCAAGCCCTCTCACCGAAAGATAATCGTCAATGATACTGTCCCGGAAGGGCGTATCATAAATCCATCCCATAGGCGGCACCGTCCCGTCCCCGCCCTTCAGGATCTTCCTGTCTAAAGTAAAAGCAGATCCGGCTCCCGTGCCGATGCAGAGATACATCACCTTATCGCAGTTCTTTCCTCTGCCGTAATGGCTCTCTCCCATGGCAAAAGCCTCCACATCGTGAAGAAAGACAAACCGGCGGCTCTTCCTCAACAAGGCGCCGTTCTTCATGGCCGGAAAACAGCCCCTCACCTCTTTTTCAACAGGAATCCCATAAATCGCATCATATTTATCCAGCCCCTGCATCAGACTGATTCCCTGTCCATAATCGAAGGGACCGGGAAAAGCCATTCCAATCCCTTCGATCTGTATCTCTTCCCTGGGCAGTCTCTCTGCCAGCGCATCAAGCACACCGGCAAAATTCAGAAAGACTTCCTCCTTGCTTCCTCTGGACTTCGCGTCAAAGCTCAGAATGCCTTCTTTCCACAGACTGCCGTCCTCCCATAATACGCCCGCCTTAATATTCGTTCCGCCTACATCCAGCATCAGATAAACCTTCATGCAACCTCCATTCGTCACGGACTCCTTCACCGCAGACCGCCTGTCTATCCAGCATAAAATCCCAACACGCCCTCATTGTCCGCCGCA
>CAQUWW010000166.1 GCA_948896875.1 uncultured Acetatifactor sp. | reverse complement strand
TCAAGGAGGTGGAGAAGGTGCTGGAGTCCAAGCTGGCAAGCCTGGTGAACCAGGATTATGCCATTATCGGTGGTGTGGATGCGGTGGTAGAGATCCTGAACACCGTGGACCGGGGTACGGAGCGCCATATTATGGAGACTTTGGAGGCCGAATCTCCGGAGCTGGCAGAGGAGATCCGGAAGAAAATGTTCGTATTCGAGGATATTCTGCTTCTGGACGACAGAGCCATTCAGCGTGTGCTGCGTGATGTGGAGAATAATGATCTGGCTATTGCCTTGAAGAATGCAAACGAAGATGTGAAGAATGCAATTTTCAACAATGTATCCAAGCGACTTGCCGTAATGATCAAGGAAGACATGGACTTTATGGGACCTGTGCGTGTGACCGATGTGGAGGAAGCACAGCAGAAGATTGTCAATATTATCAGAAAGCTGGAGGATGCGGGTGAAATTGTGATTTCCAGAGGCGGAGGTGACGAGATCGTTGTCTAGTAATCTGATGAAGCAATCCATGGCAGGCAATCTGGTGAAGCATATGTTTACATCGCTGCCGCAGGATGAGGAAAAGAGGCTGATTGACAGCAATGAACTGGTCCGCAAGCGCCTGGAGAAGCTGGCTCAGGAAGATAGGAAGTCTGTTTCCGACAAGAGCGGAGGCTTTGTATCCGGTCTGGCGGCGGAAGTGCTGGAGGTACCTGAGGACAGTGGCGGCACTGTCATCAAGGCCCAGGACGAGGCGAAGGAGATTTTAGAACAGGCAAGGGCGGAGGCGGAAGGAATTCTTGCCCAGGCCAGAGAGGAAGCCGGGAGGATCTGCGACGAAGCAAAAGCCCGGACGGAGGCTGAAAGGCTGCAGGCTGTCAATGATGGAAGACAGCAGGGCTACAATGAAGGCATGGTGAAAGCGCAGGCCCATGAAGGCGCCATGGAGCAGGAATACGCTGCGAGGACGAGAGAGCTGGAAGAGGCCTATGAACAGCAGATAGAAGTTCTGGAGCCTCAGTTTGTGGATACAATCACCGCGATTTACCAGCATATCTTTCATGTAGAGCTTTCTTCTTATCGAGAGATTTTGACTTCTCTTATTTCGGATACCCTGCATAAACTGGAAGGGAACCGCAGCTTTATTATTCATGTGTCAAAGGAAGATTATGCTTATGTGAACATGCAGAAGAAGCAGATGCTGGCCGGCGCCGTGTCTGAAAGCGCCAGTGTGGATGTGGTGGAGGACCTGACTCTGGACAAAAATCAATGCATGATCGAGACGGAAAACGGTATATTTGACTGCGGGCTGGGCACACAGCTTACGGAGCTCAGAGAGCGGCTGATGCTTCTTGCGTGGTCAAAGGAGAACGGGGATGGAAACTTTGCGAACGGTTAATGTGGATTTCGCAAAATATAATAAAGTAGCAGAGCAGACTTTTTACAGAAAAAAGGGAAAGGTAGTCAATGTGGTAGGTCTTACCATTGAATCTGCCGGTCCTGATGCAAAATTGGGAGATATCTGTGAGATCACTCCGGAGGGAAAAGGAAAGCCCATCATGGCGGAAGTGGTGGGGTTTAAGGACAAGAAGACCCTGCTGATGCCCTATGATGCCGTGGACGGTATCGGCCTGGGCTGTATTGTGGAGAACACAGGATATCCGCTTCGCGTGATAGTCAGCGAATCTCTGTTGGGTAAGGCTTTGGACGGAATGGGACTGCCCATAGACGGCACTCGTTTCGAGGGGACGCCTTATCTGGTAGAGGCCACACCGCCGGAGCCCATGAGCAGGAAGATTATAGACTCCGTACTTCCGCTGGGGGTAAAGGCGGTAGACGGACTGATTACCGTGGGAAAGGGGCAGCGTATTGGGATCTTTGCCGGTTCCGGTGTGGGGAAATCCACTTTGATGGGGATGTTTGCCCGGAATACCAAAGCGGATATCAATGTCATTGCTTTGATTGGCGAGCGCGGCCGTGAGGTACGGGAATTTATAGAAAGGGATCTTGGAGAGGAAGGAATGCGGCGCTCTGTTGTTGTGGTGGCTACTTCCGACAGGCCGGCGCTTGAGAGAAACAAAGCGGCGAAGACCGCTACGGCGATTGCGGAATATTTCCGGGATCGGGGCAAGGATGTGCTTTTGATGATGGATTCCCTGACCCGTTTTTCCATGGCCCAGAGAGAGATCGGGCTGGCCAGCGGAGAACCGCCGGTGACCCGTGGATACCCGCCCAGTGTATACTCGGAAATGCCCAAACTTCTGGAGAGGGCAGGATGTGCCGCAAGAGGCTCTATTACGGGGTTGTATACGGTCCTGGTGGATGGCGATGATTTTAACGAGCCCATTACCGATACGGCCCGAAGCATTCTGGATGGCCACATTATGCTGGACAGGAAGCTGGGACATAAGAATCATTATCCGGCCATTGATATTCTGCAGAGTATCTCCAGGTGTATGAGTCAGATTGCGGATGGAGCACATAAACAGGCGGCCGGGAAGCTGAAAAATGTACTGGCGACCTACAATGAGGCGGAGGACCTGATCAACATTGGCGCTTACAAGAGCGGCAGCAATCCGTCTATCGACTATGCGATTTCCAAAATTGACGCTGTGAATGCTTTCCTGTGTCAGGATGTGGAGGAGAAGTTTGGCTTTGAGGACAGCGTCGCAATGCTGGAACGGCTGTTTGAGACGAAATAAGCAGGCGATGGTTCGGAGGAAGCTGATCTGACACGGGGATGGAACACTTTGAAACGGGCAGAAAGCTGAGAGGGACTGAGAATGGCAAGGTTTCGATATTCCATGCAGAGTATTCTGAATATCAAGATGAAGCTGGAAACACAGGCGAAGCAGGAATTTTCGGCGGCCAGAGCGGCCCTGGATGAGGAAGAGGAGAAATTGCAGGCGCTTGTGGACAGAAAGAGCGGATATGAGGCAAATAGAACGGTGCTTTTGTCCGGCAGATTGAATCTCAGGGAGATCGAAGAAAATAAAGCGGCTATCCACTGCATGGAGGATTACATAGAGAGACAACAGATGAATGTGGACACTGCGGAAAGGAAGCTGGAGGAGGCCAGGGAAAGGCTGACGGAGGTGAGAATGGAGCGGAAGACTCA
This sequence comes from uncultured Acetatifactor sp., assembly GCA_948896875.1. GTDB lineage: Bacteria > Bacillota > Clostridia > Lachnospirales > Lachnospiraceae > Acetatifactor. The sequence continues at coordinate 2,958 of CAQUWW010000166.1, read as the reverse complement.
CGAGACACTTCGCGACAAGGCTTTTGAGGCGTTCCTCATGGAGGAAAAGAAGCAGGAAAGCAAGGAAATAGATCAGCTGACCAGCTATACATATGGTCAGCGCAGAGCGCAGGCATCTGTTTAGGAGATAATATATGGCAAAGGAAATAAACCCTCTGGCCGCCGCGGCGGAAGAGGAAAAAGCAAAATTAAAACAGGAAAAAAAGCAGTTTAAACAGGATCAGAAATCACAGAAAAAGGAAGCCAGGCGCAGGGCGGCGGAGATAGCCAGACAGGAGGAAGCGCTGGGAGAGGACGGAGGCAACGGCCTGGTCACCTTTGCAGCCACTCTTTTGATCGTGGTTTTATGGCTTGCCATCGTCTGTGTGGTGATCAAAATGGACATCGGGGGCTTCGGAAGCAGTGTGCTGACCCCTATTTTGAAGGATGTGCCGGTTATCAACAAGATCCTGCCCTCCTCAGCCTCGACAGAGGACAATTCGTCGGAACAGGAGAATTATGGCGGTTATGAAAGCATGGAGGAGGCCGTGGCCTATATCCGGCAGCTGGAGCTGGAGCTGGAGCGGGAGCAGACGGCGGCGAAGACTAAGGAGGCTGAGAACGAGACTCTGCGTGCCGAGATTGTTCGACTGAAGGAGTTTGAGGCCAGACAGGAGGAATTCCAGCGTGTCTCCACGGAATTTTATGAGGAGGTTGTGTATTCGGAAAAAGGACCTGGACTGGATGCCTATATGAAGTACTATGAATCCATGTATCCTACGGTGGCAGAGTATCTGTATAAGCAGGGGCTGGTTCAACAGCAGAAGAACACCGAGGCAGAGGAGTTTGCACAGACCTATGCGGCGATGAAGCCGAAGGAAGTGGCAAAGATTTTTGAAAATATGACGAATGAGCTGGATCTGGTGGTAGACATTCTAAAGGCGATGTCTGTGGAGCAGAGAGCAGAGATCATGAATGTCCTGGATAAGGAGCTGGGAGCCAAGCTCACTAAAATGATGAAGCCCGATTCTTAAGAATCTGGTTAATTTTTCCGATATAATAAGGGAAGAACCCGACGGTACAAAACTGTTTGTACCTGCGGTTTTTCAATAAAAATCATGAAAGAAAGGAGGTCAGGAATGACGAGTACACCTGTAAAAGAGATAGGTTCGGCGTTGCTGAATCTGACATTGACGCAGGCCGGCAGGAGTGCTGCAAATACCGGCGGTTTCCAGCAGGTCTGGAATAATCAGATGAGCCGCGGGAATACCGACGGTGCTGAGCAGGAAAATATGACGACCCAGTCAGGCACACGCCTGCAGAGGGGAAGCTCCCTGAAGGCGAAGGAAACGCGGCCGGCACCGGAGCGTGAGGGTGAGATGGAATCGGTGGAAGAACTTTCTTCCGGGAAGCAGGAGCAGGTTCTGGAAGTATTGAATGTTGCGGCACAGGATCTGATGGAGCAGATTGCGGATGTCTTCGGAATCAGTATGGAAGAGCTGCAGTCAGTTATGGATGACCTGGGGCTGGAGCAGATGGATTTGCTGGATGCGTCTCAGCTGGGGTCTCTCCTCTTAAACCTTGGCGGTGCTTCAGATGCCTGTGCGCTTGTCACAGACGGTGAGCTGTATGAGAAGTATCGTGCTCTGATGGAGCAGCTGGATACTGTGATACAGGAAAGTGCGGACACCCTGGATATGGAGCCGGAATTGCTGACACAGCTTGTGAAGACCGGACTGCCGAAAGAGAGTATGCCTGTGGAACCGGAAATGGTTCCCAACAGACAGGAGACAGTGATGTCCCGTGGCCAGGAACCTGCGGAGGGAGAAGATGTCCCGGTGGTGAATACGGCCGAAGTGGCAGTGGAAAAGGAGCAGGACACTGAAAATCAGGGCAATGGGCAAATGAAAGGCCAGGAGCAGCATGGGGAAGGCAGGTCTGAAAAGGGCCAGGATGTGAATCCTTTTGTGCAGGACTTCAGAACAGTGCAGTTCCAGCCGGAGTTTCAGCAGACACAGAGCGTATCCCAGAACAGTCCCTGGAGTGAAAGCACTCAGGCCATTATGGACCAGATACTGGATTATATGAAGATTCAGGTAAGTGCGGATACCACCAGCCTGGAAATGCAGCTGCATCCCGCATCCCTTGGAACGCTTCAGGTGCAGATATCCGCCAAAGCAGGAGTAATGACAGCAAATTTCATTACCCAGAATGAAACGGTAAAGGCAGCACTGGAAAGTCAGATGGTCCAGCTGAAGGAGCAATTCGAGGAGCAGGGAGTCAAGGTAGAAGCCATCGAGGTTACCGTACAGACCCATGAATTCGAGAGAAATCTGGATGAACAGGGCCGGGGCAGAAACCAGCAGGAACCGGAGAAGAAGAATCGGGCCAGAAGGATTCAACTGGGCGATACTCTTACAGTGGATAGTCCGGAGGAAGGTGACGGGCTTACGTCGGACCGGATGACGGCAAATGGCAGTACGGTAGAGTACACCGCATAGGAAATGGCCGGAGGGCAGGCGGTGCAGTCTGCGGAAGAAGTTTCGGAAAGTCAAAAAAAGGAAAGGAGAGTTAAGTATGAGTATTATGGCACCCGTAAAGGACGGGAAAATTGTGGAGACGGAGTCTCAGCAGTCTCTGAAAAAGGCGCTTAAGACGGATAACAACGGTATGGATAAGGATGCGTTTCTGCAGCTTCTGGTAGCCCAGATGCAGTATCAGGATCCGTTGGAGCCTACTTCCAACACGGAGTATATCTCCCAATACGCGCAGTTCTCCCAGGTAGAGCAGATGCAGAATATGGCGGCCACATCGGAGCTTGCCAGAGCCACATCCCTTGTGGGACAGGAAGTGTATGTGAAAACCACCGGTACCGACGGAGAACCGAAGTATGTATACGGCAAGGTGGATTATGTTGCCTTTGAGAACAATAAGGCTTATCTGTCTATTGATGAGTCGCTGTACGCACTGGAAGATCTG
>CAQUWW010000165.1 GCA_948896875.1 uncultured Acetatifactor sp. | reverse complement strand
GACGATATGGGCCGCGATGTGTTCAACCGTATTATGAACGGCGGTAAAATGACCATGACGGTGGGAGCTGTGGCGGTTATTGTCTCCACCATTATCGGCATTATCGTAGGCTGTATCTCAGGATACTTCGGCGGGGCGGTGGATATGTTTCTGATGCGTCTGACGGAAATTGTGGGGGCCATTCCCTTCCTGCCCTTTGCACTTTGTCTGTCCGCTATTTTCCAGGCTTCCGATATCCATGAGAATACCCGAATCGTAATCATCATGCTGATTCTGGGTGTGCTGTCCTGGACGGGGCTGGCCAGAATGGTAAGAGGCCAGATTCTGGCGGAACGAGAGAAGGAATTCGTCACCGCCGCCCGCTCCATGGGTGTGAAAGAGCGTAGAATCGCTTTCCGGCATATCCTTCCGAATATTGTATCCGTCATCCTGGTAACAGTAACCCTGGATTTCGCCAGCTGTATGCTGACAGAGTCCTCCCTCTCCTACCTGGGCTTCGGCGTACAGCTCCCCCGTCCTACCTGGGGCAACATGCTGAACGGTTCCCGTAACGCCCTGGTCATTCAGTCCTTCTGGTGGAGATGGGTGTTCCCGGCATTGTTCCTTTCCATTGTGGTTATCTGTATCAATATTATCGGTGACACCCTGCGGGATGTGCTTGATCCGAAATCGGAGGTAGAAAAGTGATGGCTGAACCTTTACTGGAGGTGAAAAACCTTCGTACCTTTTTTAAGACGAGAAACGGCACGGTGAAGGCCGTGAACGATGTATCTTATTCTATTTATCCGGGGCGGACTCTGGGAATTGTGGGAGAATCCGGCTCCGGGAAAAGCGTCACTGCCATGAGTGTTCTGCGGCTGCTGGATGCCAACGGCTATATTGCAGGCGGTACCGTCACTTTTGACGGACAGGACCTGGCAAAGGTGACCACACAGCAGATGTACCATATCAGGGGCAACCGGATTTCCGTGATTTTTCAGGAACCCATGACAAGCCTGAATCCCGTTTTCTCCGTAAAACGGCAGCTGTCAGAGCCCTTTATCATTCATCAGAATATGAGCAAAAAGGAAGCGGCGGAAAAATGCGTTGAAATGCTTCGGGCCGTACAGATTCCCAATCCGGAGGCCGTGGCGCGTCAGTATCCACATCAGCTTTCCGGCGGGATGCGTCAGCGTGTGATGATTGCAATGGCACTGGCCTGTAAACCGGACATTCTCATCGCCGACGAGCCCACCACGGCTCTGGACGTGACCATTCAGGCACAGATTCTGCGGCTGATGAACGATCTGCAGAAGGAAAACGGCACTGCAATCATGTTCATCACCCATGATCTGGGCGTCATCAACGAAATGGCGGATGATGTTGTCGTCATGTACTGCGGGCAGGTAGTGGAGCAGGCCCCTGCAAAGCTGATTTTTACAGACTGTAAGCAGAGCCATCCCTATACGGAAGGATTGATGTATTCCATTCCCAGGCTGAATGACGACCGGACGAAGCTGGACCCCATCCCCGGCGTGGTGCCCCATCCCCTGGATTTACCAAAGGGCTGCAAATTCGCACCCCGCTGTAAATACTGTACGCAGAAATGTATCGACAATGAGCCGCCTCTGGCCCAGGTCGCCGAGAACCAGCTGATTCGCTGTTTCTATCCGGACAAGGAGGAAAGGAGGAGTTCCGAGCATGGAAAAATTACTGTCAATCACTAATTTAAAGAAATATTTCCCCGTGGCGAAATCCTCTCTCTTCGCAAAGCAGATGTATGTGCGGGCCAACGAGGATATCTCCATCGACATATACAAGGGGGAGACCTTCGGCCTGGTAGGCGAATCCGGCTGCGGGAAATCCACACTGGGCCGTGTCCGGCTCCAGCTCTATGAGCAGACTGCCGGCAGTACCATGTATTACGGACGTACTCTGGAGGAGGTTGCTCCAAAATATGTGCTGCATACTCTCTCCAACGCGGAAAAGTATATCGAGAAATATCGTAAAGCCACGGCGCATGCCGAGGAAATAACCAAAAAATGTGACGCATTGGGGGACAACGCCACCTTCTTTGACCTGCAGGACAAGAATCTGGCCCTGTGCGATGCCAAAACGGCATTAGATTACTGTGCAAAGATACTGGGCGGCTTCATGGTAAAAGAGACCCGCCAGGGTGCCGCTCTCCTCTCCGAAAAGTACCGATTTGCTTTCCAGGCGGCCTCCATTGCCGCCAAAGCAGAGGATATCCGGCTGGAGATTGAGGTACAGGAGAGTCTGCTGGAGGACACGCCGCAAAAGGCCGCAGCCATTCAGGGAAAGCTGTCAAAGCTCAGAACAAAGCAGGACCAACTGCTATCCGAACAGAAAAAGCTTCTGGCTTCGGCCGCAGAGACAGAACAGAAAATTACACAGCTGAAAGCTCCCTATGTCAAAGATGCGGAATTCGCAAAATATGAAGCCATGTTGGATGACGGAGTAGATTTAAAGCGCCTGAAATACAGCGAAATGCGTCATCTGCGCAAGGATCTGCAGATCATTTTCCAGGATCCCTATTCCTCCCTGAATCCCCGTATGACGGTAGGACGCATCATTGAAGAAGGACTTGTGACTCACAAATTCTTTAAGGCCGGCTCCAAAAAGATGCAGAACTATGTATTCGATGTCATGAATTCCTGCGGTCTGCAGAATTACATGTATAACCGCTATCCTCATCAGTTTTCCGGAGGACAACGGCAGCGTATCTGCATTGCCCGCTCTCTGGCGGTGAAGCCGAAATTTGTGGTCTGTGACGAATGTGTATCCGCACTGGACGTTTCCATCCAGTCCCAGATCATCAACCTGCTCCAGGAGCTGAAGGAGAAAGAAGGGCTCACATACCTGTTCATCTCCCACAATCTCTCCGTGGTCCGCTATATTTCGGACCGTATAGGTGTCATGTACCTGGGCAATATGGTAGAGGTGGCGGAGACAGATGAGATCTTCAGCGATCCCCGTCATCCATATACGATTGCACTGCTGTCTTCCATCCCTACCACGGATCCGGACAGCCTGACCAAAGAGCGCATCATCCTGGAAGGCAACATTCCAAGCCCCATCAAGCCTCCCTCCGGATGTAAGTTCCACACCCGCTGCTTCATGGCCTGCGATAAGTGCAAGGTGGTTCCTCCCACGCTCACGGAAGTGAAGCCGGGACATTTTGTGGCCTGTCATTTTGCGGAACAGCAAAAAGTGGATGAGAATGGAAATTACCTGTTTGATGTGAAGCTTACCACCAATCAACGATAACTACTCTGTTCATGTAGTTGATATTCAGACAATATCTTGAAATCCTCACAGTACCTGCTGACCTGCGGGCATAACATACCGACAGACACACAACGAAACTTGCCTGTTTGAAGTAAGCGGGTACTGTGAATTTTGTAAAGGAAATCATGAGAAAAGCGTGGAAAAAAATCCCCAAAGAAATTGATTATGAAAAAGAAGAAAAATTGCAGCAGGAACCTCTGGAAAAAGGAGATCTGCCAGCCATGCTGCTGGCTTCTGTCATCTCCATTTTCCTGCCGGTTGTCCTGATTCTGCTGCTGTTAGTCGGCATCTGCTATCTCCTGTTCGCGGGATTATAATCATACTGTATTATTTTCAGAATGCCTTATTCTTCCCTGCCGTCATACCGGGAATAAACTTTTGGATGCTCCTGTGTCAGTATTTCATAGGTATCCGGCCGTCTCTGCAACAGTCTTGTATATCGCATGGAAGTATGTCCTGTTATTTTTTCAGATCCATACTGCGGTTCCGGTTCTTTTTGTACCTCTATCTCTGCCGTGACAATCTCCGGGCCGCCGGTCTTTGCCTGGGCCACCTTCCTTCCCATGGGATCTACAATGCAGCTTCTGCTCATATGCTCTGCCCACCAACTCTCATTGGTTGGCACTCCCATGGTTCCCACCACATATACGGAATTCTCATAAGCCCTGCATAAGCCATAAATATCTTCCCAGCCCCAGGTGGGACAGGCAATGATATCCACCCCCTGCAGGGCAAGACATCGGGCGGCTTCCGGAAACTGCATATCCCAACAGATCAAGATTCCCAATGTCCCCCATGGCAGTCGAAATACCGGATAAGAATCCCCTGCTCTGACTTCCTTCTCCTCACCGGCCGAAAGATGTACCTTATGATAAATACCGATAATCCTCCCTTCCGGTCCGAATAAAACCGCAGAGTTGTATCGTCTTCCTTCTTCCAGTGTATGTAATCCGGCCACAATATAACATCCATATTCTTTTGCAATCATACCGAGTTCTACCATATGTGGATGGGAAAGTTCGTAAAAAAGGCAATGATTAAAGGCTTCTATCGTGACAATCAGCTTACTGCCTCCCTCCGCTGCCTTCCTGATCATTCCTATGCACTTCGTGGCTTCTTTATGCGCTTCCATTTCAGCCAGTACAAGAGCTTTCTCCACACTATATTCTCTATAATAGGCAGGAAGTGCTTTTTCATTCAGAAAAGATTGTATCGCCGCTATCTTCATAGCTCTCCTCCCCCTTTCGTTTCTTTCCGTTCATCTTTTACGATTCTTTATCTGCTTCCATCCCTCACTCACATTTTACAATGACCTTTAGAGAATCTCTTCCTGCCTGTGTCAGGATCGCCTGTTCCAGCTCTTCCACCGCATACGTATGAGTTATAATCTGCCGGAAGCTGATCTTATGATGGTTAATCAAATTTACCGCGGCGGCAAAGGTATCCGGGTTGATAAAGGAACCACAGATATGCCATTCTTTCTGGTACAATTCAAACAAAGGCAGCTCCACCTTTGCTTCCGGAGCCGGTACACTGAAAAATACGATTCTGGCCCCTTTTCCGGCAACTTCAAACACCTGTTTTACGGCGGCTTTCACTCCGGCACACTCAATCACCACATCGGCGCCTCCGCCCAGTTTTTGTCTGTATGCCTCTCCCGGCGATTCTGTCAGCGGATCGAACACATAGTCGGCCCCCAGCCTTCCGGCCACATTTCTGCGCATTTCCACCGGTTCGCTTACAGCAACCGTAGCTGCGCCCGCCAGTCTGGCCAGTTGCAGCATCAGCAGTCCAATGGCGCCTCCGCCGATAATGAACACATTGTCACCCGGCCTGACCGCCGCCGTTTCTATTCCATGCAGACAGCAGGACAATGGCTCCGACATGGCACCCCAGGCCAGATCAATGTCTTCATTCAGCCTGTGGCATTGTGTCTGTGGCACCACACAGTATTCCGCAAATCCGCCGTCTCTCGTCACACCCACCGCTGACAGCGACTGACAGAGATTTTTCTTCCCGCTGTGGCACATTGCACATTTGCCACAGTAAATATTGGGATCCACAGCCACTCTATCCCCGGTTTTCCATGCCTCTACCGCTTTTCCTACGGCAGCCACCATTCCCGCAAATTCATGGCCAAGTATAACGGGAGGGTTCACCTGGGCGGAGCCTTTCTCTCCTGCGTAAATGTGCACATCCGTTCCGCAGACACCGCAGGCCGCCACCCGAATCAGCGCCTCATCGTCCCGCAGTTCCGGAATCGGCCGCTCCTGAATCACAATTTTCTCTTTTCCCTGAAAAACTGCTGCTTTCATCTTTTTCCTCCTTTTTATCCCCCGCCATGCGCGTACTCTTTGTATCTTACTCTTTTATGGCTCCGCCGGTCAAACCCCGGACAAAATATTTCGTTCCAAATCCAAACATTATCACCAGCGGTAATGTCCCCAGTGCAAGCGCAGTCACACGGGAAGCATGATCCACATTGAAAAAGGTTCCAATCTTTGCCACCATAAGCGGGATTGTATACTGCTTATCGCTGCTGATCACAATCATCGGCAGCAGATAATTATTCCAGGACCACAGAAAAATCAGAAGAGCCAGGGTTACAATGGCCGGTTTGATAAACTGTATCACAAAGCGGAAAAAGATTCCCGGTTCCGAAGTCCCGTCGACTCGCGCACTTTCTATGATTTCCATGGGAATTGCATCCTGAATAAACTGAGTCATCCAGAACACACCAAAGGGGCTGGCCACCCAGGGAAAAATCAGTGGCAGTAAGGTTCCTGTCAGTCCCATCTTATTCATCTGTATCACATAGGCTACCAGCGATAAATAGGTTGGAA
>CAQUWW010000164.1 GCA_948896875.1 uncultured Acetatifactor sp. | reverse complement strand
AAGACGTGGCGATTATGTCCAGGGAACTGACGACAAAATATCCGGATATTTTTCGCTATACCACAATCTGGATGGAAGATATTACCCACGAGACCAGACAGGGTACGGCGAATTTTACCCTGAGCAGCACCAACAAGCTGTTGAAACAATACCAGTGGACCACAGGCCTGAAGACCGGTTCCACTTCAAAGGCAAAGTATTGCTTCTCAGCTACCGCGTCAAAGGATGGAATCGATCTGATTGCGGTGGTCATGGGAGCGCCGGATTACAAGACCCGCTTCGGGGATGCCCAGACATTGCTGGCATACGGCTTCAGCGTATGTGACATCTATTTGGATGAGAATCAGGATGCGTTGCTGCCCCTGACAGTAGAAGGGGGCGTGGAGGAGAATGCCAACGTAAAGTATGAAGGTGAATTCCGGTATCTGGATATCTCGGGAAGCGATTTGTCCGCTGTGGAAAAGGTGGTGGATCTGCCGGAGAAGGTGCAGGCGCCTGTGAGGGAAGGATCGGAGGCAGGATGTGCCAGATACCTTCTGAATGGTGCGGAAATCGGCAGCGTGCCCATTTTGTTTGCGGAGGATATCGAAAAGGCCGGATATTCGGATTATTTCCGCAAAGTGCTGGGATTCTTTCTCCTGACGGAGAAGCAGAGTGGAAGCCAGGCTCCGGACGAGACCGGCAGCCGGGAAGAAAGCGGTTCTTCGGCGGATACCGAAGAGGCAGCGAGGCAGTCTGACCCCGAAGCGGGGCAGGCAGAATAAGCGGTAGATGAGAGGAATCATATGACGGATGTGTTGATTACCATAGCAGGAATCATGATATTGATAGCAGTGTGGTTTATTCTTTATGACAGCAACCGCTTTGTCGTAAGGACGTACACAGTGCGGGATGACCGGATCCAGAAGAACTGCAGGGCCGTATTTCTGACGGATTTGCATAATAAATGTTATGGTAAGGATAACGAAAGGCTTCTGGAGGCGATTCGTGGACAGCATCCGGATTTTATACTGACAGCGGGGGATATTCTGACAGCCAGACCAAAGGAATCTACGGAGCCCGCTCTGCGCCTGCTCCGGAATTTGGCGGAAGAATATCCTGTCTACTATGCCAACGGGAATCATGAGCACCGCATGGAATTATATCCGGAGGCTTACGGAGATATGGCGAAGCGCTATGAAGCGGCACTGCAGGAGATGGGAATCAGCCGTCTGGTAAACAGCCATACGGAACTTCCGGAATATGGAATTACGGTGTACGGTTCCCAGATTCACGAAATATATTATAAACGGTTTAAGATAACGGAAATGCCTCCGGATTATCTGCATTCCGTACTGGGACAGGCGCCTGACAATAAGTATACGGTTCTGCTGGCCCACAACCCCGATTATTTTTCACAATATGCCGCGTGGGGAGCGGATCTGACGCTGTCCGGACATGTGCATGGTGGTGTGGTCCGGGTGCCGTTCTGGGGAAAGGGTGTCATCTCTCCTTCCTGGCATCTGTTTCCCAGATATGACGGAGGAATATTCCAGAAGAACGAATCCGTCATGGTGCTGAGCCGGGGCCTTGGTATGCATACTATCCATGTAAGGCTGTTTAATCCGGCTGAGCTGTGGGTGATAGAGTTTCAGAAAAAATGAAATCAGATACAAAACATACGTTCATTCTTGAAATGAAGAGCAAAAAAAGGTAAAATAGTAACTCGGGCTGTTGACTGATAATCGGAGAGAAAGCACGTACGAGGATACTATGGCGATACCTGTAAAACTGGAAGTATTTGAAGGCCCGCTGGACCTTCTTCTTCATTTGATTGATAAAAATAAAGTCGATATTTACGATATTCCCATTGTGGAGATTACGGAACAGTATCTGGACTACATCAGACAGATGGAGACCAGAGATATGAACGTGATGAGCGAGTTCCTTGTGATGGCGGCCACTTTGATTGACATTAAATGCAGAATGCTCCTTCCCAAAGAAGTGGACGAGCAGGGGGAGGAAGAGGACCCCAGAGCGGAACTTGTGCAGAAGCTGCTGGAGTATAAGTTGTATAAATACATGTCGCTGGAGCTTAAGGACCTGCAGGTGGATGCCGCAAAAAATATGTACAGAGAGCAAAAGCTGCCTCCGGAAGTGGCGATGTACAGCTACCCGGTGGATTATGAAGAGCTGATAGGGGATATGACCCTGAACAGGCTTCATGAGATCTTTAAATTTATTGTGCGCCGTCAGGAGGACAAGATCGACCCCATACGAAGCCAATACGGCAATATCGAAAAGGAAGAGATCGATATGGAGGCGAAGACTTTGTATGTGGAGGCCTATGCCAGAGAACACAGAACGTTCAGCTTCCGAAAGCTTTTGGAGAAGCAGACAGGAAAAATGGAAGTGATCGTCACCTTTCTGATTATTCTGGAGTTGATGAAGACAGGGAAAATCATCATCAGTCAGGAAAATATTTTTGATGATATCTTAATTACTTCCCGAATGTGCTCGGGAGAAAGTGCCTGAGCAATGCAATAAATTTGGGGCGGTCCTGTAAATGCAGAGGCGCAAACAAGTCGGGGAACAGGAATAGCGGCCGGAAAGGCAGGGAGATGGAAGATGGAGAAAACCAGAGCGGAAGCGGTTATCGAAGCGGTGCTGTTCACCATGGGAGAGTCCGTGGAAATCAGTCGTCTGGCCGAAGTGATAGAGGAAGATGTAAAGACCACGAAGGAAATCCTGAGGGAGATGGAGGAACATTACAGACAGGAGAACAGAGGAATTGCACTGGTTCGGTTTGATAATGCCGTTCAGCTGTGCACCAAAGAAGAGATGTATGAATATCTCATCAGGATTGCAAAGGCACCCAGGAAAATGACTTTGACAGACACAGTTCTGGAGACTCTTTCCATCATTGCGTACAAGCAGCCGGTTACCAGGATGGAGATAGAGCGGGTGCGGGGAGTCAGCTGCGACCATGCCATCAATAAGCTGCTGGAATATGATCTGATCACAGAGCTGGGACGTCTCGACGCTCCGGGCAGACCGCTGCTCTTCGGCACAACGGAACAATTTCTGCGCTGTTTCGGTGTGGAAAGCCTGGAACAGCTTCCGGAGCTGAATCCGGTACAAATGGAGGAATTCAAGCAGCAGGCGGAGGCCGAGGTACAGTTGCAGCTGGACATTTAGGGACTTGCAGTCAAACATAAAAGGGAAAAGCAGCCTCATATATTATTAAAAATCCCATTGAAAGAGCATAACATGAAAATGCGGATAAAAAAAATAATAGGAGGCTTTTTTACTGTCTGGTGCCTGCTATGGTTCCTTTCCGTGCCGCTTCAGGCTGAAGAGACAGGGGAAATGCCGCGGCTGTCCGCCCTTCCGGGAGCGCCGGCAGAATCGGAATTGTATGCTACGGCAGCCGTATTGATGGATGCGGACTCAGGAAGAGTATTGTACGGGAAAAATGAGAATGCATGTCTTGCAATGGCCAGCACCACGAAGATCATGACCTGCATTGTGATTCTGGAAACCATATCCCCGGACGACATCCTTACAGTGTCTTCCTATGCCGAAAGCATGCCGAAGGTCAAGCTATACATAAAAAAGGGAGAGCAGTACAGAGTGGGGGATCTGTTGTATTCGCTGATGCTGGAATCCCACAATGATTCCGCGGTGGCGCTGGCAGAGCATGTGGGAAAGCAGTTCCTTTCCCCGGAGCTTCGAAGTAAGGATACCGGGGAGTATACCGTGGAGGAGAGCAAACAGGCCATGGCCGCATTTATGATGCTGATGAACCGGAAAGCTGTGGAGCTGGGGTGTGAAAACACCTGGTTTATCACACCAAACGGTCTGGATGCCACGGAAACCATTATTCTGGAAGATGGCAGTACGATTCAAAAAGAACATTGCACCACGGCTGCGGAGCTGGCCAGAATCATGTCCTATTGTATCCGGGAATCCCCCTGCGCGGAAGCGTTTCTGGAGATTACCAGAACTGGAAATTACAGCTTCTATGCCAATGAACGAAATTTTTCCTGTACCAATCACAATGCTTTCTTAAATATGATGAGCGGTGCGCTCAGCGGCAAGACAGGATTTACCAACAAGGCGGGATATTGTTATGTGGGAGCGCTGGAACAGGATGGAAGGACCTTTGTGGTAGCGCTGCTTGCCTGTGGCTGGCCTAACAACAAGAGCTATAAATGGAGTGATACCAGGAAACTGATGCAGTACGGACTGGATTATTATTTTTACAGAAGCTTTTCGGAGGAAGGAGTCGTATTTGACGAAAGCAGGCTCGGGGCCATCCCGGTATTGAAGGGGAGGACGGAGGTTCTGGGGGATTCGGCCAGCGTGGATGTGAAAATTGCCGGAAGAAGCGATGGAGAAAGTACGGATGAAAGACCCCGGGATAAGACAGGGGAATGGACAGAGGGCCTGCTTTTGCGGGATGACGAAGAAATCCGGGTGGAGTATACTGTAGAAGAAGAGCTGACGGCGCCTGTGGAGAGTGGCACTACAGTGGGTACCATAAGCTATCTGGTGGGAGATACGGTATATAAGGAGGAAAATATCGTGACGGCAGACAGGGTTATGGAGATTGACCTGAAATGGTGCGGCAGGCAGATTCTGGACAGATTTCTGCTGATTCCGTGAGATATGTGGCAGATACTAATTGCATTGGAACGATTTTCCATGTATAATGAATAAGAAACACTTAAGAGGCAGATAATTCCCCGCTGTCTTAAATGCGGGGACTGGAGGGATATGCATGAAGAGAAGGATTGCGCTTTTGCTGGCTGTTGCCATGGTGCTGAGTTCGGGACTGACAGCGTATGCTGTAGAGAATGGTACCGGAGAGCGGAGTAAACAGAAAAACGTAAGACAGGAGCATCAGATACAGGCCGGAAATGTGGGCCAGGTGGACGTGGTGATCGGAACCGCGCCGGTTCTGCAGAATGCGGTAAATTTCACAGTAAAGCTGACGGACGCTCAGGGAACGGAGAGAACCGGTGTCCTTGAGCTGGAGGGGAATCAGCAGGGAGAGAAGCGGATAAGCTTCGAGGGCCTGTCCAGGGGAAGCTATACATTGGAGGTGTCCGGGGCCGGTTTTATTACATATACCCAGAAGATCTCCGTGGAAGACAGAGCCTGTACGGTAAAACTGATGACGGGCCCACTGGCAGCGGTGAATGCTGAGGAAGGGATCGCGCATCCGGGCATTCTGCTGCAGGGAGATGTGAACCTGGACGGTGGCATAGATGCGTCGGACAAGGGGGTGCTGGTGGATTCCATCAACAGTGGAGCCGGCACGGATACCACGGATTTAAACCGGGATGGCAGCACCAACCTTCTGGATCTGGATTATTTTGCAAAGGACTATGGAGAGAAGGCAATTCAGGCGGGGATTGAGGAATCTGTTCCCGCGGCGGTGATTATGCCCCGGGCCGGCGACGGCACCAAGGTGGAAGGCAGTCTGGGGGGGCTTCTGCGCGAACAGGGCAGTGTAACCTTAAGCCGGGAGGATGGACAGAATATTTCCGGGGATAGTCCGGTGGTTCTGGAATTTGATTTCACTGAAGTGGGGAATGCCACAGGGATTGACGGAATCCTTATTGAGACAGATCGGACGAATCCTGTGACGGGGGCGCAGATTGCCATTTCCTATACGGATGGGAATGTGGACGGACAGGTGACACTTCCCGTACAGAGAGAGGTAGAGCACCTCCTGGAAAGAGTAGGAGTATCGGCAACTCTGGATAATAACGGGAATATTCTTATCCATCTGGGTGCCCAGATTGCGGTCAAGAAAGTGACCTTTACCATTACCGGCGTATTGAATAACAACAATCTGGCGGAGATCTCCAAGGTGGAATTCGTCAATGGCATGGAGACGCGGATTCCGGAGCCAGAGATGGATATTCCAACGAATCTGAATGCAAAAGCCGGCAATGCAAGCATCAGCTTAAGCTGGGCTCCCTGTGTCAATGTGACAGGGTATGAAGTTCGGATCAGGAAGGATGAGAAGCAGGAAACGATTCTTACGACGAGGAATGCACTGGATATCAGCGGCTTCAGCGGAGGAAAGCTGATCAATTACGAGACGTATTCTGTGAGTGTGCAGTCTGTCAATGGCACCTGGACCAGCGGATACTGCGACGAGGCGGATGTGACACCTAAGCCCACCGGCAAGCCAGATAAGCCTGACAATGTGTCTGCCGTAGGGAAATACCAGAGTGTTGTTGTATCCTGGAAAGATATGAAGGATACCCTCACTTATAATCTGTACTATAAGGAAAGTA
>CAQUWW010000163.1 GCA_948896875.1 uncultured Acetatifactor sp. | reverse complement strand
TCTGCTGCTTTAAAAGGGCCACCGCTTCCAGCCAGTCGCTTTCCTCTGTGGTATTCAGCGATTGTCCCAGCAAAAACTGGGCAATGGCAAAGGCATCCCTGGGATTGTCGAACATGAGAATCTTCCCCGCATAACGGTCATCCCACAGCGCAGACCAACTGGTAATCTCCTCGCCGATGTAATCCGTATTGTAGAACAAACCCACCACTCCCCAGGTATAAGGTACGGAATATCGGTTCTCCGGATCATACTCCGGGTTACGAAAGCTCTCGTCAATATACTGATAATTGGGAATATTGGAAAAATCCAGCTCGGCCAGCATATTCTCATGGATGAGCCTCGATACCATATAGTCAGAGGGAATAATCACATCATAATCCGCACCGCCGCCCACCAGTTTGGAATAAAGGGACTCGTTGCTGTCAAAGGTGGTATAATTAACCCGGATGCCGGTACGCCTGGTAAATTCGGCGTTTACATCCAGGGAATCATCGGTGCCGTTGGCAATGTACTCTCCCCAGTTGTACACATTGATGGTTACGCCCCTGTCAGGAACTGCGCCTTCCTGCGCCAGAACCCTCCGGGCCGGCAGGAATGCCAAAAGGAGCGCCAGGCTGAGGAAGATGCTGTTAAGCCTGCTTATCCAATTTTTCCCAGGAAAATCTCTCTTCCCATGGAATAATGCTTTTCCGGAAAACGCTGTTTTTCCATGGCGCTTTTCTCTTCTGTGAAAATTTCCTTCCTCCTGCATCTCCTTCACACCTCCAGTACTATATTCAAGACTCCTTTACATTTACCGATGATATTCTCCTGACGGCTCTGCGACCTGTCTGATCCGTTCCTGTCTCTCAGAGATCCTGCCTCTTCGGTCCGTCCTGCTCTCTCCCATTGCGGACATTCACAATAATCAGCAATACCATCACCGCCCCGAACATCACGGTGGACAGCGCATTGATCTCCGGACTGATACGCTTGCGGGTCATGGAGTAGATGTAAATAGGCAGAGTCTGCGTAGTGCCGCTGGTGAAATAGCTGATGACAAAGTCATCGATGGAAAGTGTGAAGGCCATGATCATTCCTGTCACAATGCCTGGCATGATTTCCGGCAGCACCACCTTAAAAAAGGCTTTTAACGGCGGGCACCCCAGATCCTGGGCTGCCTCGTACAGATTGGGATCCATCTGACGCAGCTTCGGCAGCACCGACAGAATCACGTAAGGCAGACAGAAGGTGATATGAGCGGCGAACAGGGAACCCATACCCAGGCTTCGCCCTCCAAACAACCGTACCGCAGACACAAAAAGCAGCATCAGAGACACACCTGTAACAATCTCCGGATTCACCATTGGAAAATTGGTAATACTCATCATAATCCGTCTGGGCAGACGTTTCATGCCGTTGATTCCGATAGCCGCCACCGTTCCCAGCACCGTGGATACCACCGCGGACACCACCGCAATCACCAATGTGTTGCGCAAAGCCTCCAGAATCAGCCTGTCTTCAAACAGCTTCCGATACCAGCGCAGAGAAAAGCCGCCCCAGACCACACGGCTTCCGGTATCCGTATCGTTAAAAGAAAACACGATCAGCACCAGAATCGGCGCGTACAAAAAAAGGAAAATGAGAAAGGTATAAATACGCCCGCCTATCTTCTTCACAGCAGCATGCCTCCCTTCTCATTTACTTCCCCGTCGTCAAACTGATTCATGATACCCATACAGATGAGGATAATCACCATCAGTACCAGGGAGACGGCAGAGCCCAGGTTTGGATTGTAGGCGCTGCCCAGAAACTGCATGTCAATCAGGTCGCCAATCAGCAGATTGCCGCCCCCGCCCAACATCTTCGAGATAATAAAAGTGCTCACCGCCGGCACGAACACCATGGTCACACCGGAGATAATCCCCGGCATGCTTAAAGGTACCACTACTTTCAGAAAGACCTGCCTGCCGTTTGCCCCCAGATCCTGGGCTGCCTCAATCACGCTCTGGTCCATTTTCGTCAAAACAGAGTACAGCGGCAGAATCATATAGGGAATATAATTGTAGACCATCCCCAGCACCACTGCTCCCGCCGTATTAATCATATGCACCCGGGGCAGGCCTATGGCGGCCAGCGCCGAGTTGATCAGCCCATTGTCCTCCAGAAGCGTCATCCAGGCATAGGTGCGCAGCAGGAAATTCATCCACATGGGCAGCATCACAAGCATAATCATGACATTCTGACGCTTTGCATTCATTTTGGCTATAATGTAGGCAAAAGGATAGCCCAGCCCCAGTGAAATCACCGTGGCCACCGCCCCAAGCCAGATAGAGCGCAGGAACACATTGGAGTACTGTCCCACACTCAGAATATTTTCCAGAGTAAAGCTGCCGGCTTTATCCGTAAAGGCAAAATATCCCACCAGCAGCATCGGCACTACAATAAAAATTGTCATCCAGACAGTGTAAGGTGCTGAGAGAAGCCTGGAATTAGATTTCATTGTCCTTCTCCTCCCTTTCCGCCCGTTCTTCTTTTACCGGGTTCTCCTCTTCCCGGGCATCTGCCTCATCCGAGGCATTCCTGTCTTCTTCCATTTCATCACTGAACGTACTGTAATCTCCAAATACGCCGGAATATTCGGATTTCTGCATCACATGAATATCATTGGGAGTCAGCGCAAGGCCAATATGATCCCCCACCTGTCGGCATTCCGTGGACTGTATCATCCATTTGAAACCAGCCACATCCACAATGATTTCATAATGGACTCCCTTGAAGGTAACAGCCGTCACATCGCCGATAATCAATGTGGAATCCGGCTCCACCACTTTGATATCCTCCGGCCGGATTACTACGTCCACAGGCGTATTTCTGCCAAAGCCGCTGTCCAGACAGCGAAAAGTATGCCCGGCAAACCGCACCGAATAATCCTCCAGCATGACGCCGTCCAGTATATTGGACTCCCCGATAAAATCCGCCACAAAGGCATTCTTCGGTTCATTGTAAATGTCGGTGGGCGAACCAATCTGTTGGATGACACCGCCATCCATCACCACCACCATATCGGACATGGACAGCGCCTCCTCCTGATCATGGGTGACAAATACAAAGGTAATGCCCGTCTGCTGCTGTATTTTCTTCAGCTCCACCTGCATATCCTTGCGCAGCTTCAGGTCCAGCGCCCCCAGCGGCTCATCCAGCAGCAGAACCTTTGGCTCGTTTGCCAACGCTCTTGCAATAGCCACCCTCTGTTGCTGCCCTCCGGAAAGCTGACTGATGCCTCTGTGGGCATAGCCCGTCAGATTCACCATGGACAGCATCTCATGGACAGTCTGCTTAATTTCCTTCTCATTTCGACCTTTTAAACGCATGCCGAAGGCAATGTTCTCGTAGACATTTAAATGCGGAAACAACGCATATTTCTGAAAAATGGTATTGACCTCTCTCTTGTGGGGAGGCAGGTCGGTGATATTCTTATCCTTAAAAAACACGGCGCCTGCATCCGGCTTAATAAATCCGGCAATTGTGCGCAGCACTGTGGTCTTGCCGCACCCGGAGGGTCCCAACAGGGTGACAAATTCCCCGTCGTGGATCTCCAGATGAAAGCCTCCCAGAACCTGCTCTCCATCATAGGATACCGTAATATCTTTTAAGGAAATAATCGTATTTTTCAACTGTGGAATCTCCTTTGTAAGGCGCCCATAACGCCGAATTCATCCCATGTCTGTCCCTCGAAACGAATTTCTCCTCGTTCCGGCCTTTCCATTCAGTATAACCGGAGGGCGCGCGGAATCCGACATGTTTCGAGTACTGACACAATGAAATAAATATACGGGATATCGAAGGTTTTGTCAATCGGTATCCTGCATCTTTTTAAGGGAGGGGCCATGTCCCACACCGGATACAAGCTTCTCACCACGATTCTGCCATGTTATAATGAGCATGAGAAAGGCCCCCGTAAGCGTGGTAATCCAAAACAGACAATTATAATTTCCCACAGGCCTGCACCAGTAAGTAACTTGTGTCAGCATCTGGCCGGATAAAAGCGTTTCGCCTATTGCGGTCTCTCCGTATTCCATAAGGGGTGTAAGTCCGTCTGCGGTTATCCAGAGGTACGTAGTTCCATCTCTTTCGATCGGTTCAATTTGCAGCGTATATTGCTTTCCGGCGGTTACATTCCAATCCACTGACAATTCATGCAGATTTCCCTCCGACCATTCATAAGCGGATACCGCATTCTCATATACGGTTTTCTCTCCATCCAGCAATGCTATCCTGTACATTCCGGCATCGCCGCCTTCTGCCGAAATTCCTACGTTTATGCCTGTAATCCGGGAAAAGGAAGGCGTAAAGCTCATGGAAACCGTATCGTCAATCGGCACCGTATCAAAAAGAAAGGCATAATTGTTGACCAGATACTCCGACCGCAGTTGAAACATCAGCAGAACAGACACCGCACCCGCCAATCCTATCACAAGGCAATTCCCCAGCATTTTCTTAAGTGGAGTCCGCCGTAGCTCTCCCTTTGTGCTGAGCAGCACAATTCCCAGAAATGCGGCAATGGTGATGCCATATATCCTGTGCGTAAAGATATGATGCATGGCGGTATGCCCCGCCAAAGTGATATACCAGACAATACTGGAAACCCCTGCCAACAGCAAAGCCGGCACACGGGAATCCTTTTCGTATCCAGCGATCCCTCTGACAACGGCATACAATACCCATATAATCAGAACGATGAAATACAGTTTGTAGCTATACATTTCCCAGTTCAAATGCAGCGTTTTTAATCTGTCGCTTAAAGTGATCGCAACCTTCTCTTCGGCTACTGTCCACAGGAAAATCTCGGATATTGCCTTTTGAAATAAATTCTCTCTCAATATCAAAGAGCCTACCGCCCATTTTCCAACCCACATAAGGGCATAGCCCATCACCCAGGCGATTCCGGAATAAATCACTTTTAAAAGATTACCCACAATGCTTTCCTTTTTTTCCTGCATCAGAAGCCACCAGATAATCACAAATCCCCATGTCAGCAACGGATAGGTCAGCAAATCAAGGTAGGTTGTAACAGCTCCAATCAGGAGAAAGAAATAGAGATATCGTTCTCCCTCTTCCAGATAGGACTTAAATTTCAAATAGATCAGCAAAGCCCCAAATGTAATATAATAGATCCAGCTATACTGCAGACACTGGGCCAGAGCCGCCGGCATCAGCAGGATATAGGATGTGGCCAAAGCCAGCGCATACTTTATGCCTTTGCTTTTCAGGATATAATGCATGACGCCGGCAAAGATCAGGATCTGGAAAATCCCATTCATAATTCGGATTTCATAATAATTAAAAAACAGCAGTAAAAAACGCAGTATCACCACGTATCCATGCCAATAGCGGCTGTATTCTTCCTCGTACTGAGTACTGTAACACCGAAAGGCCTGAACAATGCCGTCTTCCTCGCCGTCGTAGAGAGCCATTTTCATCATCAGGTTATCTGTGGCAAGCTCCAGCGCGGTGGGATTCATGGAATGAAAACTGCCATCGCCTCCGGCTGTGGAGGGGACCTCCGGGAAATACCCCTCGGAGGCTAACTGTGCCAGACTCTCCTGTTGATTCACCGAGTTAAGCGGAAAATAATTGGCTATGGAAATAAGGATTGCTCCTATCCCTATAGCCAGTAGAAGCAATTTCCCGCAATTGAATATTATTTTTTTAAATTGTGCCGCTGACATGTTCCGTTTCTCCCTCTGTGATTTCTTTTTAATTGTTCATATGCCGCTGTCCAGTTCTCATGAAGGCATAAAATCATCTCATTTTCATTCCCTGTAAAAGTATCGATTTCTATAACTCTCATGGAAAAAATCTTCAGCCAATTATAGAATATCCTCATTATACAAAAAGCTTCTCCTGTTTACAATAGAATTTTTATAATAGAATCTGCCCTATGATTCTATTATAAAATTCCCATGAAATTTTTGTCAGCATATCCAAAGGTACTCTGAAAAAAACTGACAAATACATTAGCCAAAAGCATGTTTTTTACATCTGTCCGAATATCTCCGCTAAGTGTCTCCATTTTATATAGCTAAAATTATCAAATATCATTTCAGTCTCATCTCCTGCAAAAGTACCGATTTTCCTAATCCTCTTGAAAAAAATCTTCAGCCAATATTGCATACATTACTTTATCATATACTCCATTATTGCATTTACCTCCCTGCCGCAATGTCCCTTCCCACTTCATTCCAGCCTTTTCCTGCATTTTCCCGGAAGCCGGATTTTCCTTTGCGTGATCTGCATAGATTCGCTTCATTCCGACTTCTCGAAAGAAAAACT
>CAQUWW010000162.1 GCA_948896875.1 uncultured Acetatifactor sp. | reverse complement strand
TCATACCGATACCAGCCATATTTTGCATTTTTATCATGTTTCTTTTCCAAATTTTCCTGAAATTTTTTGTTTCCTGCAATTTCTATCATCTCTGGAATTCCTTGTGCGGCATTTGCTTTTGCCTTTGCCAACGCTCCTTTTAGATTTGCAGTATACTTTGATCCTGAATACTCATCAGGTAGATCCTTTCCAATATATACAATTTCTTTACTTCCAGCAATTTCTATAAATTCTCCGACATACCGTTTTAAATACTGCTCGACCTCATCCCAATCTATATTTCTTTTTCCTTTAAAACGAATGTCATTTACAATAACAATCTGGTTCCCATTCACATCTTTTATAACGCTTATGTTTCTTTCCATAATCTGATCTTTATCCGCTCTCCTCTCGTATCTTATCAAAATTCTGCTTACTTAAATATTCAAACAGCCGAAGGTTTGGGCACATGCGGCGGGACGACATCCATTCTTCTTTTCAAGTTCTTCAGATAAGTCCTTCCGAATACCTCCCCGCAAGCCTGACCAAAAGCTCCGTCGTCATCTCCATCTCCTGCACACAGGCGTATTCAAAGCGGCTGTGGCCGTTAGAGCCGCCGGTGCAGAGGTTCGGACAGGGCAGTCCCATATAGGAAAGTCTTGCACCGTCCGTGCCGCCTCTGATGGGAGTAATCACAGGCTCTCCTCCCAGCTCTCTGGTGATCCGGGCCGCATTGTCAATCAGATGCATGTGAGGTCTCATGACTTCCTCCATGTTATAGTAGGTATCAGCCATTTCTACCTCCACAGTCCCCGCACCGTATTTCTCATTCAGGAAATCCGCACAGCGCCGGAAGGTCTGTTTTTTCTCTTCGAACAAAGCTCTGTCATGGTCTCTGATAATATATTCCGCCGTGGTCTTCTCCACATTTCCTGAAATCTGATCCAGATGGAAAAATCCTTCGTATCCCTCTGTATACATGGGATTCTGGAAGACCGGAAGCAGACTCTGAAATTCAAAAGCCACCAGCATGGAATTCACCATCCTGCCTTTGGCCGAACCGGGATGCACGCTTCTTCCGTATACGGTAAGCCTGGCCCCTGCGGCGTTGAAGGTCTCATGCTGCATACCGCCGAAGGGTCCACCGTCCACCGTATAGGCATAATCCGCTCCGAACAGCTTCACATCAAAATGGTCCGTACCCTGACCGATTTCTTCGTCCGGCGTAAAGCCGATGCGAAGCTTTCCATGGCTGACTTCAGGATGCTCCAGCAGATAGGCACAGGCTGCCATAATCTCCGCAATACCCGCCTTGTCGTCCGCTCCGAGCAAAGTGGTGCCGTCCGTCACAATCAGATTCCGGCCTTTGTATTCCGCAAGCTCCGGGAACTCTGCTGTCCGGAATACGATATTCTCTTTTTCATTCAACACAATATCTCCGCCGTCATAATTTTCCACAATCCTGGGCTTCACATTGGCTCCCGATACCGCCGGGGAAGTGTCCATATGGGCGACAAATCCCAGAACAGGCGTCTTTTCATAACCTTCTGATGCGGGAACAGAGGCATACACATAGCAATGCTCCCTGTCATATGTGATTTCCGATGCCCCCATCTCCTCCAGCTGCCTGACCAGAAGCTCCGCCAGCTCATGCTGTTTCCGGGTGCTGGGGGATGTCCCTGTGCTTTCGTCTGATTGCGTGTCCAGTTTCACATATTGCAGAAAATAATCGATTGTTCGTGACATTTTAATATTCTTCCTCTCTCATTTATAGTATAGTGGAATATCCCTATCCACTATTCGCTGCACAGTACAGACTGCCTCAGCGGCAAGCTTCCATATGCGGGCCTGCGCATAAAACACATGGCTGTCCAGGCCCGGGCTAAACATTACTTTACTCTCGCTCTCCTGTAACTGCCAAATACCATCATATCACGAACATCCATTTATCTCAATTCCTTTTTCTATGCTCATATGCCTTTATTTCCCGGCAGGCTTTCCCGGACAGGGCCAGAACACAGATCAGATTTGGAACCGCCATCAACGCATTACAGATATCCGAGAAATTCCAGACCACTTCCAGGGAACACATGCACCCCACAAAGGCCGCCAGCCCATAGGCAAACCGATACCAGAGGTTATACTTTGATTTTCCACCCATAAGAAACTCAAAGGCTCTCTCTCCCTGGTAAGCCCATCCGATTATCGTGGCAAAAGCGAAAAGTACAATGCAGACGCTGACAAAGCTGCCGCCCCATTTCCCCAGGGTGGTGCGGAAAGCTGCCAGGGTCAGGGCCGTGCCGGTGAGAAGGTTTCCGTCCCCGTCCACACTTCCCAGCACGCCGGAGGTGGCAAAGGCCAGCCCCGTAATGGTACAGACCACCACTGTGTCCAGGAATACCCCTGTCATACTTATATAGCCCTGCCGTATGTAGTCATCCGTATCCGCGGCCGCCGTGGTGATTCCGGAGGCCCCCAGCCCTGCTTCATTGGAAAAAATCCCTCTGGACACTCCCCAGCGAAGCGACTGGAATGCCGTCACTGTGATACTGCCGAAGATTCCCCCGGATACCGCCTGGGGATAAAAAGCTGCCCCCAGGATTCCCGTTATGGCCCCCGGAAGTCGGTTGATATGAGTCAGAATCACCGCCAGCGCTCCCAGCAGATAAAAGACACCCATAAAAGGCACCAGTATCTGCGTCACTTTTCCGATGACACCGATTCCCCCCAGAACCACCAGAATCGTCATGATTGTCAGAAATAGTCCTGTGTTCTCCTTCGGAATGCCGAAAGACACCCACACGGCGTCTGCAATGGAGTTGGATTGGGTCATATTTCCCATGCCGAAGGAGGCCGTGACGGCAAAGAGGGCAAACAGAATCCCCAGCACTTTTCCTGCCTTTCTGTTCGGAAACCCATACAGGCAGGTATACATGGGCCCGCCTGCGGTCTCTCCCCTATCGTTTTTTCCTCTGTATTTTACCGCAAGCATGCTCTCCACAAGCTTGGTGGCCATACCGATAAAGCTTGTGATTACCATCCAGAACAGCGCGCCGGGACCCCCCAGAACCATTGCAGTAGCCACACCCACGATATTCCCGATTCCCAGTGTGATAGCAAGCTCTGTGGTAAGAGAAGCTAGGGAAGAGACTTTGCCGGAAGCCTTTTCCCTGTCTTTTTTTCTGTCTTTCTTAGTACTCTTTTCCTTTGTACCCTTTCCCTTTGGCTCGCTCCCGAAGGCACAGCGAAACGCATATTTTAAATTTTTCAGGGGAAGAAGATCCAGCCGCAGCATCAGATAACAGCCGGTTCCCAGCAAAAGAACCAGCATCCACGGCCCCCAGACCAGATCGTCAAGGTATTGAATTGCTTTCTCCATAGATTCAGAAAAACCTCTGCCGTTTTTCTAAATATATTGGTACAAGAGCGTCTTTATGCAAATTCCGGTATCATTTCGTAAATCTGACGGACTCCCATTGTCAGATCCGGATTACGGTATCTATAGGCAGACTGGACTTCCGGATTATTTACTTCTATCATGATTTCCAGCCAGGTATTTTCGTAAGGCATCTGAAAACAAACACTATTTTTCGCATCCATTTCATATCCCATATTCTCCACGGATATCCCGAGTTTTTCCGACCAGTTTTCTTCATCCCCCCGCACTTCCTCCTCCAGAAAATGATTGATATCCAGCCAGCCGCCTTCCTCCATCCATCGATATAAAATTTCCAGTGAATTCTCGCTCAATACTTCGTAATATATAGCAAAATAGCCCCACAACTGCGTCAGAACATAATTATACCCCAAAAAATCCAGCAGATAATTCTGTTCGTTCTCTGTCAGCAACTTGCGGTTGTTTTCCGTCCGTAATCCGTAAACAGTGCCATCCTCCGCATCTATAATCAGCTTAAACACGGCATCGTCCGGATCCTGCATTTCAATATACCAGAGGATATAATTCACTCCTTTGGCATAATCATCACTGTAGATCACATAACGTTTCCACTGCGTTACCGCATAACTGCCCTTCCAGAGCTCATAGGGCAGCAATCCACCCTCCGCAAAAACAGTCAGCACATCCTGATTGAGTCCGGACTCCGAATACAAGAAATCCGTTACCTCTCTGGTGATCTCCAGTTCCTGAGAAGTCACATAAAAGCTATCGTTTCCCGCCAGTCCTTCCGAGAAATTGCTCATCCGCACTGCCAGCGATTTCTCATAGGAAGTACTCAAGGCTTCCACATCCATACTTTCCCGCCGGCCCAGGGTAATGTCTCTACATAAAATGCGATCCTGTATCCGGAAAATGACCTGCGGCAGGAGAAATGCCCCCATAAGCAGAAAAATCATCACAAGATATAAAATTATTTTTTTCTCTCTTTTTCTACTATATCTCAAAATTCCGGAATCCTTTCATATATGTCCCTAATTCCCATTGTCACATTGGGCATAGAATACCCATATTCCGGATTCTCCATCTCCCAAACCACATCCAGCGTGCTTTCCCCGCAGGGTATTGTCAGCAGTAGTCGATTTTCTCCCTCCATGGCATACCATTCCTCCACATTCCACCCTTCTTCCTTCTCAGAGTCCGTTTTTCCCTCTTTTATCTCTACGATGAATTCTTCCCCGTCCGTCTGTGTATCCGCAATATCCACCGCCGAAAGTTCCGTATGTGTATCCGTTTCCATCCTTCCCTTTTCGATTTCTTCCAGCCAGGAATAATAGGTTTCTGCTACTTCCTCTGTCATCAAATCATAATACTCTGCAAAATATCCCCATAACTCAAAGAACATATACTCACCCAGATAGCTCTTCATCTGGGCCCAATAATCATAATTCCCCTTTCCCAAATGCACGCCGACCTCCGTTTTCAACGCATATATGGTTCCATCTTCTCCGTCTACCAGTAATTTCAGCACCTCTTCCGAATCCTGCAATTCAATATACCACAGGATAAAATTGACTCCCTTTGCATAATTATCGCTGTATATTACATACCTTTTCCACTGATTTATTGTAAAATCTCTTCCCCAGATATCTATAAGCCCAATTGCGATGAAATTATCTATAATCCCCTGATACAAGCCTGCATCGGAGTACAGATATTCCTGAATTTCCTGGTTTATCTCCATTTCCCGGGATGTCACATAGAAAACATCTCCTGCCTTCAGGCCATTCACAAAATTCTCCAGCCGTATGGGTAGTTCCTTTTCATAGTCGGTTCTCATGGCTTCCACATCCAGATGCATTCTCTGACCCAACTCAGTGTTACCGCACAAAATGTCATCCTGTACCCTGAAAATAAACTGAGGAATCAAAAAAGCGGCAGTGATCAGCAAAACCAACCCTGACAAACCTGCCGTATATTGAATTATTCTCTTCCCCCGCAATCCGGCATCCCTTTTCACACTGATTCTTATCTGTCTCTTTTTCGTTCTATCCATCTTCCTGTTGCCATTTATGCTTTCTTCCTCTTGGTTCTGGAGTCCATTCTGGGAAAAAGGACTTTTATCACGGTACCCTCCCCCAGTCTGCTCTCCACATTCATGGTTCCGTTATGCAGCTGAATAATCTTCTGGCACAATGCCATCCCAATGCCTGCGCCGCCCTCTTTCCTGGAACGGGATTTATCCACCATGTAGAATGCTTCCGTAATCCTGCTGATCTCCTCCGCCGGAATGCCCCGTCCGTTATCCACCACTTTGAATTCATAGAAACCTTCCATGCAGGTGCCCTTCATGAGAATAAAACTCTTTTCTCCTTTATCCAACGCTTTTACCGCATTATCCAACAGATTATAGAACAGGGACAATAGTAACTCTCCGTCTCCCTGGAGGGTGGCTTTCTCCAGGTCCACCTTTCCCCTGACCCCTCGACTCTTCCATATGGGACGCATGGTAATTCGTATATTCTGTTCCAGTTCCTTGGTAGAAATCGGCTTACATGTAAGAGGGCTCTTATCCATACTGACAAGTTCCAGTAGTTTATGAGACAGGCTTTCCAGACGTTTTCCCTGACTGTAGATATAAAAATAGGCTTCGCTGCATTCCTCCTCTGTCAGCTTCAGAGAATTCAGCATATCCGCGTATCCGATAATGGAAGTCAACGGTGTCTTCAATTCATGGGCAAAGGCGGCCGTAAAATCTTCTTTCTGCTTCGCTTCCAGCACTTTTTTCTGCATCTGCTCCACAAGGCGGTCCGCCATCCGGTTAAAACTCTGGGAAACCTGCCCGATCTCGTCAGTCCCGGGCCGGTCTACCCGTCTCTGGTAATCTCCGTCCGCAATCACATTTGCCGCGTCCCGCAGCTGGTAGAAGGGGATCAGGATCCTCCGAATA
>CAQUWW010000161.1 GCA_948896875.1 uncultured Acetatifactor sp. | reverse complement strand
GATCGAATACCATCAGGAAGTTCTTCACGCTGAGCACCATATTGATGGAGAAAAAGGGAATGATCAGCGGGAAGGTCAGGTGCCTGAACTGTTTCCATCCTGTGGCGCCGTCCAGGCCGCCGGCTTCGTACACATCCTCGGGCACCGTCTGCAGTCCCGAAATGTAAATGATGGTGTTCATTGCGATAGCCTGCCATGCACATACGATCATGACACCGATCCAGGCCTTGCTGGGGCTGGACAGGATGCTGGTACTCAGGGACTTGATTCCGGTCATGTCCGCCAGGGCCGGTACGATATAAGTAAAAAAGTAATTGAAAATGTAACCTACAACCAGAGAGCCAAGGATATTGGGCAGGAAATATGCTCCCCGGAAGAAACCTTTTGCTCTGATCTTACTGTTCAGACCCAGCGCCAGAATCAGACTGAGCACATTTACCACAATGGTGGTCACCACAGCCAGCTTGATGGTAAACCAGTAGGATTTTCCAACCCGGGCATCCGTAAACAGATCCATGTAATTCCGGAATCCCACCCAGTCATATTTACCGAAGCCTCTGAAATTGGTGAAGCTGTACACTACGCCGCGAATCAGCGGGATGGTGTTAAAGCAGACAAACAAAGCAAGAATCGGTATGGTAATCAATAAAAACGTTCTCTTTCTATCATTTTTCATCGTCTTTCTTCTCCTTCTCCCTGGGATTCTCAATGGCTCTGCTCATAGTCCTGAACCATACGGATGATATCTCTGTTGTACCGCTGCCAGTTGGTGTCGAAAATCTCCAGGAAATTGTCCACATTCTTCTCAATCAGGAAGGTCTGCAGCAACGCATCCACGGACATTTCCGAAGGATAATAATGGTCCTGATAGTCCGTCATGTTCCCCTCTTCAATGAAGGAGAGCATTCCGTCCAGCATGGAGGCCAGTTTGAACTCCCCGTTTTTGCAGGGAACGGCATTCTGGTCATCAATGTACTTCTGCAGATTCTCGTCCGCCAGCAGGAAGTCCAGAACCTCGTAGGCCGCTTCTCTGTTCTCGCATCCGTCCATGATACAGAACCCTAAGTCAATTCCTGAGTTCAGTGTTCTGTCTTCTTTCACATCGCTGGCCGGCATAACAAAGGAATCAATGTTCAAATCCGGATTCACAGACAGAATCTGGGGTGTGGCGTAGCTTCCGATGGGATACATGGCTGATTCCCCTCTGGCAAACGCAGTACATGCATCATTGTACCCGTAGGCAAAAGGATCATCCGGTCCATAGGGCAGCAGCTGTACGTACTTCTCCGCCAGCTCTCTGTACTGGTCGGTAAATGTGGTCTCTCCCCTGTTCACCTGTTTGGCCGTATCCGCCGGCGCAAGCTCTACCGCCATGGCATTCCAGGGAGCCAGACATGTCCAGGTATCCTTGAAACCGAAGTAAAAAGGAAGAATTCCTTCCGCCTTGATCGCCTCGCACAACTGCAGCATTTCGTCCCAGGTCTCGGGAATCTCCCAGTTATGCTCTGCGAACATATCTCTGTTGTACAGAACCCCCGCCGCATTGGCCACATAAGGCACAATGTAGGTTCCGTCTGTGGGCACCAGCTCCAGAGATTCCGCAATGTCCAGGTAACCGGAGTTGATATTCTTCAACCCCTCATAGTCGGAAATATCCGTCAGAATCTCGGCATCCACAAAATAGGAATAGTTAATGTCGCCGCCGATTCCTATGATGTCCGGATAATCCTCTCTGATGAACCTGGTCTTCAGGATTGTCATGGCATCGTTGGGCGAACTGATTGTCAGGTGGATATTGTCATGTGTGGCATTAAATGCCTCCTCCACCGTCTCAAAATAGTTCGCAGCTTCCGGTTTGTACTGGACAATCTCGATCTGAATCTTCCCGTCATCCGCGTTGCTGCCGCAGCCCGCAAGAGAGAACGCAGCCGCCGTACAGCATAGTGCAAGACCCGCACATTTTGCTTTCTTTCCTTTCATGGCATCTTCTCCTTCATTTTAGTTCCGTAGCTGGTCCGTCAGGGCCAATTCTCGCGGAGAACTTCCGGCCGCACTGCGTCCGTAATTTCTCCGGGCCCTGACGGACCAGCTACTGATTTTTAGTTCCGCAGATAGTCCGTCTGCCTTTTGATAAATATATCTTAACATACCATTATGCTATTAGAAATACCCGTATTTTTGTTGTTTTATGCCATTATGCACTTTTTTCTTTTTATATTTGAAGTCATCTAGCATTTTGGTATATAATAAGATTTGAGGTGAGCGTATGAGCGAAGTAATTTTTTCCGTATTTCCAAGTGAAAACTTTATCGATCTGGGTCTGTATCAGTTCGGCTGGGAGCAGTGTGACCCTGCTCATTCCTTTGGTCCGGCCGCCAGGAATCATTATCTCTTCCATCTATGTCTCTCCGGCACAGGCAGATTAATTGCGGACAATGGCAAAGGAGAGGATCTGGAATACCAGGTCAAAAGCGGCCAGGGCTTTATGCTTTTCCCGGGTCAGGTTTGTACTTATATCGCTGACCGGGAACTTCCGTGGGAATATGTGTGGCTGGAATTCGATGGTCTGCGTGCAAAAGAGGCCGTGGAACTGGCAGGGCTGA
The DNA here is from genome assembly GCA_948896875.1 of uncultured Acetatifactor sp. Classification (GTDB taxonomy): domain Bacteria; phylum Bacillota; class Clostridia; order Lachnospirales; family Lachnospiraceae; genus Acetatifactor. The sequence goes on along the minus strand of CAQUWW010000161.1, from coordinate 3,760 downwards.
CTCAGGATTGTCCCATTTATAAAGCCCGTTATAAAGATATATATGAGAGTATGAAGTCAGAAATGCTATATATTGTAAATCATAAGGATACATCTCCCTTTCACCTGATCGGTCATCTTTATCTGTTTATAGATGGACTGGTCCGTTCGTCCACTGCCACCCAGATCAGCAAGGGAAACCGCCTCCGGGATTTCTATATTAAAGAAGCTTTCGCTTTCATCGAGCAGAATTTTCAAAATGATATCTCCGTGGAGGATATTGCGGCGGCCTGCGGCCTGAACCGAAGCTATTTCGGAAAGATTTTTCACGAAACCATGGGAAAGACGCCCCAGGAATTTCTCATCTCCTACCGCATGACGAAGGCTACCGAGCTTTTAAAGCTTACGGATTTATCCATCGCGGATATTGGAAATGTGGTGGGATATCCCAACCAGCTGCATTTCTCCAGAGCCTTTAAAAATGTATACCAGATCTCGCCCAGACAATGGCGAAATGAGAATAAACAAGGCAAGTGACAGCCTCGCATCGAAAGGAAAACCGTTATCCATGGCAGTCATCAGAACTATTCAGGAAAAATACATGAAGGAAGCCCTGCGGCAGGCAAAAAAGGCCTATTCTCTGGGCGAAGTGCCCATAGGCTGCGTCATTGTACACGAAGGCAGGATCATCGGGCGGGGCTATAACCGGCGCAACACAGATAAAAACACGCTGGCCCATGCTGAAATCACTGCCATCCGAAAAGCCAGTAAAGTCATCGGCGACTGGCGGCTGGAAGAGTGCACTATCTATATCACCCTGGAACCCTGCCAGATGTGCGCGGGGGCCATCGTCCAGGCCCGCATTCCGGAAGTCGTCATCGGATGCATGAATCCGAAAGCCGGCTGCGGCGGTTCTATCCTGAATATCCTGGAACATCCGCAGTTCAACCATCAGGCGGCAGTGACCCGTGGTATTCTGGAACAGGAATGCAGCGATATGCTGAAATTATTTTTTACGGAACTTCGGGAACGCAATAAGCGGGAAAAGGAACAGAGAAAGATGGGAAAAGATCAAAGCCGGTTATATTGAACAATAATTTTTCCAGTATTCAGATGAATTTTTTCTTTTTTCAGCAGCGTATACCTCATTTGGTTTTTCGTGTAATCTGTTCGCTCCATTGGAAAGTTTCTAATCTCAAACCGCTTTCATTGAAAAAAATACTTTTTTCTATCGTCTGGTATGTAATACGTCCAGCTAGAATATCACGAAAAACAGTTTGACGGTTCTCTCTTGCAATGCTGATATCCTTCAGCTTGTGGAGTCCTGCCAAATGATGAAAATCCGTTTCACCAAACCCCAATATAATCTCTTTTAGTTTTCCTTTACGGCCCAACATAAATCGATATTGATAACCGGTCAGCCGTTCAAAGGCAATGGCACATTTTTGTAACAAATCCATACCATTTTCTCCTATACACAACAAAAGCCCTGCCTTTCAGCAGGGTCTTTTGGAGCATTTTCTTTCGGTCTTCTGACCTACGCCGGTTTGAGGTTTCACTGCACAACCCCTCTTGCAAGCTCCGTAAGACAATGCCTACCGGCGCACTCTCTTACTTCAACGCTTTGACAGACACACGCCGTTGCCTGCCTTACAATATTATTATATGCTTTGGCCTGAAATATGTCAATATCTTCTCTTTTAAGGCAGAAAATTAGAAATGGTTTAGAAAATTGCACTTCTCCCCGCAAAATAACTCTTGCAATTTTCCCTTTCTTATGATATCATTTTAATATCACAAAGATATATTCGTTAAGGATATCTGTAAAGAGGAGGCATTATTTATGAGTGAAAAGATTTTAAATGGAAAGAAAAACGGAATGAGTGTGTTGCTACTCATCATTGTGGTGTATGCCGCTGCTATTGCGGCTCTGATTTTCTCCGCAATCAGCCTGGAAGAGGCCGCCACAGCCCTGAATATTACCGGACTGGTGGTCAGCATAGCGGTGGTCAGCCTTGGATGGATTTTCCTGCTGGGTCTTAAGGTGCTGAAGCCCCAGGAAGCTTTGGTACTGACTCTGTTCGGCAAGTACATCGGCACTTTGAAGGAAAATGGGTTCTATTATGTCAATCCTTTCTGTGTAGGCGTCAATCCCGCTTCCCGGACAAAGCTGAGCCAGAGCGGAGATGTGTCGGATGCCGGCGGACTCACCGCTATTGTAAACGGCACCCAGAATATGAACCTCACCGGCGATTATAGCAGCAAGAAGCTTTCTCTGAAGATTATGACCCTGAACAACAGCCGTCAGAAGATCAACGACTGTCTGGGCAATCCCATTGAAATCGGTATTGCGGTCACCTGGAAGATTGTGGACACCGCCAAAGCGGTATTCAATGTGGACAATTACAAAGAATTCCTGTCTCTGCAATGTGACAGCGCCCTGCGTCATGTAGTCCGCATTTATCCTTATGACGTGGCCCCCAATGTGGATACCACCGGGGACGGCGTAGCCGACGAAGGGAGCCTGCGTGGTTCCAGCGAAATAGTAGCCATGCGAATCCGGGATGAAATCCAGAAGCGTGTCACGGAAGCAGGTATCGAGATTGTGGAAGCCAGAATCACTTACCTGGCCTATGCTCCCGAAATCGCGGCTGTCATGCTGCAACGCCAGCAGGCTTCGGCCATCATTGACGCCCGCAAAATGATCGTGGACGGCGCCGTGGGCATGGTGGAAATGGCTCTGGAACGTCTGAATGAGAATGGTGTGGTGCAGCTGGATGAGGAGCGCAAGGCGGCAATGGTCTCCAATCTTCTGGTGGTGCTGTGCGGCAATCATGATGCGCAGCCGGTTGTGAACTCCGGGAGTCTGTACTGATTATGGCTGATACCAAGAAACAGGTTCCGCTCAGATTATCGCCCAAATTATACGACGCCATTGCCGCCTGGGCGGAAGACGATTTCCGCTCCGTAAACGGGCAGATCGAATATCTGTTGACGGAATGTGTAAGACAGCGCAAGAAGAACGGAAAATATGCTCCGGAAGAACTGGATGTTCCCCCGGAACTGGATATATGATATAAAATAAATGAATTCTGATTGTTCTGGCCCTTGTCAGACCGGCACGAGAAATGCCTGTATTTCATTTTGAAGTGCAGGCATTTTCCTATCTGTTTCTTTTCTATCTATACCATTTCTCTTCCTATTTCAGGATTCCTTTCTTACCTGGATTGTGATACAATTGACAGGCACATTCACGATCAAGAGAAACGAAAAAAGGGGATTACAAAAATGATTGAAAACAGAAATGTAAATATCATAACTGACACAGATGGCAAAAAGCTGGTTCTGATCAATGATATCCGTTTCAAAGGGAAACGGCAGATTGACTGGAATAATGTAAAGCAGTATCTTGAAGGATATGTGGGAGATCATTACGAAATCGCTGAGATTGCAGAACATATTTTTATTGGAAACGAGCTGCCTGAAGAATACACAGAATCAGAGAGCCGGAAAAATCTTATGGGTGCAAATGCAAAAGCAAAGGCAAATGCTGCTACTGCAATACCGGAGTTGATACAGATAGCATCCAATCCGTCTTTCGAAGAAAACCGCAAGGAAAAACACAGCAAAAATGCAAAATATGGCTGGTATAGGTATGATGTCCGTTTTGCCCTCCCGGTCTTCGAAGAAAATGTACTCGTAAGATATAATATTTTCCATGCCCGACTTCTGGTCAATCATGCTGAAAATGGCAGAAAATATCTGTATGACATTCTGACAAT
>CAQUWW010000160.1:6061-6377 GCA_948896875.1 uncultured Acetatifactor sp. | reverse complement strand
TTTACGGCGGCCCCGAATTCCATGGTGGTAGCCACGGCCAGTGGAACGGTTACAGTAGTAAACGAGGATCCTGAGTATGGAAATAATATCTGGATTGACCATGGGAATGGCTACACAACTATCTACAGGAATCAGGGTGAAGTCAAGGTGAAGCAGGGAGAGACAGTTACTCAGGGAACAACCTTGTTTTTGATAACGGAAGAAAGCAGCAAGCTGGGGTATCAGATGATGAAAGACGGCGAATACGTTAACCCCATGGATATGTTGAATATCAGCGGATGAGGAAGAATCGGAGGGATTATTTCAGAACAGTAAA
>CAQUWW010000160.1:0-5999 GCA_948896875.1 uncultured Acetatifactor sp. | reverse complement strand
GATGATTACGGTACTATAACAGGAGGAGTTAAAAATGAAAAAAAAGGAAACACAGATTACCAGTATCATTGGAATGAATGCCGAATGTAACGGTGATTTTACGGCCGATGGTGTAATCAGGATTGACGGAACTGTGAACGGCAACGTGATAGTGACGGAGATGGTTATTGTGGGTGCGTCCGGCTGTATCAACGGTGATATCAATGCGAAGAAAGTCATGATCGGCGGCGAGGTGTATGGGAATCTGAATGTACCGGAAAAAGTGGAACTGACTTCTACGGCAAGGGTGATCGGCGATATTACAACAGGTGGACTCGTGATAGATGAACGGGCGATATTCCAGGGCAGGTGCGATATGAATCAGGATGCCAGCAAAAGGTCCAAACCCAACAGCAGAGCAGTGAAAGCTATGAAGAAGACTGCGAAGGCCGCTGTTGTGGAGGCGCTTAAGGAGGCGGAAGAGGCGTCTGTGAGTGAGGAGACAATGACGCCGGAGAATTCATCTGTGGAATAATTTGGGCAAGAAACCTTGAACATAAAAGAAAGCATGATTGGTACATCTGTTAAGAAAGAAAAGCAGGTTTGTCGTCCTGACATTCCTGCTTTTTAAATAGAAGGGTCACTGAGCTTCTTCGTCCTTTTTCATACGGCTGAAAATGGTCTCATATCCGCCGTTTCCATAATTCAGAGAACGATTGACGCGGCTGATGGTGGCGGTAGAGGCACCGGTCTTTTCAGCAACTTCAAGATAAGTACTGCGATTTTTTAGCATAACGGCTACTTCAAAACGCTGAGACATGGAATGCAACTCGTTGACAGTACATAAATCCTCAAAAAAACGATAGCACTCCTCACGGTTCTTCAGACAGAGAATGGCATCAAACAGAGAATCTGCCGCTTCACTTTTGATATCTTTGTTCATTGGGGAATACCTCACTGTTTTTTACATTATAGTGAAGTCCATCGCCGGATGGACATGGAATCAGAACGGTGCCGAAGGCACTTTTTTATCCTTTACTATATTAACATATTAAAGTTGCAAAGTAAAGCTGACAATTATTTTTAAAACTAAATCTTGTCATGTAGTATTGAATACTATATAATGGTACTTGGATAATAGAATCTGCCCTTGATTCTATTATAGAACTTAGATAATAGAATGCAAGACATATTTCCGCAGGCGGCTGTCGGCGGGTCAGGAAGAAGGATGATATATGACGATTGATGGGAATGATTTACTCAACAGTATTTTGGCAAGCCTGGACAGGATAGAATATATCAGCCCTGAGGACATACCAAATATTGATCTGTATATGGATCAGATTACTACTTTTATGGATAGCCGGCTGCGATCTTCCGTGAGAAATCCCGAAGAGGATAAGGTGCTGACGAAGACCATGATAAACAATTATGCAAAAAATGATTTACTCCCTCCTCCCGTGAAAAAGAAATATTCCAAGGAGCATGTGCTGCTTCTGATTTTTATTTATTATTATAAAGGGATTATGTCTATCAATGATATCCAGACGCTTCTGGGCCCGATTACAGATTACTTTTTTCATAAGGATGGGGAATTCAACCTGGAAAGCGTGTACCGAGAAGCCTTTGGTATGGTGGAAAAACAGCGTCAGGCGTTGAAGGAGGATGTGACAGAGAAATTTAAGGTCGCACAGGAGACATTTCAGGATGCACCGGAGGAGCATGCGGATTTTCTGCGGAAGTTTGCGTTCATCTGTACGCTGGGTTTTGATGTATATCTGAAAAAACTGATGATTGAAAAAATTCTTGACGATATTTACGGTTCAAAGGGAACGGATAGAAAATAGCAGTAACTTCGACAAGCCTTCTTTCATATGATAGCTTATCAGAAGACCGGAGGGTCTTTTCCAAAATGAGCTTAAAATGGTAAGGAGGCTTTTATGAAAGGAGTATCTTGGAAGAAAACAGGCGCGGTGTGTCTTGCAATGCTGCTGATGGTGGCGACAATGGCAGGCTGCGGAGACAAAGGGAATGCGGCAAAAGAAAGCAGCACAAAGGTGGTGCTGAACGAAGTGGCGCATTCCATTTTTTATGCGCCGATGTATGTGGCTATCGAAGAGGGATATTTTGCAGAGGCGGGAATCGAACTGACACTTGTGACCGGATTCGGTGCGGACAAAACTATGACGGCGGTGCTTACGGGAGAAGCGGATATCGGTTTTATGGGAAGTGAAAGTACGATATACACTTATGTGGGAGGCACAGAAGACTATGTGGTGAATTTTGCGCAGCTGACACAGCGGGCGGGGAATTTCCTGGTTTCCAGGGAGCCGGTGGAGAATTTCTCCTGGGATATGATTAAAGGGAAGGATGTGCTGGGAGGCAGAGCCGGCGGTATGCCGGAAATGGTATTTGAATATATTCTGGCGAAAAACGGGATTGACCCTGCGGTGGATTTGCGAATTGATCAGAGTATTGATTTTGGTTCTACCGCAGCCGCTTTTTCAGGCGGGCAGGGGGATTACACCGTGGAATTCGAACCACACGCAACTGCGCTTGAGCAGAAGGGCGAGGGATATGTGGTGGCTTCGCTGGGAGAAGACTCCGGTTATGTGCCCTACACCTCCTTTTCCGCGAAAAAAAGTTATCTGAAAGACAATAAAGATACGGTTCAGGCGTTTACGAATGCCCTGCAAAAGGGAATGGATTATGTGCGGAGCCATACCCCGGAGGAAATTGCGAAGGTGATAGCGCCGCAGTTCCAGGAGACGGATATGGAGACACTGACTACCATTGTGGAGAGGTATTATGTGCAGGATACCTGGAAAGAGAACCTGATCTTTGAGGAAGATGCTTTTACCCTGCTGCAGAACATTCTGGAAGACTCGGGCGTATTGGAAAAAAGAGTTCCATATGAAGATCTGGTAACCAGAAGCTTTGCCGAAGAGGCGGCGAAATAAGCTGACGACAGCATAGACAAAGCTATGTTCTCTCAGCAAGGAACGGATACGACAATAGAATCTCCGCAGGACGCGGAGTCTATTGTTGTATCCGAATATTTTTAATGGCCCAGAGTTGAAGAGCCTTTGCATTGACGCTGATTTTTTCCAGAGAATTCAATATTTCCTGAAAGGCGGGACGTTCTGCCTCCTCGATAACCCCGTCCTCGGAGATGGCAATGAGAGAAGCCCGCAGGGAATCAATATCCTTCAGAGAGCCAAGTACCTTCAGGGCCAGACGGTCAAAATCGTCGATGGAAACTTCCCGTACGGAATTCCGGCCGATGGGGCATTCTCTGGCGCAATAAGAGTTGCATAATTCGGGCACATTATATGCCTTGGCCATAGCTTTAACCTCTTCCGGATACGGAGAAATGGTATCCAGTTCAATTCGTGCAAGTCTGGTGCGGTCAATACCAATAATTTCAGCCGCCTTTTCACGGCTTGAGAAATCAGGATTTGTTTCAGCCGCCTCTGAACGTGCAAGATAGTACATATTATCGGCGGCTTTTGTAGCCTTTTTACCCATGTCTGTGTGCTCCCTTTGCTGTAAAATGAAAAGCGTAACATGCTTTCTTTTCTACAGTGTATTAGAAAAGTCAGTTTTTGTAAAGATATTTCCCAAAAGCAGTTGAGAGAAGTTAAAAAATTTGATAAAATATTTTCTCAAGAAACTATACTAGGAGGTATAAACATGGGATTGATAAGAGCGGCAAAGGATGCCATAGGGTCACTTCTGGCGGATCAGTGGAGAGAGTATTTTTACTGTGATTCCCTTTCGGATGATATTCTGGTAACCAAAGGAAAAAGGAAGGAGAGCGGTGGACGCGGCAACAACAAAGGGACAGATAACATCATTTCAGATGGTTCCATCGTGGCTGTCAATGAGGGACAGTGCATGATTATCGTGGAGCAGGGTGGTATCGTGGAATTCTGCGCGGAAGCCGGAGAATTTGTTTTTGACAAATCCACAGAGCCCAGCTTGTTCAGCGGCGATTTGGGTGAGAGTATCACCAATACCTTTAAGGCAGTGGGCAAACGCTTTACCTTCGGCGGCAGCACGGCAAAAGACCAAAGAGTGTATTTCTTCAATACGAAAGAAATTATGAATAATCTTTATGGCACGGCTACTCCCATTCCTTTCCGTTACATAGATGACAATATCGGTTTGGATATGGATGTCAGTATTCGGTGCAATGGTTCCTACTCATTTCGGATTACGGATCCTTTACTTTTCTACCAGAATGTGTGTGGGAATGTGACGGACAGTTATCATCGCAGCCAGCTGCAGAATCAGATGAAAGCGGAGCTGATGACAGCCATGCAGCCTGCTCTGGGCAAAATCAGCAGACTTCGCGTGCGTGTGTCCGACATTCCATATCATGTGACGGAGCTGGTGGACGCGGTGAATGTGGAATTGTCAGGCAAATGGGAGAAGACAAGGGGAATTGTGGTGGTCAGCATGACCATGAATCCGCCTTCCATGCCGGAAGAAATTTCCAGGAAGATCAGTGAGCTTCAGACGACAGCCACTCTGCGCAATCCAAATATGGCGGCGGCCACGTTGGCCGGGGCGCAGGCGGAGGCTATGAAAGCTGCCGCATCCAATACTTCCACAGGTCCCATGATGGCCTTTGCGGGTATGAATATGGCGAATATGGCCGGTGGAATGGACGCTTCTTCATTGTTTGCAATGGGGGCGGCTCAGAATCAGGGGAATCGCGGTCAGACCGGCAAAGTGGCCCAGACAGGTTATCAGGGGGGCGGAACAGGGACTGCCGTGCCGGGTTGGACCTGTAAATGCGGTCATGCGGACAACCGGGGAAAATTCTGTGCGGAATGCGGAAGTCCCAAGCCTTCCGATGCAGGCTGGACCTGTGGCTGCGGCACTGTAAATCAGGGGAAATTCTGTACCAACTGTGGCGCCAGAAGGCCGGAGGGAGCGCCGGTGTATCGTTGTGACAAGTGTGGATGGGAACCGGAAGATCCTGCGCATCCGCCGAAATTCTGCCCTGAGTGCGGAGATGTCTTTGATGAGAAGGACGCGGTACGGAGTTGAAAAAATGCCATGAACAGATATGGATGGCAGAAGAGAAAAGTGGGAAGTCCCGGGAACAGAAATTCTTGAGGGGGTTTGCCGGGAAGGAAGATTATGAGTATATACGATACTTTGAATAAGGAACAAAAAGAAGCGGTGCTGCAGACGGACGGCCCTGTCCTGCTGCTGGCAGGAGCCGGCAGCGGGAAGACCAGAGTGCTGACCCACCGTATTGCTTATCTCATTGACGAGATGGGCGTAAAGCCCTGGAATATTCTGGCGATTACATTCACCAACAAGGCGGCGGGAGAGATGCGGGACAGGGTGGATAAGCTGGTGGGATTTGGGGCCGATCAGGTCTGGGTATCCACTTTCCATTCTGCCTGTGTGCGGATTCTGCGCCGCTATATTGACAGAATCGGGTATGACAACGGTTTTACCATTTACGATGCGGATGATCAGAAGACAGTGATGAAGGCTGTGATCAAGCGTCTGAATCTGGATCCGAAGATGTATAAGGAACGAACCTTTTTAAGTGCGGTCTCCTCTGCCAAGGATGAGCTGATCGGGGTCAGCGCGTTTGAGCGTTCGGCGGTCGGAGATTATAACAAGACTCTCCAGGCCAGAGCTTACAGGGAGTATCAGGAAACGCTGCGGGCGAATAATGCGCTGGATTTTGACGACATTATTGTAAAGACAGTAGAGTTGTTCCAGAATTGCCCGGAAGTACTGGATTCCTACCAGGAGCGGTTCCAGTATATTATGGTGGACGAGTATCAGGATACCAATACGGCGCAGTTTGAACTGGTGAGGCTGCTGGCGGAGAAATACCGTAATCTTTGTGTGGTGGGAGACGACGACCAGTCTATTTATAAATTCAGAGGAGCCAATATCAGCAATATTCTGGACTTTGAGAAGTATTTTCCCGAGGCTGTAGTCATCCGGCTTGAGCAGAATTACCGCTCCACACAGGCAATCCTGGA
>CAQUWW010000159.1 GCA_948896875.1 uncultured Acetatifactor sp. | reverse complement strand
TCTGCTGTAGAGGATAGCCCGCTGTCAGTCCTTGCAATAGCCTGGACTTTAGCAGAAGTCCCCGGTTGATCCTTGCAGAATTCCTGGTCTTAGCGGAAGCCCCCGGTTGGTCATCGCGATAACCTTGACTTAGTCCTCAGGACCTTGAAGGTCCTTGCACAAGGGCGCGGCCTTCATGAACTAAACGCGAATTCACCGCTCTGCCCCTGTCTGTTCCTTTATCGCCCCCGGCAGCCGCCTTCTGATCAGTCTGTTTTTCAGATTTTTCCAGTCAAAAGGAACCAGCGGATAAATGTAACTTTTCCCGGAAACTGTCCGGTTACAGCAAATTCCCAATACCGCCAGAAGGATTCCTCCGATATATCCCCACAAATCAAACCATTGTGTCAGCAATAAAGTGATAATACGTAAAAATTTCAGTGCATATCCAAGTTCATAATTTGCCTGGGTATAGTTGGCAATGGCCACAAAGGCCATGTATAGCATAACCTCAGAGGAGAACCATCCGCTGTTTACAGAAAATTCTCCCAGAACCAGGGCAGCCATCACGCTCAACGGTGTACTCAGCATATTCGGCGTATTGATGGCCGCCAGTTTTAAACCGTCTATGGCCAGCTCCAATATCAGGAACTGCCAGATCAGAGGCAGATTTGGTTCCTCTTTCAACAGAATAAAGGAAAAGGATTCCGGTATCCACTGACTGTTGTTGATCAACAACAAAAAAGTAGGTGTCACCAGATAAGTCAACAATGAAATCAGAAATCTTGTTACCCGCAGGTAAGTTCCAGTAATTGGTGGAAAATAATAATCATCCGCCTCTTCTATCACGTCAAAAATCGTGGTGGGCAAAATCATGGCGGAAGGAGAATTATCTACCAATATGACAATATTCCCCTCCAATACCTGGGCCGCCGCTGCGTCCGGCCGCTCTGTATATTTGAATTTTGGAAAAGGATTATACCATTTCTTCTGATAAAGGCATTCTGCAAGGGATTCCTGATTCATGCTTAGAGCATCTACCTGAATATTCTGAATTTTTCTCCGCACATCCTCCAGAAAAACAGTATCCACCCGTTCCTTCATGTAGCAAAGAGTGATATCCGTTCGGGAACTTTCCCCGGCACTCAGCATTTCCATATGCAGATCCGTACTTCGAATTCTGCGGCGGATCAATGCCGTATTGGCGACCAGGGTCTCCACAAAACCATCTTTGGAGCCCCGAAGCGTTTTATCCTTCTCCGGTTCCTCCACTCCTCTGGAAGGATAGGTTCTGGAGTCAATCAAAAGTGCCTTCGTATAGCCGTCTATCAGCAGGATAAACATTCCGGACAGCAAAGACTGTATCAGCATTTCCCATTGATCTTCCAAGTCCACTTCCACATAGGGGGTAAACTGCTTCGAAAGGCCATGCATATCCTCCGGCATCTTATCCGGCGTCAGGTCCATAAAATACTGTAAAAGCTTTTGTGCCAGATCATCCTTGCAGAATCCGTCTATCAAATACATACAGGCTTCTTTACCACCAATATGAATCACACGGTAGATGATATCAAAATTCTTCTCCACATCCAGCCTGGCATTCAGATATGTCATATTTTCCTGTAGGGAACCTGTTACTTTACCCTTTGAAGCATTGTTTTTTTCTAACATAAAAACTCCTTCTCGGTCATGATTTCCGTAGCTCTTTTTCATTTATCATGACCAGATCAGGAGTTTTTATGCCTGTCAGACATTTTCTGCTATAGTGGTGCTTCCCAGACCGCCATTGCGCACACCGTCTGCCTCGTCGTCCACAGTGATGCCGTATTCAATGAAAATCCCCTGTGCAAAGCCGGTTCCTTCCGCCACTTCCACAGTCTTTCCCTCGTTGGTGTCATTGGTTATTTTAATAAAAATATGGCCTTCGTTATCAGAATTATAATAATCACTGTCAATAATTCCCACCGTATTATTCATCTGCAGGCGGTACTTGAAGCCAAGACCACTTCTGGGATATAATTTCAAAACCCAATTCTCGTCTATTTTCACGCGGATTCCCGTCGGTATTTTTATGGTTTCACCAGGCGACAGTTTAAAGGAAAACGGAGCAAAAAAATCATATCCTGCACTTCCCCTGGTGGCGCGTCTGGGAAGCATGATTTTTTCATATATTTCCCGAACATCCGTCTCTGAATACTGCGGAAACTCTTCTCTCATCGCACTGACAAAATTATCCGGACTTACCTTAAAAAACTGTGCAACCCGTTTCATATGTCTCCTCATTTTCTTTCCATTACATTGTATATTTCCAGCTCATCCACTATCTCTGCTGTCAATTCCATGATCAGAATCTTCTCAGCCCTTCCCTCAATCACAGCACCCGCCTATATTGTCCGGCTTTTCCGTCTTCACATACTCCTGTGCATAATTGCCACAGTGCAGCACAGGAATAGAAGGATTCTCCTGCAAAAGCGTCTTCTGCACATCGATCACCCGCTGATTGGCGCTGCCCTTCCACAAAAGCTTTGTATCTCTTTCCTTCAGATGAAATTCTCCGTCCACCAGTACATCCACATATTTCACCAGGGGATATTGAAGAATATCCTCCCAACTGTCCCCTGTATAAAGCCAAATAGTTTTGCCAGGATAACGGCTTTTGATCTCTGCCATCAAAGCTTTCACTTCCAGTCTGTTGGCAGGATGCAACGGATCCCCTCCGGAAAAAGTGATGCCGGAGATATAACTTTTATCCAGCTCGGCAAAAATTTCCTGCCTTGCCGCCTCATCAAAGGCAAGTCCGCCGTCCGGGTCCCATGTGACAGGGTTCTGACACCCCTTGCAACAATGTTCACAGCCGGCAACCCAAAGCACTACCCGGAGTCCGTCTCCGTTGAGCATATCGTCCGTAGTTATATTGTGATATCGCATTACATACTTTTCCTTTCCGCGATCTCTGCCATTTTCGCCTCATTTAATCTGGTGTCTCCGTGCACACGTGAGTAAGACAGATAGCCATTCATTCGGTCTATTTTCGTCAGATTCCGGCTTCCACATTTGGGGCATACATCCATTTCCAGTTCCTGATGCCCACAGTCATCGCAATAGGCCAGAGACAGATTTACACCTTCATAAAAGCCCATCTCCATAGCCCGGCGGATCAAAGTCCTCACAGCCTCAATGTTATAGTCAATAGGGTATTTTACATATTGTATTTTGCCGCCATTGCTTAAATCCCAGAACCGGTTCTCCAGATCCTGTTTCTGAATGGGCGTAATATCCTCGGCCACATGGCAGTGGAAGCTGTTGCTCACATATTCCCTGTCAGAAACCCCTTCGATAATCCCATATTTTTTGCGGAACTGTTTCACCTGCAGACCACAAAGATTCTCCGCCGGCGTACCATATATGGCATAGAGATTTCCGTCTTCCTCTTTAAACTCATTGATCCTCTTGTTGATATATTCCAATACTTCAATGGCAAACTGCCCGTCTTCCACCAGGGATTTCCCGTTATAAAGCTCCTGCAGTTCATTCAGCGCAGTAATGCCAAAGCTGGCTGTTGCCGCCTTCAGCAACGGTTTGATCTTGTCCGTAAGCTTTAGATTCCCGCCCAGGAAACCACCCTCACAGTAGGCCAGAGGATTGGTGGAAGCCCGCATTTCCCCCAGATAGGCATAGGTGCGAATATGCAGCTGGCGAATCAAATTCAGATAATAATCCAGCACCTCATAGAAATCACGGCTCTCCTTCCTGGCCTTTGCCAGGATCATTGGCAGATGCAGAGATACGGCACCGATGTTAAAACGTCCTACAAACACGGGCTTGTCCTGATCGTCCGCCGGATGCATTCCGCCTCTCTCATACCAGGGTGACAGAAAAGCGCGACATCCCATAGGAGACACAATGCGGCCGTACTGCTTATACATACTTGCCACATAGCCCTTCCCCGTCAGGCTCAGCCAGTCGGGATACATGGTTTTGGCAGAGCATTCCACACCCATCTCAAATACATCTTCCAATGGCTTTCCCGGGCCGTGAAGATTCTCATCATACAGAAATACAATCTTCGGGAACAGCACCGGCTTCTTGTGCCCACTTTTCCCCTGGCCCTCCTTGCGAACTCTCAGCATCGTAATAGTGGCAAGCCTGGCAAATCTCCCTGTTCCCGTACCTGCCGTCACTGTGATAAAAGGATAATCTCCCCGGCTGCTTCCCACCGTGTTAAATTTGTATTCCCATCCCTGAAAGCCCTGCTCGTATTCTCTCACTACATCCGCGTAGGCTTCCGATTCCGCCTTTTCTCTGTCAATACCCAGATTCACGTATTTTTCGATATAACGTTGGTAGGATTTCTCGGCATAAGGCTCCAGAATCAGGTCCACGCTGGGAACCGTAAATCCTCCATACTGCTGACTGGCAGCGCTGAGCACAATGTCTCCAATCACATCGAATGCCACATCCAGGGATTTCGGCTCGTTATACCACACATTTCCCATCTCAAAACCGCCGCTTAACACATTCTGTACATCAAAAAGACAGCAGTTCATTGTATCCCTTCTGGCAGACATGTCATGAACATAAATATATCCGTCACAGCAGGCCTGAATTTCCTCTGTGGTCATAAAAAATTTCTGATACAGCTCTTTGTTCAGCTGGTTGAACACCAGGCTCCTCTTGGTGGCTACCAGTGCGGAATCCGTATTGGCATTTTCTTTGTCTCCGATGTACATAATGGACTGGCTCTTTTTATAGACATCATCCAGCATCCGCACAAAATCCTGCTTATAATTTCGATAGTCCCTGTAGCTCTTTGCGACCACCGGTTTTACCTGCTCCAACGCACTCTCCACAATATTATGCATGACCGGAATCGGAACTTCCTCCAGATTCAGCTCATTTACCTTATCAATGACATAGTTACAGATCTTGCATTCCTCTTCCACAGTAAACTTCGTCAACGCTCTGTAAGCACTCTTAGCCACTGCGTCGATTACCTTCTGTACATTAAATGCTTCTCTGCTTCCATCCTTTTTAATTACAAGCACTTCCCGAATCGGCTTATATTCCTCTCCATAATTCACTTTTTCTCTGACTGACTGTTCAAAATTACTTGCCATTCCGCTCCATTCCCTTCCAAATGCTGAATTCATCTATCTTCCGGTTATTCTTCCCCATTCGCCATTTCCACATACAAAATATTGTGACGCATTCTCCTTTCGCCCAATATATAGTGGCGTGTACTTAACAGTATAAAAAAGAGAGAGGAAATTGTCAATGCACTCTTATTGAAAAATTAACCAAAAAAGATACCCTATTTTTAGGATATCTTTCTATTGACAACTATTTCATAGTCTCCGTAATCTTTGTCAGCCACTGCTTATATTGTTCTCTGACAGGAACTGGTTTCACAATGACCGCATCTGCGCCAATTCCGGCCAGCCAGCCGAAAAACTGTCCGCTGACCATCACCCTGACACGAATGCGGAACACCTCCTCCGACATTCTGCGAATATCCGCCTCTCTTCCAAAGCGGTCCAGCACAACACCGATCAGCCTGTTGGGAAATTGTATTGTAACAATTTCCTCCGCCCCTCCATACATTCCGAAAGTCCGGTTGGTATAGGCGGCCAGGTCTACTTTGGCAAACTGTTCCATCCCCTCTCTGGCTGCCTTCAGCACTTCCACACCGCCCATCTTGTCCACTCGATAATGCTTCATGCAGGCATCCACGCTGTCAAAAGCCGCCAGATAATAATTCTCATCCTGCCAGATCAAGGCCCAGGGACTCACCCTTTTTTCACCGTTAACTCTGGGTACCAGATTCTTTTCCAGATTCCAGTCCAGATATTGAAATCGGATCTGCCGGTTCTCCTGAATCGCTCTGTGGATCGTATCAATACTGTAATAGATACTCTCGTTCTCCGTCTTGATACGGCCTGCCACATATACCTGACGCTGCAGCTTCCCCGCGTCATGCTTTCCCGCCATTCGTTCCAGCTTCCTGATCAGACTGCGGGACTTTCTGGTGGTAAGAAAGCGGGACGACTGTACCGCGTCTACCAGCAGCTTTAATTCCGCCAGTTCAAAATTCCTGCCGGCCATATAATAGCCGCCCCCGAGCCTGTTCTGCACCTGAATAATATCATACCCGAAATCGCATAATTTCTCAATATCATCATAAATGCTTTTTCGTCCGGCCTGAATATCATTGGACGCCAGCCATGAAATGATATCCGCCGTACTGGCCGGATGATGTTCATCCGTATTTTCTTCCAGATATTTGATAATATACAGCAGCTTCAGCTTCTGTCCCGATGTTCTTGGCATGTTTATGAAACCTTATTTTTCTTTTTCTTTGCCAGAGAAATGCCGATCGCCGTAGCAATTCCTGCCACTGCCACAATCACAATCATCA
>CAQUWW010000158.1 GCA_948896875.1 uncultured Acetatifactor sp. | reverse complement strand
TGCCTTTCTTCCGTCCACAGTCTGGTTCTGAATGCCTCTTACATAAGCAGCTCCCAGCGCTGCCGCCAGAGTTGGATCCTCCCCATAAGTCTCTCCCTGTCGTCCCATTCTGGAATCCCTTGAGATATCCAGCACCGGAGCCAGCACCTGGGTAATACCACAGGAAAGCTCCTGTCTGCCCACAACCTCCCCGACCTTTTCCTCCAGCTCAGGATCCCAGGACGAGCCCCTTGAAATTCCTGACGGAAAGCTCATGGAATCCTGAATGAAGGGACCGCATAGCCCTTCCATATGAAAAACGGCGGGAATCCCATGTTCACTTTTCTCTATAACTCTTTTCTGAATCCTACGCTGCCAGGCTGCAGCCTCGTCCAGACTCTTTATCATCCTCACGTCCAATGTGCTCACCTGGCCGATGCCATGTTCCATATCCTTTTCCACAACATCCCAGTTGTCGCCATAGGGAAACAAGCAGTTGACCTGTCCCATCTTTTCCTCCAGGCTCATTCTGCCAAGCAGATCTTCGGCCCGTTCCTTTGGTGACAGCGATGCATTTTTATACTTCTCCATTTTTTTATTCACCTCGCTGAAAAAATCCATTTTCATTCTCACAGTTTAATCTGTAACGAATTCAAGTTATACTTATGATCCAAAACATTTGCCAAAGGTATAACTATTCATAATCCTCTATCTTCCACTCATCCATCCAGTCCAAGTATGCCATGTCGCCATCAAACCGAAACGGCAGCCATACATAGTCGGCTATAAATGTATTCCTCTCTGCGTCAGAACCGAACTTTTTGAGGAATTCTGCCGCCCCGTCATATCCCGGCATAAACATCCGCTCATATTCCGCCGCATACTCGTCATATTTGAATTCCATATGACCAGGCACCCAGCGGTCTGCCACGGCAATATACAAATCCTTCTTACCCTCCACCTTAAATACGGAAGAAATCTGTGAATGATAAGATGTATTGCTTTCATCCTCCGTATGGGGATTTCCCAGAACGGTATAAGGCCCATGCCAGGTATCCGCTATTGCGACTTCGGAGGGATTCGGTAAATATCCTGTAGTTCCGGATGTTACTAGATAGTGTTTTCCCATACGCATAAAATGCGCTGTAGCCTCCCTGACATATGGGGGAGAAATATGAGGAAAATGCGTGCTGTAGTATCCGGTCACATCCGTATAATCCGGTGTCAGGTCTGCGCATATGGTCTCGCTGTGTACCCTCTCAAAATAATAATATGCCTTTCCATCCGGCGCCACTGCAAGGTCGAAGTCTCCGGCGCTCATATTCAAAGGCTTTAATCCTTCCCTCACCTTTGTATAAGGGCCTAATATATCGTCCGCTGTCATTACCGTCTCCGTCTGGGAGCCGTCCCGGTTCATGATTTTCAGCCAGCATACATACTTTTTCGTATCCCTGTTGTAGATGATATGGGGACGATCCATCATGGCGGACGGATGCAGGGAAGACTCCGATTTGTCTGGCTCCGGCGGAATGATGAGCCCCCTATCCTCCCAGTTATATAAATCCCTGGAAGTGTAGCATCTTACTCCCCAATGCCAGATTCCATTTTTTCCGGTTGTTTTTTCCTTATTTTCTCCATACCAATAATATATCCCGTCCTGATAAAACACGGCCCCTCCGTGGGCCTGAATTCGTTTCCCGCCTGTGTCTAACCAAGGACGACCTGGCAAAATAGAATGGTATATGCCCATCTCTTCAATCCATCCTTCCTGTAGTGATTCTATTCTACTATTACCCTGGCTCTGGCAATGTTCTTCACCTGTGTAAATATATCTTCTGCATTTCCATACCTGTTCACCTTCGCCCGCACTGAGACGAAATAGGTTCCCGGCCTCTCAAAGGTATATGTAGTATAGGACACCGCACCACAAATCTCACCATCTGCAGTTCGTTCAAAGTCTCCCTGAACCGGATATACGTTCTCTGCTGGGAAAGTCCATTTGTCCTCAAAATCATAGTCTATTGCAGTTACTTCACCGGCACCTTCCGGCACTTCCACCTTTGTGGTAAACTTCACTGTCTCTCCTGCCTTTATATGATCGCACCTGCCCTCATTGACAAGCAGGGTCACTTTGGGCTGTATTCCTTTTCGATCCCTTATACTTTCAGCCGGAATAATCTGCCCTTCCTGGTACTGGTACACAGTCGTAGAAAGAGGTTCTTTCCCTCGTTCTACCCAGTCAGATAAATCCAACAACGCCTGCCGCAATGCCCCCATATAGTTAGTGACCATATTGTTCTCCATAATGGACTCATCCCCATGCATACAGTTCTCCATATAATACAGGCGGAAATCTTCATCGCTTCCCTTACTTTCCCTTACCTTCCCCCTGTACCAATCCGCACACCAGGGGCAGGTGGATTCATCCATCAATGCCTGAATCACGATTACTTTTCCCTGTATATTACCGTCCTGCACGGTTCCGGTTCCCGTCATGCCATACCCCATCACATTTTTCCGCTGGGGCAAAACAGGGTTCCCCTTCTCGTTCCGGAACTGATCCCATGCATGAAAGCCCAAATCCTCCGGCACCTGATGGCGGTAATAGGACTGGATTGCGATAAAGTCAGAATTGTCCAGAAACACCCGGTCTCCTGGCTTTACCCTGGAGAGCACTCCCGGCAAGTCGTCCATTCCATAACACATGCCAATGACAAGCGCATTGCCCTCAATCCCTCCTAAAAGCAGCTGCTTTCCCACTGCTTCCCCAGTCTCGAAGCTGATATTCACACCCTGCAGGTACAAATCCTCACCTGTTGGAACTTCTTCCAGTTCAATCCAGGCATCATGGCCGTCCGTCAGCATTTTCTTCCACGCATCGTCCACGCCGTTGCGCCCATCGGCTTCTTTTGCACCGTCTTCCGCTTCCAAATCCGAACCGGGTACATGCACACGCTTTACAATCCCATGAAACTGCAGCCGATCCCGCACCGCACTGCTGCCCTTATCCGCTCCCAGATATCCCGTCACCTCCCAGAAATCCTTGAAATATCCGGGGTCTGCCATTTTTACCCCGGGAGCCAGCACCGGGAGCGAACCTGGATCGATTCTTCCGCCTGCCTCCACAAACCATATTTTAGGGGAAAATCCCATTGCTGTGATTTCCTTCAATATGGCGGCTTCATCTTGCTCTAATCCCTCGTACATATCACCACTTCCGCCTGCGTCCAGTGCATCCACAATTTTACCGAACACACGGCGCAAGGCCCTCTGTCCCTGCGCATGCATGGTAATCGTATTGGGCAGAGAAACCGGTGATCCGATTACATAAGGCACGGCGCCGTCCCAGGCATTGGTGTTCTCAATGCAGGCCATGGTCTTGTAACCGCCGCCGCTCCCCCCATACACATAGCCAAAAGGCCTGCCGCATCCATAGATTTCTGCTGCTTTCTCCCGGGAATACTCTGCTGCCGCTGCGCTGGATTTATAGACAATAGCGCTGTCCTGATTACGGCCGAACATCTGGGCAGAACCCATGTTGCTTTCCACATAATAAGCCCCATTTGCAAGCGCAAAGGCTATCTTATCATTCTCCCCCTCTTTCTGCAGGGATGCATTTTCCTCGTCCGGTCCGGGAAAGGGCGAGAGATATTGAAAAAAGCGTCCCGTATAATTCTCTTTTTCCGGATAGCAAAAGCTGAATTTAACTCCTGTATTCCGAAATCCTCCGTGTATGTATCGAAACGGCAGCTTTCTTCCATTGCTTAATACTCTCTCCCTCCATTCATCTACATCCACATATGGTTCCTGATATACAGAATCCCTTTTCGCATCATATATATTTTTTTCCATCATAGCCCGATTTCCTTTCTATCTTATTTCAGCCTTTCTAATTTGCTGCAGAGCGGCATTCAATTCTTTTATCTGCTCTGCGGTAATCGCATCTTTTGCCTGCTTCAAGATGCTTTCCAACGTCATGCCCGCCATCATTTTCTGCAGATTCCTGTTCCCCTGAGTGCTTTTTGCCACATCTCCACGGGAAGAGCGTGCCTTTTCCATCATCTTTCCCACGATAACTCCCGCTTCCGGATGGGCCTGCAATACTCCCATGGTATCTTTGACGGAATAGTAACCGGGTTTAAAATCCTCCTTATCAAACCAATTGATAATACCGCCTTCCTGAGCAAACTGATACTCCGGATTCGGCCTGTCAACCTTGCGCACCCGGATGCTGTCACTCAGACTGCCGCTCTTTGCCTCAATCAAATGCTCCCCTGTTATCGGTACCTTAAATCCAAAGGCTCTTTTCCCCTCCTTTTTCTCCAGCAGTTTTCCGTCCACATACAATTCCACATATGGCTGGTTTGTATATACTTTTATATCCGTCACCGTTTCGCTCCTGTCCACATACCTGCTGCCGCACAAATGTATAAAAGGCTCGCTGCTCCATGCCGCCTTATACAAATAAAAGGCGTCTTTTTTCAATTTCCGGTCAATGGTCACAAGCCCTTTCTGGTTCAGACCGTGGGCTCCGCCCTCATCCCGTCCGTCTGCTGCAAAGTCAAACATATTCCACACATGGGTTGCCCAGAGATAAGGGCGATTCTCAATACAGTCCAGAAGATGCTCATGGTATATACACTGATAACTCTCCGAATAATCGCCCCGTTCCGGTGCAGCCGACTGATATTTGGGATTGGCATCTGCACCATACTCCGAAAAACCGATGGAACGGTTGGGAAACCTATCATGGTATTCGTCAAAGAAGCTGTCATTCTGGGACAATTCTCCCAGATACCATCCAAAATACAGGTTATAGCTGCCGATATCTGCTATGTCTATCAGCGGACTGTCTGTCTCAAGCATGAACACATGTGCCATGGTGGTTGGACGGGTTTCGTCCATCTGATGGCAGAGTTCATTCAGCAGTCTGTGATTTTCCATTAAATCCCGGGTCACATTTCCGGAAGCGGTAATCTCATTGGAAAGTCCCCAGCAGACAATGGAAGGATGATTAAAACATTGGGTAATGAGCTCACGCATCTGGTCTAAAGTATTCTGCCTTCCGTTTTCCATATGCTGTGTGATATAAGGAATCTCTGCCCACACTACCATCCCCGCTTCGTCCGCCAGATCATAAAAATACTGGTCATGCTGGTAATGCGCAAGGCGGATGGTATTGGCACCCATCTCTTTGATAATTTCCATGTCCTCCCGGTGCATTTCCCTGGTCAGGGCATTCCCTACTTCTGCGCGATCCTGGTGGCGGCTCACGCCCCGCAACGGATAAGGCCTGCCGTTCAGGATAAATCCTTTTTCCTTGTCAAAAGAAAAACTACGGCATCCGAACCTGGTCTGTATACAATCTTTTATTTCGCCATCTGCGAATAACTCTGCCTTTGCAGTATAAAGAAAAGAATCCTGGACACCGTTCCACAGATGAACATCCCGCATCAAGAATACTGCTTCTGCCTTTCCTTCCATCACCTCTGCGTCCATCGCCATTTCCCCTTCAATGGAAAAATGTACCCTTTCTGCCTTTCCGCAAACCCATGTCACTACATGAACTTCAGCATCTTTGCCTTTTATCACAGGTGTCACCTTAATGCCTGGCGTCCCGTCCTTTTCCAGTTCAAAATGACTCCCCGGTACACAGATCAGATTCACATCCCGATACAATCCTCCATAAAATGTAAAGTCCGCCTTCTGGGGATACACCCGGTCATTTGCGGAATTGTCCACAGCGACATATATCTGGTTTTCTTCTTCCATCACATCTGTGATGTCCACCCGGAACGTGGAATAACCGCCATCGTGGATTTTCAGAAGCTTACCATTTACCTCTACAGAAGCTGTCATTGCCGCACCGTTAAATTCCAGAAAAGCCCTGTCTCCCGTCTTCCAGAAATGTGGTCTGTGGAAACCTTTTCGATACAGGCAGGTACCGCGATAATAATCGTTTCCACCATCTTGTCCGTCTATATTGTTCCATGTATGAGGCAATGTCACCTTTTCCCATTCCATGGTCTGTGCAGCCGCCATATCAGCTGCCTTGACAAAATACCACCCATTATTAAAATTTTCTGTCGTTCTCATCCGATTTACCCTTTCTGGCTCAGCCACATAACCCAATGCTTACACCCTTCTATACCACCATATATTTCTATAATTCTATTTTACCGAAAGGGCATAATTTGCCTATCAACAGATTAGCGAACAGGGGTAAAAATTAAGCTAATCATGACAAATAGCCTAATTTTTACCCCTGTTCACCAGATTTTTTCACTATACAATTTATACTCACGCTCTAAAACATTATATCATAACATTTCCTGCCTCATCCCATATTTCAGGACTCTTTCATCCCGGATTTGCCCCTTCCAGTCCCTTCCGTAAGCGAAATCATATGTGTTTCCCTCACTATCCACATAGCTCTCCATATCCAAAGGTACATCCTCCAGCTGCTTTTCCATGGCATCCATAGAAGACGGCATCCGGAAAGGCAACAGCCCGGACGGCTCCTCCCTGCCGCTCAGCAAAGTAAGCACTGCATCCCA
>CAQUWW010000157.1 GCA_948896875.1 uncultured Acetatifactor sp. | reverse complement strand
GCAGAAGAGCGCAAACTATGATTACATTGTGCCGAACAGTGCTATCCGAGAGGACAATAATGGCAAGTTTATTCTGATTGTGGAATCGAAACCTGGGCCGCTGAGCACCCGTTATATTGCCAGCCGTGTGGACGTGGAAGTTCTGGCAAGCGATGACACACAGTCTGCGGTAAACGCGGCGCTTTATGGCTATGAGTTTGTGATTACGACTTCCACAAAGCCTGTGGAAGCCGGCAAACAGGTCAGACTGAGTGATAACAGCTGACATAAGGGAATGGAAATGAGGTAAATGATGAAGAAAATAGTATTGGGTATAAGCGGGGGAATATCTTTCCTGATTTTCCTGATTCTGCTTGTCACCACGAACTATTTGGGAAGCAGCCAGTCCTCCCAGGGCGCTGCCGGGAGATGGAGCAGCGACGGCGGCGCTTCTCAGGTCAGTTGTTTTTTCTCCGTGGATGCGGGGGTGACGGAAGACCGGATCATTGAATTTGAACATACGGTTGACAGTGCTCTGACAGAGGCTTCCGTGCTGCAGGAGTCAGAGAATCCGGGGGCCAGATTGTGGGCGGACGCTTACAGTGCCGACGGTCAGGTGACTATTTCCAGCGACAAAGCCAGTCTGTCTGCGGATGCCATTGGGATAGGAGGAGATTTCTTCCTGTTCCATCCGTTGAAACTGTTATATGGCTCCTATTTTTCCGGGAATGATCTGATGCAGGACTATTGTGTCATAGATGAAGACGCGGCATGGCAGCTTTTCGGTTCCAACGATGTGGCCGGAATGATGGTTACGATCAGCGGAATTCCCCATATTGTCACAGGTGTGGTGGAAAGGCCCTCCGGCCGCCTGGAGGAAGCGGCGGGACTGGATTCCACCGTGGTGTATGTGTCTTACAGGACATTGACCGAGCTGGGAGAGAGCAATGGCATCAATCATTATGAAATTGTAATGCCGAATCCCATCACCGGTTTTGCGGTGAATTATATCAGAGAGCAGCTGGGAGCGGATGAGAGAGAGACGGAGGTGGTGGAAAATACCACGCGATATTCTCTTGTCACCAGATTAAAGATGTTGACACAGTTCGGGACACGTTCCATGAACGGGAAGGCTATCATCTATCCTTATTGGGAGAATATTGCAAGAGGCTATGAAGATATTCTCGCGTTGTTGACGCTTTTTGAATTGTTGTTCCTGCTGTATCCTGTTATCTTGGGTCTGGTCTTCTTCTGTATCTGGTGGAAGCATAAAGGCTGGACGATGAAAGATGTGTGGAATAAACTGAAAGATCTGGCGGAACGCCGTGTGGAGAAGCTTCGGGAGAATAGAAAAAGGAAGAAGAACGGAGAAATTGACGACAGCCGGCTTCTGGAAGAGCTGGAAAAAGAAGAAAAGCCGTTCCGCGGAATCCGCCGCCTTCGGAGGAAGCACAGGAAAAAGGAGAAGCGAAAAGAAGAACCTGAGGATGGGGAAAATATGGAAGAATAGACTGTGGGGCTGAAAGCAGTCGAGGAGAGAACTGAAAACATGAGGAGAGATAATATGAAAAAGAGTTGGCTCAAAAAAGCTGTAAGCATCAGTATGGTGTTTGCAATGACACTGGGACTGTGTGCCTGCGGCGGTGGGAATAAGAAGGAAAATGCCGGACTTGCAAAGGAAAATGTCTACAAATTTGAAGCATTTACCATGCCGGAGATAGGAGGGGATGATTACAATATTTATACCTCTACTTATAAAGACGGCATCATATATCTGGTTCTGCAGGTTTATCATTGGTCGGAAGAGAATAGTGACATGGATATCAGATTGCTGACCATGAAGGAGGATGGTACGGATGTACAGCTGACTCCGCTGGAGATTCCGCAGTGGAAGGGGACGATAGAGAACACCGGAACCACTGCCGGGTCTGAAGAGGGAAATGAACCTGCCGGAGAACCCGGCGCACAGCCGGAGGACGGTGCGGAAGGGGACACGACAGAGCCGGCCACAGAAGAAGATGACACCGCAGAGCCCGATACGGAAGGAGATGGGGAAGCAGAGCCTGACACAGAGGCAGATCCTGACACTGAAGGAGAAGCTGTAACAGAGCCGGAGATAGATATTAAATATCCTGTGTCGGAGCAGGAATTTTATGAGAATACTTATTTCGGTAACTATGCTTTCGGTGCCGACGGCATGCTTTACGCCATCAGAAGCTATTACTATGAAAACTATGCTGCAGAGGAATATACATCTGTTCAGAAGAATTATGTTGACTGCTGGAATCTGGATGGAAGCCTTGTGTGGGAGACAGAGGTGGAAGGACTGAATTCTGAGGAAGAATATCTCTATGTGACGGCCATGGCGGTGACAACAGATGGAAATGTAACGCTTCTGCTGGCTGGTGATAACGCCTATAAGATGTCTGTGGACAGCCAGGGTAATCTGTCCGAGAGAAAATCCATGTCTGACGATGCGGCAAAGATGTTTGAGAACGGCCCTTCTTTTATGGCCAAAAATGACGGTACTTTCCTGGTGACATATTATGACGATCAGGATTGGTCAAAGCAGTATATTGCCACTTATGATCCGAATACGGATGCTTTGGGCCAGCCCAGCCAGCTTCCCGCTTCCATGACCTGGGACGGATACAATACCATGAACGCAGGAATCAGTTCCGACCTGATATACAGCAACAGTAAGGGTGTGTTTACTTACAAGGTAGGGGATCCTGAGAGTAAGGAGAAGATGAACTTTATCAATTCCGATATGAACATCAGCGATTTTAATTCCCTGATTGAGCTGACTGATTCATCCTTTATAGGAATTTTCCGGGAAAATTACGGAGAGGATGTACAGGCGGGTATCTTTACTTATGTGGACCCCAAAGACATCCCGGACAAAGCCGTGCTTGTATTGGCCGGCAACTGGATTGGCAGCGACCTGAAACAGCGCATTGTGGAATTTAACCGCAGCAATGAAGAATATCGTATCACAGTAAAAGAGTATGATTCCTTCAATACGTACGATGATTATCAGGCCGGACTTACCCAGCTGAACAATGATATTACCACAGGAAATATGCCGGATATTCTGCTTACCTCCGGGCTGCCGGTGGAAAATTATGTTTCCAAAGGGCTGCTGACGGATGTGAATAAGCTGATCGAAAAGGATGAGGAGCTGTCTCAGGTTGAATTTGTGCAGAATGTTCTGGATGCATATTCCGTGGATGGCAAATTGTATTATGTGATCCCCAGCTTCAGAGTAAGCACCATGATCGGCAAGACTTCCATTGTGGGCGACAGGACGTCCTGGACTATGGCGGATCTGAAAGAGCTGATGAGTACGCTGCCGGAAGGGACCAATATGCTGGGAGAGATGACCAGAGATTCCTTTATGTATACCATGATGGATTTCTGTGGAGCAGACTTTATTGATACAAGCACCGGAAAATGTGAATTTGATTCTCAGAACTTTATCAGTATGATGGAATTTGCAAAAGAGCTTCCAGAGGAACTGAGTGAGGACTATTTTGGAGAAGATTATTGGAGAACCTATGAATCACAGTATCGTGACAACAGAACGATTTTGAGAAATTTGTATATCGGACGGATCAGCGATGTGAATTCTACCATAAACGGCAGCTTCGGCGAACCTGTTTCCTATATCGGATTCCCTACGGAGAGCGGCATGGGATCTTATGTACAGGCAGATGACTGCTATGCGATTTCAGCCAGGTCCGCTAATATTGACGGCGCCTGGGAGTTCCTGAGATACTATCTGACGGATGACTATCAGAAGGACCTGAACTGGGGAATGCCTATCCAGATGAAATATTTTATGGAGGATGCACAGGAGGCGACGCAGAGGCCCTATTACCTGGATGAAAATGGAAATAAGCAGGAATATGATGATTACATCTATATAAACGATGAAGAGATTAAGCTGGATCCCATGAGCCAGGAGCAGGTGGATCAGCTGGTGAACTTTATCTTCTCCATTAACAAGTGTTATTATGGGAATAGCGATGTTTCCACAATTATTAATGAAGAAATGCCTTCCTTCTTCTCAGGACAGAAGAGTGCTCAGGAAGTGGCGAAGATCATTCAGAGCAGAGCGCAGCTGTTTGTGGATGAGAATCGTTGATGAATAAAAAGGAGTCCGGTATGCCGCAGGAACGGCATTCCAGGCTTCTTTTTTATGCGCAGGCCCGCATATGGAAGTTTGCTGCTGACGCAGCATGCGGGCCGCGCGGCGAGTAGCGGAGAAAGGTATTCCTCTACTCGATTATACGCAGGCCCGCATATGGAAATCGAGATGAGATCTGGTCCGGTTAATCCAGAGTGACGGGAATGCCCAGCCTGTCCAGATGACTTTCCAGGGTGAGCTCATGACCATGCTCTCTCAGCCATGTCCGATGAAGCTTATATTCCGGCATGACAGAAGCCACCATATTCCAGAAATCTTTGGAGTGATTCATATGGGTGAGGTGACAGAGTTCATGTACTACCACATAATCCAGAATGGCCGGCGGTGCAAAGATAAGACGATAATTGAAGGACAGTGTGCCCCGGGAGGAACAGCTGCCCCAGCGGCTTTTCTGGTCCCGAATGGTAACGGAAGTATAGTTTCCACCTGTTATCCCATGGTAATAGGCCACCCGAGCCTCGAACTGTACTCTGGCGGCATTTCGATACCGTTTTTCCAGGATAGCAAGCCGTCTGCGTTCCGGGCCGGTCAGCTCTGTCATTTCTCTCTGTGTCATAACTCTTTTCCTTCTAATTGCATTCCCCTAATCGATTTTTATCAGGATATACAGCTGTACTTTGCCGTGACAGGTATGGGCTTTGGCATCATGCCATCTGCTTGTCAATTTCAATGACCGCGAAATAATTGGGATTCTCTCTGAGGATTTTCTCCTTGATCAGCGCTTCCAGCTCGCTGTCGGTCATGGAGAAATCGTAAGGAGCCGCCACATCAAAAATCAGATTGGTATGAGTGGGACCGGTGACAATCCGAAAATCGTGCATGGTCAGTCTGGAGCTGATTTCCTGCAGATAACCGTTAACCAGAGCCTTCAGCCGGGTGGTCTCTTCATCCCCCACGCATATGGGATCCATATGGATCACCGCATGGCAGTTTAAGGTATTCCGCAGCTCATGTTCGATGGTATCGATCATATCGTGAAGCGCCAGGAAATTGCCGTCCGCAGGGACTTCCGCGTGCAGGGAGATCAACACTCGTCCGGGACCGTAATTATGTACAATTAAGTCGTGGATTCCCAGAATATTTTCATGGGCCATAACAATATCATTGATCTGTCGGACAAACTCCTTGTCGGGCGCCTGGCCCAGCAGCGGACTGATTGTGTCCTTTGCAGCGCTGTATCCCGCATAACAGATGAACAGGCCCACCAGCACGCCGCACCAGCCATCCACCGCAAAGCCTGTAAAGTGGGCGACCAGGGTAGTGATCAATACTGTGGACGTAGCCAGAGTATCGCTGAGAGAGTCCGTAGCCGTGGCGGACATGGCGGCAGACTCCAGCTTCTTACCCAACTGTCTGTTGTACAGGAACATATAACACTTGACCAGAATAGACGCCAGTAAGATAGCGATTGTCACAGGAGAGAAAAGCAGTTCCTCCGGATGAATGATTTTTTCTACCGAACTTTTCAGCAATTCAACACCCATCAGCAGGATGATCACAGATACCAGCAGTCCGGATATGTATTCAATCCGGCCGTGACCAAAGGGATGGTGAGGATCCGGCTTCTGACCGGCCATTTTGAATCCGATCAGTGTAATGACAGAGGAACCTGCGTCCGAGAGGTTATTGAAGGCATCCGCAGTGATGGCGATGGAATTGCTGATGGTTCCGGCCATGAATTTTCCGGTAAAGAGGCAGAGATTCAGGAAAATGCCGGCGGCGCCGCACAGGATTCCGTAGGCCTGCCGGACGGCAGGGTCCTTTGTGTTGCTTCTGTTTTGGATAAAAATTCTGGATAATAATGTAATCATATAAAAGACCTCTAATTATTTTTTATAAAAACATCCGCAGAGTGCAATACATAGTATAGCAACTGCGGATGGAAAATGCAAGACGATGTAACAATTCAGACAGGCCTAAAGGTTCCCGATTTTTTTATCGCGCCTATAACTGATTGGAGAAGTATCAAAGTATCTCTTAAAGGAACGGTTGAAGTAGGTCTGGCTGGAAAAGCCTATTTTGTCCACAATATCTTTAATTTTCATATCGGTATGTTCCAGCAGATGAGCGGCATATTTCAGCCTGGCATCCGTCAGATAATCGTTGAAATAGTAGCCGGTCTGCTGGTGAAATACTGTTCCCAGGTAAGAAGGCGTCACATTCAGTTTAGAGGCCAGGGTCTTTAAAGAGATATCTTTGTCAGAAAATTCATGGATACTCTTGATAACCGCATCTACCATTGGATACATGGACTGTTGCATTCTGGCAAGCAGAGGGTCGCTGTTTTTTAAAAACCTCAGAGTAAACTCCTGCCAGGCGGCCCGGGCAGAATCTCTTCCGGAAGAAGGTTCCTCCGAGAGGGGAAGGAGTGACAGAAATTCCAGGAGTTCCGGATTTTTATCCCACAGTTCATACTCTTTTTTGCAGAGCATGGAGATTCGTTTTGACAGAATGTAATAACAGCAAAGTTCAGGGGTATATTGACGGAATAAATCGTCAAGAGAGGCATTTTTGTC
>CAQUWW010000156.1 GCA_948896875.1 uncultured Acetatifactor sp. | reverse complement strand
GCATTTCCCACCGCATATCCCAACGGCTGGTCCATATCAGAAAGAATGGCAATGGTCCTCCGCCCGGCATTTTTCCCGATTTTTACCATTTCCTCCGCCAATGCCCTTGCATCCTGCTCCTCTTTCATAAAGGCGCCGCTTCCGGTCTTTACATCCAGCACGATGGCATCTGCCCCGGCAGCCAGCTTTTTACTCATGATAGAGCTGGCAATCAGAGACATATTGTCCACGGTAGCCGTCACATCACGGAGCGCATAAAGTTTCTTATCCGCAGGAGCCAGATCGGCCGTCTGACCCATAATAGCGATGCCGATCCGATTTACATTCTCGATAAACTGCTTTCTGGTGAGTGCGGTGGTAAATCCGGGAAAACTCTCCAGCTTGTCAATCGTTCCTCCCGTGTGCCCCAGCCCTCTTCCGCTCATCTTTGCCACGGGAATGCCGCAGGCTGCCACCATGGGAGTCAGAGCCAGCGAGGTCTTGTCACCCACACCGCCTGTGCTGTGCTTATCTACTTTAATCCCCTGGATTTCTGACAAGTCCAGTCTGTCACCGCTGTTTGCCATGGCCATGGTAAGCGCCACCGTTTCCTTCTCTGTCATTTTCTGAAAATACACAGCCATCATCAGGGCGGATACCTGATAGTCCGGAATCTCGCCTCTCGTATATCCTTCCACAAAAAATTGGATTTCCTCTGTGGAAAGCTCGCCCCCGTTTCGTTTCTTCATGATAATATCATACATTCTCATCTCGTTACTCTCCTGTTCCCTTAAATCGCAGCCTCATTCATCCCGAAGCTCATACAAAGCGTACGTCCGTATATCATCTTCCAGATAAAAATAAACATAATCCACCAGGTCATAAAATTCCGTTACTATCGGCAGACTTTTCAGTTCTTCTTCCTCTGCCTGGTACTCTTTCCAGTGTACAAGAAAATGGGTTTTCTTCGCCGCTATATAGTCATTCTGTTCCAGAAACATCATATGCGGATTCAGATTGGTAACACAGAAGTATCTTGTCTCCGGTATCTGTCCCAGAACAGTATAAAACCCTCCATCCAGAAAAGCATAATTCAGCACAGAACAGTCTTCGCCCTTCTGTATCCTCTCCGCGAAACGATACTGTGGCATCTGTGACTTTTCCACGGATAAAAGATACGTATTAGAGCTCCATCGATAGCCTGTCCAGGCAGACAGCGTCATGATTCCCATTAAAATCAAAGTATACAGACAGTACTTTGACTTCTTCCAATGCTCCTGTACCCATTTAAAAGGGATATCCAGCGCAATCGCAGGTCCCAAAACCCCAAATAAGCAGAATACAGACAATGGAAGGCCGTAATATTGATACAGATTTCCTCCGATAAAAAGACCAAGTCCCATTCCAAGTCCCAGGAACAATACGGACAACTTTTCCTTCCAGGAAACTATTCTGGGCGGTAACACGGCATAAAACAATGCGCCCGCCATAATCCAGATAGAAAAGCTGCGATTATCTCTATTTTTTATGAAACGTAACATACTGAGAACCGCACTTTGTATTTTCTCAATCAAAGAAACTTCTTCCCATGACATATAGCCAAAAATATTATCCCACAAATAGATTTCAACCCATTCTCTCAGTGCGCCATTGATGCCAAAGTAAATCACCCAGGGGATTGTGGCCGCAAATATCCCGGCCAGGAACAAT
Source organism: uncultured Acetatifactor sp. (assembly GCA_948896875.1). Taxonomy (GTDB): domain Bacteria; phylum Bacillota; class Clostridia; order Lachnospirales; family Lachnospiraceae; genus Acetatifactor. The sequence goes on along the minus strand of CAQUWW010000156.1, from coordinate 5,038 downwards.
CCCATGCTTTGAAACATTTCCCGGAACTGCTTTCTCCACAGCAGAACCAACACCACAACCCCAATCCAAGCCATATAAAATCCCAGAAACGTAAATTTAGACCAGAGTAAGACACCGGCCCAAAAGCCATTCCATACCAGGGTGCCCGGGGACATCGGCTTTTTCCCGTCAGTCCTGAGCCAGGAAAGTAAAGAGTACAGCCCATAAGCAAAAATGCCCAGACAGAGTTCTTCCAGACTTCCCCCGTGAACAAAGCTCCGGGAAATCGTAATTCCAGTACACAAAAGCGGAAGCAGCCACAAAACCGGCCCGGTCGTATAGAAACGAATTATATTATACGTATAGAGCAGTAAAAAGAACAGGCTGATTACTTCAAACAGAAAATATCCCCTGAAATCGGTGGGTGAAAGCAAGTACCCTATTCCGGCCGCAAAATATAAATACGGTCCCTTATGATCCACCAAATCCCGATAGGGAACATACCCGTTCATCAGCCCTTTTCCCATGGTAAAAAAGATATTGACATCCGGCCAGTCATTAAAGGGATATAAGGGCGAACATTTACTGCAGATCATAAGCGGAACAATTGCGGCCAGCAAAATGAACAAATATGGAACCAATCTTTTATAGGCACTCTTTCTTTTTTCCATGACAATCTCCGGAAATGTACTGTTTTTTAAACATATTGTAATACAAAAACACACCTCTGTCAATGGACGCACCCGCCCTGTCTGCTCCCTTAAAAAATGCATGTAACGTAAGTTCAGACAGAACACTGAACAGTTTAGGACTTAGTCTGAATTGGGACAACGCATAATGAAAACTTACTTTGAGATATAAAACTGATTCTGTAATAGCAGCCAGTTGGCCCGGAACCATTTCATAATCTGCCAGTAGCCGCATCCACGCAGCTGATACTCCTGAATCAGCCTGAATTTTGCCTGCAGGCTCCTCACATCCTCAAACCATACTTCATGAGAGACCCCTTCGTTGACATAAGTAAAATAGGGGCTTTCGGCTACATTGTCAAACCGGATTTCCGCACCCTGCTCCACAGCAAGGCGCACAGCCTCCACATTGCCCAGAGTGACTGCTTTGGTCAATCCTCTTGTGTATGGAAGTGGCCAGTCATAGCCGTAGTTTGGAATCCCCAGGTCTATTTTTGCTGCCGGGATTTCTGTCAGCGCATATTCCACCACTCTCCTCACCTGGTTGATGGGGGCCACCGCCATGGGAGGGCCGTAAGTATACCCCCATTCATAGGTCATCAGTAACACATGATCCGCCGCCTCCCCCAACGCTCTGTAATCCTTTCCCTCATACAGGAGTCCCGGCTGGTCGGCGCTGGTCTTGGGCGCCAACGCCACGGAGGTGTGGTATCCCGCCCTTCTCATGGCATCCGCCGTTTTCCACACAAAGGCGGTAAACGCATCTCTATCCTCAGCCAGAATATATTCAAAATCAATATCAAGTCCCTGATATCCTTTCTCACCCATGATTATCAACAGGTTTTCAATCAATCTGTCCGTATACTCCGGATTGTTTACCACCGAATGAATCAACTGATTATTAAAGTTCCCATCCGGCCCAAAAGGGGTCAGCGTCAATATGGGCTGCGTGCCAAACCTAAATGCTTCCGCTATCATCCATTCCACATCCCCATAAACCGGTGGCAAAAGCTCGCCCTCTTTGGTAAAGCCATAAGAAAATATCGGCAGTTCGGACAGGTAAGGCAGAGTCTGTTCCAGCACCTGTTTGTCTATAAAAGGATAGGCATAACCGCTTACTGAAATCGTCCTTGTTGCATTTCTCACATCCCCACTTATATAAAGAGCCTGCCCAATGGCAAGCCCATACGGATAGAGAAGCTGGTTATCGAAAATGATCTGTTCGACGTTTACTCCCAGTTTCTGTGCGATACTGTCCACACTGTCTCCTGCTTTCACCACATAGATTTCCATAAATCCACTCCCGGAACATAAATTTTACACTAATCTATATTCCAACGTTTTGGCAGATAGAATATGAGGTTCTCTTTATTCCACGCCCACCTTCTTGCAGATATCCTGCAGGCAGCACTTGTGGCAATATGGTTTTGTCCGCGCCGTACACACGTCCCTGCCATGATTTACCAGTCGATGGCAGAAATCGTTTCCTTCTTCCGGAGGAATGATTTTCCACAGCGCCTTTTCCACCTTTGCAGGCTCTTTTATGCCATCTACCAGCCCCATTCTGTTCACCAGACGAATGCAGTGTGTATCCGTGACTATGGCCGGCTTTCCGAAGACATCCCCCATGATGAGATTTGCGCTTTTTCTGCCAACTCCCGGCAGCGCCAGCAGTTTGTCAAAATCCCCCGGCACTTTTCCGTCATATTCATCCCGAAGCATTTTCATACAGGCGCTGATATCTCTGGCCTTACTGTTTCCCAGGCCGCAGGGATGCACAATTTTCTCAATCTCCTCCACCGGCGCTTCCGCCAGCGCATCCACATCCGGAAATCTCTCATACAGCTTTTCCACCACCACATTCACTCTCGCATCCGTACATTGGGCGGCAAGCCGTACACTCACCAGAAGCTTCCAGGCCTGGTCATAATCCAGACTGCATTCGGCGGCCGGATATTCCTTTTTCAGCCTGTCTATGATCTCCAGCGCCCGTTGTTTCTTTGTCATATGTATTACTCCTCTCTGCCACAGGGTAACAAACAAGCTTCCATATCCTCACAAGCCAGTCGTTCCCTGAGCATTGTATTTCGCTTTGTCACCGTCACATTTTTTACCGCATAGGAAAGCGCTTTTTTGGTCCCCACAATGACCAGGATTTTCTTCGCTCTGGTCATTCCGGTATAAATCAAGTTCCGCTGCAGCATCACAAAGTGGTTCATCAGCACCGGCATAACTACAATGCTATATTCGGAGCCTTGGGCCTTATGTATGGTGGTGGCATAAGCATGAACCAGTTCGTCCAGCTCCGAAGCCTCATAGCCAATTTTCCGGCCGTCAAAGTCCACCGTCAGAACCCGGTCTGTCATATCCACGCCTTCTATGACTCCGATATCTCCGTTGAATACTTCGTTGTCATAATTATTCTTAATCTGCATAACCTTGTCCCCTGGCCGAAAGATAAAGCCGCTCCTTCTAAGTCCCTCTCCCTGAGGATTTATGGCTTCCTGCAGCACCAGGTTCAGATTGGTGGCACCCACAACTCCCTTCTGCATGGGCGTCAATACTTGTATCATGGAGGATGGTGTACTATAATACCGCGGAAGCTTATTTTTCACCAGCTCCACAATTTCCTTCACTGCCGCCTCCGGGTCCTCCCTCTCCAAAAAGAAAAAGTCCGTATTTCTGCCGTTGGAAATGTCAGGCATATGGCCGGCATTGATTCTGTGGGCGTTCATAATAATTCTGCTCTCCTGGGCCTGACGGAAAATTCTGGTCAGACGAATCACGGGAAAACGCTCTGAATCAATCACATCCCGCAGCACATTCCCCGCTCCCACAGAAGGCAGCTGATCAATATCTCCCACCAGAATCAGGCGCATATTCCCAGGAATCGCTTTCATCAAAGAATTCATGAGAATGATGTCAATCATGGAGCATTCATCCACAATCAGCACATCTCCCTCCAGTGGATTATCTTCCTTTCTTCCGTATCCTTCCGGAGGCTTACACTCCAGAAGACGGTGAATCGTCTTCGCTTCCAGACCTGTGGCCTCCGTCATTCGCTTAGCCGCCCTGCCTGTGGGCGCCGCAAGCAAAATCTTCAATCCATAGGCATGGTAAGCTGCAATAATTCCCTGGGTAGTTGTGGTTTTCCCCGTACCCGGACCGCCTGTCAGAACCATCACCTTTGCCATGGCTGCTTTCCGGATTGCATCTGCCTGAATTTCATCATACTTCATGCCGACAGCTTCTTCTATTCTACTCACATCCACGGAAAGTTCCGAGTTTCCCGTCTCCCTGCGCGCTCTGGCAAGCTGTGTCCAAAGTCTGTCTCCTGCCGGCTCAGTCACCAGCTTCTTCAGCTTACCAGCCGTACCGATTTCCGCATAGTAAAAAGGGGGAAGATAAATGGCATTTTCTTCCTGTATCAGGTCTTTGTCTTTCAGCATCTGATCCATGGTCATAATGATGCAGCAATCTTCCGCCCCCAGAAGCTCGGATGCTTTCCGCGTCAGCTGCTCCTTTTCCGCATAGACATGTCCTTCGTCCGCCAGTTCGCTCAGTGCATACATAATGCCGCTTCGCAGCCGGACATAGGATTCCTTATCAAATCCCAACTTCTCCCCGATGCTGTCAGCCGTCTTAAAGCCGATCCCCCAGATATCATCCGCCAATTGAAAGGGATTTTCCTTCATTTTCCCTATGCTTTCATTGCCGTACTGTCTATATATTTTAGCGGCAAAAGCAGTACTGACACCATGCTCCTGTAAAAATAGCATGATATTTTTGACCTCTTTCTGCCGCTCCCAGCTTTCTGCAATCATCTGGATGCGTTTCTTTCCGATGCCAGGCACTTCAATGAGAATCTGAATATTTTCCTCAATCACCTGAAAGGTGTCGATGCCGAATCTCTGCACGATTCGTTTCGCAAATTGGGGACCCACGCCTTTAATCAGTCCGCTGCCCAGATATTTTTCCATGCCATAGACGGTTGCGGGAAGCGTTTCCTCCCACTTTGCCGCCATAAACTGCCGCCCGTATCTGGAATCCACCTTCCAGTCACCATCTATCAACAGGACAGCCCCCACATTGGCATCCAGAAGGTTTCCCACCACGGTCACCAGATCATCATATCCTTTGATATGTACCTTCAGAACGGAATATCCGTTTTCCGGGTTCTGGTATGTAATTCTCTCCACAACACAGCGGATTTTCATCATTCGTTTTATTCCCCATCCTCTTTTATCCCGAATACCAGAGTTCCAGTCTATTGTACTCCGGATTTGGGATTATGGCAATAGGGGCTGGTGGGGGAAATTCGCGTTTAGTTCATGAAGGCCGCGCCCTTGTGCAAGGACCTTCAAGGTCCT
>CAQUWW010000155.1 GCA_948896875.1 uncultured Acetatifactor sp. | reverse complement strand
AACCTTCCTCTGCCTTTCCTTCCGCCGCCAAATTGCTTCATCATTTTCTGGCTCTGTTCAAACTGCTTGACAAACCTGTTCACCGCGGCGATATCCACCCCCGCCCCCCTGGCGATGCGGTGCTTCCTGCGAGGATTCAAAAGCTTTGGGTTCCGTCTCTCCTCTTTCGTCATAGACAAAACAATGGCTTCCGTCTGCTTCAACTGCTTTTCATCTATTATGGACTCCAGATCCGCACCCTTCATTCCAAGTCCGGGCAGCATGCTCAAAATACTGGTGAGACCACCCATATTCCGCATCTGCTTCATGCTTTCCAGGTAATCCTCAAAATCGAACTTTCCCTTCTTCATGCGGCCGGCCATTTCACGGCTCTTATCTTCGTCCAGATCAATGCTTTCCTGCGCTTTTTCAATCAGAGACAGCACATCTCCCATGCCCAGAATCCGGTTGGCCATACGGTCGGGATAGAATTGCTCCATATCGGAAAGCTTTTCTCCCATACTTACATACAGAATCGGTTTGCCTGTGACTGCCTTTACGGAAAGCGCCGCACCGCCTCTGGTATCGCCGTCCATCTTCGACAGGACCACACCGTCTATTCCCACTTTTTCATCGAATTCTTTTGCCACATTTACAGCATCCTGGCCGGTCATGGCATCCACAACCAACAAAGTCTGGTGCACAGTAACCTTCTCTTTGATTTCCTGTAGCTCCGCCATCATATCTTCATCGATATGAAGACGTCCCGCCGTATCCAGAATTACCACATTATGACCGTTCTTTTCCGCGTAACGGACAGCCTCCGCCGCTATCTCGGAAGGCTTGTGATCCGTTCCCATAGAGAACACATCCACTTCCTGCTTCCTGCCGTTAATCTGCAGCTGCTCTATGGCAGCCGGTCTGTAAATATCACATGCCACTAGCAGTGATTTCTTTCCTTTGGTCTTCAGCTTTCCTGCTATTTTGGCAGTGGCCGTAGTCTTACCGGCACCCTGTAATCCAGCCATCAAGATTACGGTGATGGCCTTTCCCGGCTGCATGGCGATCTCAGTAGTCTCACTGCCCATGAGATTAATCATCTCCTCATTGACAATCTTGATCACCATCTGCCCCGGATTCAGACCGCTCATCACATCCTGTCCGATCGCCCGCTCTTCCACAGCTTTGATGAACTGCTTTACCACCTTAAAACTCACATCGGCTTCCAGAAGGGCCATTTTTACTTCTTTTAAAGCGGTCTTCACATCCTCTTCCGTCAACCGCCCTTTGCTTCTCAGATTCTTAAATACATTCTGCAGTTTCTCTGTTAAACTCTCAAATGCCACCTGCCACTCCTTTATCCGAATGATACCGGGATTTCTTAAATCATGCTAAAATTCCTTCAGCAATTCAAGAGAAAGCTTCCTGACAGTCTGCAGTCTCTTCTTCATACTACCGCATCCGTCAATACCCTGATTCTCTGTCTCCGCTGTCAGTCTCTCAATTTCCGCCACTGTTCTCTTCGCCCTGTCAAATCGTTCCACAAGATGCAGCTTATTCTCATATTCCTGGAGAATTTTGTCACAACGCCTGATCAGATCATGTACGCCCTGCCTGCTGATTCCCCGCTCCTGTGCAATCTCTCCCAGAGACATATCCCGATATAGCGCATCCTCATAAACGCTTCTCTGATGCTCCGTCAGAAGTTCCCCATAAAAATCATATAACATTGTCTGTTCATATAATTTATCCATAATCATCAACCTTGTGTATCTTACTACAGATATGTAATGGTGTCAAGTGTTTTTTCTTTACACTTGACACCACACACATTAAATCCCAATTATATGCGCTGGAACCCTCCGTACTTTCAGGGCATATAGTATATGGAAAGCAAAAGCACTTTATGCCAAAATAACAGGAGGAACTTTATGGCAACATTTCATAATCAGGCAACTCTTTCTTACAATGGCAATACAACCACCTCCAACATCACCACCGGTGAACTGCTGGAGGTGCTGTCCGCCACGAAGACAGCCCTTCGGAACACTTATTCTGCAAATGACAGCGTGACCTATGTCATCAGTATCATCAATTCCGGTACCACAGCCTTTACCGGACTTACCGTTTCAGATAATCTGGGAGCCGTCGCGGCAGGAGAAAATACCAGATATCCACTGACCTATATCCCCGATTCCATCCGGTATTATGTCAACGGCACACTTCAGACCGCGCCCACAGTGACAGCCGGACCGCCTCTGGTGTTCAGCGGACTCAATATTCCTGCAGGCGGCAATGCTACTCTGATCTATCAGGCCAATGTAAACCAGTATGCCCCTCTGGGAACGGATGGCGCTATCACCAATACCGCAACCATCTCCGGCAATGGCATCACCAATGACATTCTGGTATCCGAGACGGTAAATGCCGCCAGAACCGCACTGCTGACCATCAGCAAATCCCTCTCTCCCACCACCGTGACAGAGAACGGACAAATCACCTACACTTTTATCATCCAGAACATGGGAAATACTGCCGCCCTTTCCACAGATAATGTGGCCATCACCGACACCTTCAATCCCGTTCTGAATCCCATTACTGTCTCTTTCAATGGAACAGTATGGAATACCACAGATAATTACACCTACAACAATCTCACCGGAGCCTTCGCCACCGTTCCCGGGCGCATTACCGTTCCTGCCGCCACCTACACCCAGGATCCCGTTACCGGCGCCTGGACTGTGAACCCCGGTGTCAGCACCCTCACGGTTACCGGTACGGTTTAATCTGACCGCAGGTCGTTTCTGAGCCCCCATGGTGATTCTACAATCACCGGCATCAGATTATCCCCGGCAAAATAGGATCAAGGCCCTATGGACGCCGGTCCCATGTAAAGGGATCGGTGTCTTTCCCGATATCGTATTCTCTCTTCATCCGGTTTTGTACGTTCCAACGCCCCGTCTTCCCGCTCACAGCGCCGTCCACCCATAGAGGGAGTATACCCCAAAATATTTTGCCGCGGTAAATCCAAGAAGGTACAGCACCTGCGGCGCCGCAAAAAGCAGCATCCCCATCAGCCAGGCCTGCACAGGATCTTTGCGCCAATAAGAAAGCAGAAGCACTCCGATGACTACTATGGTCAATGCCAGTATCTGCGAAAAGACATGCAGCGCCAGAAATCCCCATACCGGCAGAGCCATTCCAAACTGACGGCAGTATGGAATATCAGCTGCGGAAAATCCCAGTCCATGCATTGGAAGCACCGCGGAAATGCCAATATATCTGCACAGAAAAGGAATAAGAGCAAGCACCGCCCCCGCCATGACGCAGACTGCCGTTTTACAGAACAGAATTCTGCGTCTTCCCTGTCCGGTGGCCCCCAGCAGATTCCAGGAGCCTGCAAGATTTTCCATGGACATTCCATTGCAGAAGGCCATGACCACGCCGCAGACCAGCAGAAGCAGATTCACAGGAAAGGGATTGCTTTTCTGTCCAAGCAGATACCGATATCCCGTGTCATAGAGAAATCTCCCTCCCTTTTCCGTCACATATTCATATTGCTGCCAGACCCGGGAGAAAGCCGGGTAGAAGGCTGTCACAGCATACCATTTTGACTTCATGCCCTCCCCTGCGCTCTCGCTGAGTTTCCCTGCGTCCACCGCCTGCTCAATCTGCTCTATCTGTGCAAAGGCTTCCTGATATCTGGCTTCTTCCGCCAAAATCAATGTCTCCTTGTCAGGCGTCAGTTCCCCTTCCAGGGTCAGCATCATATCCTGATAGTACAATTCCTGTCCGCCCAGGGGAATCTTCTGTCCCAGTTCTCTCCATCCAAGCAGTATCCCGAAGACCAGCAGTACGGCAGCCGCCCGGTTTCCCGTCAGAATCTTATATCCCTCATGCCGCAGAAGACCATCATGGGGCCGGAATCTGAGAAGAGAGACAAAACGCTTTTCCTTTAATACAAAATGATCTCCCCTGAGAAAGAAGTACACGCTGGCTGCCATGCCGGCTGCCGCCAGAACCGTAATGACCGCCCAGGCAAAAACCATCCGGGACACGGGCCTTCCGAACCAGTTGAAATTCAGATATCCCCCATATAAATGCTCTGTCCTTAGAAGCCCCGTCAGATTCAGATATTTCAGCGGATTGTAAATGGAAACCGCCGGAATCACCAGCGAAAGCACCATGCTGACGCCTGTAAGCAGCATACCGGCCATATAGGGCAGGAACTGCCTCTCCGCCAGAATGGAAAAAGCCGTCATCAGGCTGCCGAACCCAAACAGTACAAAGCCCTTCGTGAGAATCGACAGCTGAATATACTCCAGAATACTCACAGGCAGACTGCTCTCTCTGTAAGCGGCCACAGACTGCAGCGCAGCGTTCAGATCGCCGAATCCCACAGTCCACCCAAAGTAAAGGAGATTGGCTCCATACAGCAAAAAAGCCATCACCATACAGTGCACCCAGAGCGCGGTCAGTTTTGCGGCAATATTCCGGCCGATTCCCAGTCGGGTGCCTCTTGTGATAAAAAAGAGGCGTTTCCTCTTTTCCTCCAGCACCAGATAGCCCACGAAAAAGAAAACCGACAGAAGCAGAATCAGGTCGGTTCCCCGGCTCTCCATGGCATGGGTTATGGCTCTGTCCGGCATCCAGAAAATCCCCTCCGACGTTAATTTCTCATAATCCGCGGCACTCTTTCGGATATTCCGGGCGGAAAAGGAGTCCTCTCCTCCCCGGGAAAAAATTCCTATTCCTTCCAGAACCGCCCTGTTCTCCTGTACGGACAGAAGATATTCTCCGTATCCGGCCACCTTCGTCCATTGTTCATAGAGCTCGTCTGTCAGCGCTTTTTCCTGCCAGAAGGAATCCGTCAGCTCCAGATATGTCCCATTCTGATAGGTATCATAATACCGCTCAAAGATGCCGGGGGCCTCCTCCATAGCCTGTGCTGCGAACATTTCTCCCATTTCGTTGCCGCTCGCCCGCAGCATGAGAACCTCCTGGACCAGGCCCACCCCGTCCATGATTTCCTTTCTCCCGGATATCCATTCTCCTTTTTCCGTTTCCGACATCCCTGCAATTTTGCTCTGAGCTTTCTCATAAGAAGCCAGTCCCGGCTTTTCCTCTCCGGGAAGATTCCCGTACCACAGAAGGAACACATTTAAGAGAAACAGCACGCCAAAGCCCAGAAGAAAGCTTCTCCTGCACCATATCCGGCGCAGTTCAAATCCCGTCAACCGAAGCATGCCTCTCCTCCTCCCCGAATACCCGCATATAAACCTGTTCCAGACCTTCCGCGCCGCCGTGCTTCTCACAGAGTCTTTTCACCGTATCTCTGTCCACCGCTTTCCCCTCTCTGAGCAGGATGATCTCATCGGCGATGGTCTCAATATCCGACACCACATGGGTGGACACCAGAATAATCCTTTCCCCGGCAAGGGCCTTGATTCTCTCCCGGATTCGTACTCTCTCCTTCGGGTCCAGTCCCGCCGTTGGCTCATCCAGCACGATCAGCTCCGGACTGCCCAGAACCGCCTGGGCAATCAGCATACGCTGCTTCATGCCCCCGGAATAGGTTCCGATAAAGCGGTTCCTGACCTCCGTCAGATTGACGAAATCCAGAACCCGCTCTATCTCCCCGGACTGCTCCCTCCTGGGAATTCCTTTCAGCGTGGCCATATAAGAGAGAAAGCGCACGCCCGTAAAATTATCGTACAGCCCCTGCTGCTGGGGCGCATACCCCAGGATACTCCTGTAAGCTGCGCCCTGTGTCCTGATTTCCTTTTCCTTCCAGCAGACGGTTCCCGCCGTGGGCTTCACGTTTCCGGTAATGATATTCATCAGAGTGGATTTACCCGCCCCATTGGGACCCAGCAATCCATAAATTCCTTTCTCCAATGTAAGTGATACCTGCTCCAGCGCGGTCTTATCCTTATATTTTTTCGTAATCTCACGAAGCTCCAGCACCTGTTACCACCCCTCTCCGATCATGTTGATCTTGCGGAAAGTATCCCTGCCGGCAAAAAGGTCCTCCTGGGAAATCAGACCATACTGGTAGCGTGTAATCTCATAGGAGCCGTCTCCGTTGGCCGTGGCCTCATAATCATAGATCACCAGCACATCCGAACCCACCACAGCCCTAAACTCCAGCCGCCAGCCCAGACTTTTGTTCACAAGGGAGGAATGAACAAGCGCTCCCGTATTCACATCCAGATAAGAAAAAGTATCCTCAGAAGCCTCACTTTCACAGCGCAGTTTACTGCCGATTCTGTCATAGAGATAGTAATACTGGTCCATCTCACGCAGGATGCGCTCGTCTCCAGTATCCAGGTCCACGGCCTTCACACTGTTGTCCAGGGCGGAAGACACATATAACATTCCACCTTCCGCCACGGCGGAATTCAGGTCTTTGTTGCTGACGTTGTATATCCGGTTCAGCTGTCCGCTGCCCAGGTCAAGGGTGGCGTATGTTTCCTGTGAATTCTCAAACAGTTCTTTCCACACATCATCATTGAACAATTCTTCACCGGACACCTCTCTGCCGTAATCTGTCCCTTCCAGTACCAGCTTGTTGCCATAGCATCCCTTCACCCGCCAGGAAACAGTTCCCTCGAAGTCCATGGAACAGATTTCTCTCTCCTCCAGTTTCTCCAGGTCCAGATAAACCAGTCTGCGCTCCGAGGAATTGATATAGGTGTCCGTACCGTTCCTATCGGACGTCAGCTTTTTCGTCGCCACATAAATTCCCTTTTCGTCGCCCAGCACATAATCCTCCAGCGTCAGTCCCTGAGCGAAGGTATATACTTTCTCCCGGTCCGTCCCGTC
>CAQUWW010000154.1 GCA_948896875.1 uncultured Acetatifactor sp. | reverse complement strand
CGAAAAGCTCCGCAATCTCCCTGATCCGTTTTTCTCCCTCATCATCCGGGATATCATAGATCGCACCGAAAAACTTGAGATTATCATAGGGTGTCAGGTGAGTCCAGAGCTGTTCCTTCTGCCCGAACACGGTTCCGATCTCATAGGCGAGCCGTCTTCTCTTTTTTACCGGATCAATCCCGAGCACCTCCACCTTCCCGCCGTCCGGATAGAGAATTCCCGTCATCATTTTGATCGTGGTGCTCTTCCCCGCCCCGTTAGGCCCGATGAAGGCAAGGATTTCTCCCTCCTGAACGGAAAACGTGACATCGTCCACCGCCCTGATTTTCTCCATATGAGGATGGAAAACAGCCTTAAGGCTTCCTCTCATCCCCTTTTCCTTTCGTTTCACCTGAAAGGTCTTTGATAACCCTTCCACTCTGATCGCTTCCAACCTTTTCTCCTCCTCTCCAATTTGCGCAGGCCTGTAACTTTGCTGCCCCGGATGTTTCCACGTGCATCCGTGCGCATAAGGTTTTTGTTTCACAGGAAAAGCATATTCTCTATCACTTCGCAGCGACAAGGTATATCCTATGAAACAAAAAAGGAACCGCCTGTTACATACACCATTGTGCATATAGCATGCGGTTCCTGTTTGATCCTGATCACCGCATAGCCAAATAAGACTTTCCGTCTTACGGCCATGCCGGTTCAGTTGTTTGCAACTGTTATCAGGCTGTGACCGTAATGTGAAAAATCTGCTGCACGACCATAATCAGAATAAAAAGAACACTGTTTTTAATCGAATACATACATTTTCTCCTGCATTACTGAAAATTTTACATAGAATATCACAGTTGTCTGAAAAAAGCAAGAGGTTTTTTATTCCTTCTTTGTCCCTTCATTGACATTTGGGCGCCCCGCCGTTAAAATAAACCTATGAAAACAGTATTGATTGCAGATGATGAACAGAATATCAGAGAAGGCCTGAAATGCATTATAGACTGGAAGGCCTTGGGCTTTGAAATCCGCGGGGAAGCCGCAAACGGCGAGGAGGCCCTGCAGTTTATTCTGAAGGAAAATCCAAGCCTGGTGCTTCTGGATATCCGTATGCCCAGGCTTTACGGTACTGATATTGTGCGCATTGCCAGAGAAAAGGGCTACCGCGGAAGGTTCATAATACTGAGCGGTTACTCGGACTTTGCCTATGCCCAGACAGCGATCCGCTATGGCGTGGACTTTTATCTGACCAAGCCCATTGACGAGGACGAGCTTCTCTCCTCCCTTCAGAAGATCATTGATATACTGGAAAGGGAGCGGTCCCGGTCCGATAATTTCCAGCTGATGAGAAAAAAAGCGAAAAACGTGATCCTTCACGAGATCGTGACCGGTTTCTATACTCCCTCCGAGGATCCGGCTTTTTCGCAGGAGGATTTGCGGGAAATGAATCTGGAGGCTGACACTTATCAGGTCGTGATCTTTGAAAAATTCGGTCAGAATCCGGAAGATGCCTCCTATAGCTTTGCGGACCTGCTTAAGGTGGCCAATAAGGGGAATCACACCTTTGAACACTTCGAGGAGGAAGGAAACGAGGTCATTCTTCTCAAAGGCAGCTTTGCCCTTTCAAAATTTCAGGATTTCCTTGATCACTACGAGAAGCGCAGACTTCAGGAGGGAAGCCCTCTGGACTCCCTGTTTCTAGCATATGGAAGGCCCGTGTCCGGTCTGGATGAAATTCACTTATCCTACGAAGAGGCCTCCACCCTGCGCAGGCGCCGCTTTTTCTGTACACAGGGACAGCACACCCTGGGCTATGACGAGCTTCCCAACATGAATCGCCCAAGTCAGGAGATCAGCGATCAGAAGCTGGAAGAGTACTGTGATCTGCTGACAGATTATCTGCTTTCTTTTAACCGGAAGAAAGTGGCTGAGACGCTTTTTGCGTTGGAAGAATATTTATATGATGTAAAAGATTCGATTGATGCCGTAAAGCTTTTTCTGACAGATCTCTATCTGCGGGTGAAGGAGAGAGTGACACATACCTACAGTAATGTCTCAATCCCTTTTCCCACCAACACACAGGCTATTGACCGGCTGGACAGCTGCCATTATCTCTATGAAATGATACTGCTAATATCCGAGCAGAGTGAGATGATTATGAATGCCACGGGGAACTCGTCCCGGGATTCCGTGCTCGACGATATTCTCTATTACATAGATCATAATTATCAGAATAATATCAAACTGGAGAGCATCGCCCCTCTTTTCGGGTATAACAGCGCCTACCTTGGAAAGATTTTCAATAAGGCCATTGGTGAAAGCTTTAACTCCTACATTGACCACCGCCGTATTGAGCATTCCAAGGAGCTTCTTTCTGAAAACCGTTTCAAGGTCTACGAAATCGCAGAGCAGGTGGGCTACAAAAATGTGGATTATTTCCACAAAAAGTTCAAGAAATATGTAGGCATGAGCCCTGCTGAATATCGTAAAAATATTACCGGAAAATACCCCCCCCCGGTGGATGTCTGATGTGATGCACCGGCTGCGCAAATTTCTGACGACGGATCCCGCCAAGGTGCTTTATGACATAATTTCGGCCGATTTGAATTGACAAAACGAAATAAAGCTGTTATCATAAATTTACTGAGTATCACTTTTCATTATATGGCCGTGCGGCCATATCGGTATTCAATTTATGCGCTTTGCGCATTCCGGCAGTTTCTGCCACGGTTTTTCTTATTAACGATATTGGCAGGAACAGCCGCAAATTTGGTTCATAATGTATCCTGCCGACTCAAAGGAGGATATTTTATGGATTTTAAGAAAACAAAGAACTTTTTAACACGCTATGTATTAGGGCGAATTCACAGGCAGTATAAAGACAGGCTTTTCCGTTTTCTTTTTGCCCGGGACAGGGAAGCTTTGCTCCAGATATACAATGCCCTGAATGAAACAGACTATTCGGATTCCTCACAGCTTAAAATTGTCACGATTGAGAATGCGGTCTATGTGGAGATGAAAAATGATCTGGCTTTTGTGGTCACCGGTGTGCTCAATATGTATGAGCACCAGAGCACCTATAATCCTAACATGCCTGTGCGGTTCCTGATGTACCTTGCCCAGGAATATCATAAGGTCGTGGAACAGGCACAGGAAAGCCTTTATTCTTCCAGACTGATCTCTCTCCCCACGCCCCAATGCATTGTTTTCTATAATGGAACGGAAACCATGCCGGAGGAAAAAACACTGCGCCTTTCTGACGCATTTGAAAATAAAAAAGTAAAAGCCGGTGTGGAGCTGGAAGTAAGGATGCTAAATATCAATTACGGCCATAATATGGAGCTGATGGAGCATTGCCGGCTTTTGAAGGAATATGCTGAGTTTGTAGAAATTGCCCGAAAATACGCATCACAGATCGGTAATGCAAAGACAGCCCTGAATGCCGCCATTGACTATTGCATTGAAAATAACATATTGGGCAGGCAGCTGAGACTATATCGCGCGGAGGTATTGGACATTATGCTGGGACATTTTGATCGAAAAAAATATGAAAGGTCTTTAAAAAGAGAAGCGCAGGAGAACGGATACCGGGAAGGGTATGAGGCCGGAAAGGAATTAGGAACTGAGCATGGGGTTCAGCAGGGGATCCAACAAGGCATCCATCAAGGGATTGAGGCCCTGATTCTGGATAATCTGGAAGAAAATATCGATGATGGAAAAATTCTTCTGAAGCTTCAGAGACGCTTTCAGCTGACCCCAGAGCAGGCAAAGGAGCATCTCAAGAAGTGTAAGCGGACTCTGTCTCCTCCTACCTCATAAAGGGAACGGAACCGGAGAAAGGAGACCTTTTAATGGATATTTACAAGCGGATCGGTATTGTGTGTAACTGCATTCCCCGGGGACAGGTAGCAACCTACGGGCAGATCGCTCTTCTATGCGAAAAGCCCAGGAATTCCCGGCAGGTAGGTTATGCCTTAAAACACGGCCTTGCCGGAGAGGTTCCCGCCCATCGGGTTGTAAACGCAAGGGGATTATTGAGCGGAGCCGCCTGCTTTGAGACCTTTGATATGCAAAAGCTTCTTCTGGAAGAGGAAGGAATCACTGTTACATGGACCGCAGAGGGATGGCAAGTGGATCTCAAACAGTTTGGATGGAAAAATACCATGGATGATGTTCTCTGGCTTCAAAGGCAGTTTTGTGCAAAGTCAGAGCCATAGAAAAGCCAGTCCATTGGTCAGGCTGGCCCTTCTTTCTTTTCTGTCACAGTCCCTGGCTCAGCTTCGATCTTTTGGAAGATCCTTTTACTGAAAGCTGCCACCGTGAAAATCATAAAGGCCGGTCCGATCAGAATCCCGAAAAAGATCATGGTAGAATTAAACTGAAAAATCAAAAACTCAAATACCAGAAGAAAAACGATCAGCAATGTGCGACCGAAATATCTTCTGGCTATCTCAAAGGAGTTCTGAATCGTCTTGATCAGCGTATTCTCATACCGGGCTGTCAGCGGATAAGCATAAATCAGCGACAGGACTATGATAAAGCAGGACACAATTCCAATGATCAGGAACATGATCGGATTTCCCTCGATGGCGTTAAAAAACTGAAAATCAAGATACACCGCATAAGCGGCAATCACCGTGATTACCCAAAGCACAGTGCCTTTCTTCCAATTTTCCCGAAAAGCCCTGACAAAGCTCCTGCCGATATATCCCTCCTCATCATCCGCCATTTTCAGCGCCACCGACATGGCGGCAACGGTTGCTGCCCCTATGGTAACGATGGGAATACTGAACAGAAGCCACATAAAATTCAGCTTCAGCATATCCATAAATCTGCTTAAAAAACGATATAAGGGGCTCTCAACACTGAAAAACTTCATGAACTGATCCTTTCTTAGCAGGTCAGGGGCTGCCCCTTTGGCAGCCCTCGCCCGTTCCTTTTTACCTCTGCCCGATTCTGCAATCGTTGCTTTCCTTACTTCACAGCATCCTCTGCAGCCGCTCTCAGCTTCGCCTCGTTCTCCTGGAACTCCACGCACTGATCATAACCGTATTCGTTTGCCTGGGAAATCATATCTGCAACAATCTGATCAAACTCAGCATCCGTGGAAGCATAGATTGCCTTCCAGGAATTGTCCTTGATGCAGGTCGCAACCTGATTCCACACAACCTGCAGCTCATCAGACCTTACACCGCCTGAATAAGTCGTGCCGGGAGCCAGAATATAGTCAGTCTGTCCCATACGCTCGTCAGGAGTCGCACAGCCTGTGACCTCTCTCCAGTCAGCCTCAATCTCAGAATTAGGTTCCGCCGTAAAGCTCGCCCATTTTCTGTAATTGTAGGTCTCGCCATTGGAATCCGGATTTGCCGCATCAATAGCCCACGTGGAGTTGTTCATCTTAAAGTTACCGTCCTCAAAGGTTCCCGAATAGCCCTCTGCCATCTCTGTCTTGGGATCCAGCTTAGCGGTACGTCCAAGCTCTGTGAAATATGTCTTACCATCATCACCATAGTACCAGCACACATCCTTCGGGCCATACTCTGCCACCATACGTCCCTCCGGTGTTGCAAGCCAGTCCAGAATCGCCATGCAAAGCTCAGGATACTCTGACTTGGCGCCGATGGACCAGATTCTGTTTCCGCCATACACGTTCTGTCCGTAAATAATCGGTTTTGCCTCTGTGGGAGGGCAGGGATACATGGCCTTTCCTTCCGCCGCATGAGCGTCAGAATTGTACATAGCCGATCCCAGGAAGTTAAAGATGTTCAGGAACGCCGCACCGTTCTGATAATCCTCCACCATACCGTCATACTTCTGTGTCTGTGAGTCGGGATCCAGAAGCCCTCTCTGATACAGGGTGTTGTAGAATTTCAGCGCCTCAAAATAAGGTCCGTTCTCCTCCAGGCAGGGATGATAGGTCTGAGTGGACGGGTCATACAGTCCGAATCCGAATTCATCATATCCGTAATAAGCCTGTGCAAGAGATTTTACATACATAACCATGTCGCCGTCCCAGTCATTAAAAAGAGAAACTCCATAAGTGGTCTTGCCATTGTCATCCGTAGGGCAGATCTCCTTCATGTCTTCCAGAACTTCCACCATGTCATCCAGCGTCTTGATCTCGGGATATCCCAGCTCTTTGTAGAGATCCCAGCGAAGATCCCAGGTATACATCGCATCCTGACGCGCCTTGGGATCCACTGCCACGTCAAAACCAAAGCCGTAGGTCACGCCGCCGGAAAGATTCGTATTCTTCTCAATCGCATAAGGCATGTGCTCTTTGATATAAGGACCGTACTCCGTAAGAAGATCATCTTCGTTCCAGTCATACAGCATGCCCTTTTCTACCGCCTGCATGTACTCGTCTCCGTCATTGCCCCAGATTACAAGATCGCCGAGATTTCCGGATTCCATACGCGTCTCATAGACCCCGTCCGGATCCGGAATGATATTCAGTTTTACATTGAATTTTTCCAGCATGATCTGACCGAACCATCCGATCTGCTCTCCGGAATAGTTTGCCAGCTGGTCAAACACGTCCAGGGTCACTGTCTCCTCGGGAATGATTTCCGCCAGTAATTCCTCATAATCTTCCGCATCCAGGTCTTCCGCCTCATCCGATGCGTCCTGTTCACCTTCCGCAGTCTCTGCGTCAGCCACGTCCTCTTCATCCTCAGCATCGTCCACATCATCTGCGTCGTCTTCCGCAGCCGTGTCAGCCGGTGCCGGCGTACCGCCGCCTCCGCATGCCATCAGGGAAATCGTCATGGCAGACGCCAGAAGCAGTGCAACAATCTTTTTTGCCTTCATACTTTTTCTTCCTCCTACTACAATATATTTATGGTTAATACCCCTTACAGCCAGTAAGGAATTAC
>CAQUWW010000153.1 GCA_948896875.1 uncultured Acetatifactor sp. | reverse complement strand
ATTCAATGACACCCTGAACATTTTTCAGCTCTTTTGCATTCGGGGCATCTTTTTCCGGCTCTTCTTCCATGATCTCCACAAAACGTTTGAAACCGCTGACACCGTTCTGGAACTGTTCCATGAAACCGATGAGCGTGTTTACCGGATTGATGAACAGGTTTACGGAAACGATGAAAGGGGAATAATCGCCGAAGGAAATCCTGCCCGCATACAGAAACAGACCGCCTGCAATCAGGATAAACACATTAAAAATGTCTGTCACAAAGGAAGTGGAGGAGTGGAACTGGGCCATGGCATGATAGGCCCGGCGGGACGCATCCACAAACTGTCGGTCTCCTTCCTTAAACTTTTCCACTTCCCGTTCACTGTTGGTGTAGGCTTTGGTCACACGGATTCCGGTCACGCTGCTTTCGACGGCGGCATTGATGGTGGCATTGCTTTTTCGGCGGTCGTCAAAGGCGCGGCTCATAGCCCGGCGGAAGTATAGCGTAACCACCACCAGAATTGGCACACAGGCGAAGATGATCAGCGTCAGAATCGGATCGATCATAAACAGATAGGTGAAGGACAAAAGGATCATCACGGAACTGATCAGCAGATTTTCGGGACCATGATGGGCCAGCTCACAGACCTCAAACAAATCGCTGGTGATCCGGGTCATAATACGACCGGTCTCATGATTGTCGAAAAAGCTGAAGGGCTGTTTTTCCAGATGAGCGAACAGATCCTGCCGCATCTGAGACTGCATCTGTACGCCGATCAGATGGCCGTAATACTGCACGAAATAGCGCAGAAGCATGCGGACTATGTACAGGGCCAGCACGATCAGGCCGGCGATGACAATGGTGGAATACATTTTTTCCGGGATGTAGATATTCAACATTTTGTTGGTCACAATAGGATATACCATTCCGATGACCGAGATGAGCAGAGATGCCAGCATATCCAGAGCAAGCATCTTCTTGTGGGGTTTATAGTACTGTACAAAACGTTTCAACATATGTCTATTCTTCCTTTCCTCTCATTTCCGGCGGCACGTAGGATTTGCAGCGGAGGTATTCCGACTCCGGACAACCGTAAAACGGTCCGTCGCATGGCTTACGCCGGGCATCCCGGATCTGTACCAACTGGGATATGACCTGATCCAGAACGGCTTTATCCAGACAATAATGGGTATAATACCCTTTTTTGACACCATACACCAGATCTGCTTCCCGCAGGATTTTCAGATGCTGGGAAACTGCTGATTCAGACAGACCGCTTCTTCTCGCCAGCGCACGTACACAATAACTTCGATCAGACATGAGCTGTAGAAGAAGATAGCGGGTGGGTTCTCCCAGAGCTTTCAGAATCTTGTCGTTCACACTCTATTTCCTTTCCATTCTTGAATCTTTCATTCTGCAACATGAATACCATTCGGCCGTTTTTATTATACTATATTCATTTAAATTAGCAAGTACTAAATTAAATAAGTGATAGCGAATTTATATTTGCGTTCTATTTTCTCAAAAAAGATTGAATCCGGAGCAAAATATGGTAAAATAGGCATTACATGAATAGGAGAAGGAGAGATTACATATGGGTCTGGAAATGATAGAAGCAGGCTGGCTGTCCATTCTGCCGCCTTTGATTGCGATTACACTGGCGTTATTGACAAAAGAAGTTTATTCCTCGCTCTTCCTGGGAATTTTCTCAGGGATGTGTATCTACTGCTTTTGCACGGGAGGAAATCTACTGCAGGCGGTCACTTATGTATTTGATATGATGGCGGCTAAAATAGGGGAAAACGGGTATATGATTATCTTCCTGGTCCTGCTGGGGTCCCTCGTGGTGGTGGTGACCCGGTCAGGCGGTTCCAATGCCTATGGGCAGTGGGCGGGAAAAAGGATCAAAACAAAGGTCAGTGCAAAGCTGGCCACGGCGTTTCTGGGACTTTTGATTTTTGTGGATGATGGCTTTAACTGTCTGACGGTGGGGACGGTGATGCGTCCCATTACGGATAAATGTAAGATTTCCAGGGAAAAGCTTGCTTACCTTCTGGATGCCACGGCGGCGCCGGTGTGTATTATTGCCCCCATATCCAGCTGGGCTGTGGCCGTGGCTTCTGAAGTGGAGGAGGCGGGGGGACTGAACGCATTTGTTCAGACCATTCCCTATAATCTTTATGCGATTCTGACCATTGTAATGGTATTCTTCCTGAGTGTTGGAGAGTTTGATTTTGGCCCGATGAAAAAGGCCGAAGGGGAGAGAGGCGGAAAGGAAATCGGCGGACAGGAAAAAGAGGCGGTAAAAAAGGGGGCTGTACCGGATCTGATTGTGCCGGTGGCCACATTGATTGTCTGTGCCATTCTGGGAATGGCCTATGTGGGAGGCTTTTTTGAGGGGAGATCCTTTTCGGAAGCCATCGGAGAGAATCCCACTGCCGGACTGACTCTTGGGACCTTTGCGGCTCTGCTTGTGGCAATTGTCATGTATGTTCCCAGGAAGATTATGACTCTGCGGGAATTTATGACCGGTGTCATAGATGGAATTAAGACTATGATCCCGGCACTGACAATTCTGATTCTGGCCTGGGCGCTGGGCGGTGTGTGTCGGGAGATGATTGGAACAGGATATTTTGTGGGTAGCTTTGTATCGGCCATTCATTTGCCTTTCAGCATTTTACCGGCCATTGTATTTGCTGTGGCCGCCTTTTTATCCTTTTCCATGGGAACGGCCTGGGGAACCTTTGGCATTCTGTTGCCCATTGTATCCATGCTCTGCGTGGGAGAGGCAGGCGCGGCGGTTCTGATTCCCGCTTTGGGGGCTACTCTGGCAGGCTCCGTGTACGGAGATCATTGCTCCCCTATTTCCGACACCACAATTCTGGCGTCCACCGGCGCCCAGTGTGAACATCTCCGGCATGTGGAAACGCAGCTGCCCTATGCTTCGCTTGTGGCGGTGGTTTGCTTCGCCGGTTACCTGGTGGCCGGATTTACCCGGAATCCATGGATTACCGTAGCGATATCCATTCTGCTGCTTCTTGGTGTGCTCGGTGTCATTTTGTTTTTACAGCGGCGGAAGGAACGATAAAAAACGGCGCATATTCAGGTTCTGGTTGTAGAAAAGATTTGAAAGGCGGATCCGCCTGAAGAAGAGTATGGAGGGAAGGTATGCATAGAGACAATACGAAGGAAGTGCAGATCGGAGCAAGGAAAATCGGCGCAGGGAATCCGATTCTGATACAGTCCATGACGAATACGAAGACCCAGGATGTCCGGGCTACGGTGGCTCAGATCCTGGAGCTGGAGCGGGCAGGGTGCGAGATCATCCGCTGTACGGTGCCGGATATGGAAGCGGCCCGGGCTATTGGAGAGATCAAAAAACAGATTCATATTCCGCTGGTGGCGGATATTCATTTTGATTATAAGATGGCCATTGCCGCAATGGAGAACGGTGCGGACAAGATTCGAATCAATCCCGGCAATATCGGAAGCGAGGAGAAGGTGAAGGCTGTGATAGATGTGGCCAGGGAAAGAGAGATTCCCATCCGAATCGGGGTTAACAGCGGCTCTCTGGAGAAGCATCTGATAGAAAAATACGGTGGTGTGACGGCTGAGGGAATCGTGGAAAGTGCTCTGGATAAGGTGCATTTGGTGGAGAAGATGGACTTCGACAATCTGGTCATCAGCATCAAGTCTTCCGATGTGCTGATGTGCGTGAAGGCCCATGAATTACTGGCCGCCAGGACCCGGTATCCGCTTCATGTGGGAATTACGGAAGCGGGTACGGTGCGCAGCGGCAATATCAAATCTGCGATCGGTCTTGGATTGATCTTAAACCAGGGCATTGGTGATACCATACGTGTGTCACTGACCGGAGACCCGATCGAGGAAATTAAATCTGCGAAGCTGATTTTGCGGACGCTGGGATTGCGTAAGGGTGGAATCGAAGTGGTATCCTGTCCTACCTGTGGGAGGACCAGGATTGATTTGATCGGTCTGGCGTCCAAAGTGGAGAAGCTTGTGGAGGACTATCCTCTCGAGCTGAAGGTGGCCGTCATGGGCTGTGCGGTGAACGGCCCCGGAGAAGCCAGGGAAGCAGATCTGGGTGTGGCCGGCGGTCAGGGAGAGGGGCTGTTGTTCAAAAAAGGAGAGATTCTCCGCAAGGTGCCGGAGGAGCAACTGTTGAGCGCGTTGAAGGAAGAGCTGGATCACTGGACATGATGACGAAATCGAAACCTTTTTTTGAGGTGTTTCCCACATTGGAGATTAAGGGAAGCCTCCATGATAAGCTGGAACAGACGAAAGTGGAGAGAGTATCCGCCACAAAGCAGAAGGACAGAATGTCGGTCTATTTATACAGTACCAGACTGATTTTGAAAGAAGATATTCGTGCGGCAGAAAAGGAGATCAAGGGACAATTGTTTCCCCGGGCGGCAATGACGGTCCGAATATTTGAACGGTTTGAGCTTTCTTCTCAATATACGCCGGAAAATCTTATGGAGATTTATAAGGAAAGTATATTGTCGGAATTGCTGGAGTATTCTCATATAGAGTATAATGCTTTTCGCACGGCGCAGATTGCCTATCCGGAAGCGGGGGAAATCAGGCTTACCATAGAAGATACCGTACTGAATAGAACAAAGGAAGAGGATCTGGTTCGTGTCCTGGAAAAAATATTGGTGGAACGATGCGGACTGAATGCCCGGATAGCGGTGGATTACAGAGAGGGAAGCCCAGGCAGATTTGCGCAGGAAAATGAATTGAAGATTCAGATGCGGCTCAATGAAATCTGTCGCCATAGAAAGTCCGGAACCGGAGCTTTCGGGGAGGGAGGAGCATCGACGCAGGGTATTTCCACAGGTACAGATGGTAGTTGGGGGAACGCAGATGGGCAATCAGGAAATGATAAGGCAGGAAACAGTGCTGCCGGGCGAAATGCCGGTGCAGAACGGAGAATGGCGGCAGAAGGAGGAACGCAGAACTCTCAGCCTGGAAGTGGCATGTCCCGGACAGCGGGGAGTGCCCCAAAGAGCGGCGGCATGACAAACAGGGCGGACGAGGCTGCTCTGGGCCGGGCAGGAACCGGACAGAGAAAAGGAGAATTCAGGCGTGGAGAGTTCCGCAGAAACGGAGATTACGGACGGACTCTGAAGCAGTCAGACAATCCGGATGTGATTTTTGGCAGGGACTTTGAGGAGGAAGCCATGCCCATCGAGGATATTATCGGTGAGATGGGCGAAGTGACTATCCGCGGCAAGGTGCTGAAGACGGACAGCCGTCAGATTAGAAACGAGCGGACCATTGTCATGTTTGATGTGACAGATTTTACAGATACCATGACTGTAAAGCTTTTTGCCAAGAATGAATTCGTGAAAGAGCTTATGGGCAGCCTGAAGCCGGGTACTTTTGTGAAAATTAAGGGTGTGGCTACCCTGGATAAATTCGATCATGAGCTGACCATAGGCTCCCTGACCGGGATCAAAAAGATCGAGAATTTTACTACCACTCGGCTGGACACGGCTTTACAGAAGCGGGTGGAACTGCACTGTCATACGAAGATGAGCGATTTTGACGGAGTGTCCGAGGCGAAGGACATTGTAAAGCGAGCCTTCAAATGGGGTCATTCCGCAATAGCCATCACGGATCACGGTGTGGTGCAGGGATTTACCGATGCTTTTCATGTGTGGCAGGATTTGTGGAAAGCGGAAAAGAACAGGTGCAAGGAGGCGGGGGAGACCCCGGACAGGCAGAATTTTTTTAAAGTGATTTACGGTGTGGAAGCCTATCTGGTGGATGATCTGAAGGAAATTGTCACCGGAGACCGGGGACAGACCCTGGAGGAGGATTTCGTGGTATTTGACATCGAAACCACGGGCTTTTCTCCTGTCAATAACCGCATTATAGAAATCGGTGCGGTAAAGGTGAGCGGCGGCAATGTGATTGACCGATTTTCCACTTTTGTCAATCCCCAGGTTCCTATTCCCTTTGAGATAGAGAAGCTCACAAGTATCCGGGATGATATGGTGGCGGAGGCCCCTCTGATAGAAGCGGTATTGCCGGAATTTTTGCAGTTTTGTCAGGGATGCATACCGGTGGCTCATAACGCAGGATTTGATATGAGCTTTATCATGGAGAATGCCAGGCGGCTGGGACTTTCCCTTTCCGGGCTTATCGGGAAAACGGGGAATATAAAGGATGAAGTTTATAATCCGGAGGCGCCCTGTACTTATGTGGATACGGTAGGCATTGCCAGAGTGCTTCTGCCCGACCAGGCGAAGCATACCCTGGATGCTGTGGCCAAGACACTGAATATCTCTCTGGAAAATCATCATCGCGCGGTGGACGATGCGGAATGTACCGCCTGGATTTTTCTGAAACTGGTTCAGATGTTGAAGGACAGAAAGATTGCAACGCTGGCGCAGTTAAACGAGCTGGGGGCCGCCAGTGTGGAGCTGGTGAAAAAGCTCCCTACTTACCATGCTATTATTCTGGCAAAAAATGATCTGGGACGGATTAATCTGTACAGGCTGGTGACAGAATCTCACCTGACTTATTATAACAACAGACATCCCAGAATTCCGAAGAGCCTTGTGATGAAATACCGGGATGGTCTGATTCTTGGCAGCGCCTGCGAGGCGGGAGAGCTGTACCGTGCCCTTCTGGACGAACAGAGCGAGATGCAGATAGCAAGGATTGTGAACTTTTATGACTATCTGGAGATTCAGCCTCTTGGGAACAACAAATTTATGATTGCCTCCGACAGGATCAGAAGCATTCAGTCCATGGAAGATATTCAGAATGTGAACCGTCGTATCGTGAAACTGGGAGAGCAGTTTCATAAACCTGTGGTGGGGACCTGTGACGTTCATTTTCTGGACCCGGAGGATGAAGTTTATCGCCGCATCATCATGGCGGGAAGAGGATTTGAGGACGCAGATGATCAGGCGCCGCTGTTTCTGCACACCACAGAGGAAATGCTGGAGGAATTCGC
>CAQUWW010000152.1 GCA_948896875.1 uncultured Acetatifactor sp. | reverse complement strand
CTGGTCCAGGGGACGCCGCCGGTACCTGAGCGTTCTGTCTGTCATGAGGTTCAGGGGACGTAGCCGGTGCCTGTGCATCCTGTCTGTCATCTGGTTCAGGGGACGTGACCGGCGCCTGCGCATCTGATCCGTCTTCCTGATTCTGGGGCAGGTCCGGTCTCTGCCCTTCCAATGTACTGTCACTTTTATTGTCCGAGCCGGCGTTGCCCTCATTTCCGCCCAAACCGCTGATAGTCGGCGGCTGTAAAGGAATTTTATAAGTGTCCGGCCATGCCAGGATCAGTTGCCGGTCGTCATATACGCCGCCTTCAATTTTCAGGCCCACCAGGAAAGGCACAGCTTCGCCGCCTGTGTTTTCTGCGGCCAGATAGGAGCGATAGGGTTCCTGTTCTTCTGATAATACAAAGGTAAAGAGGCTGTCGGCGGTGGAGGATGGGGCATTAACCGCTGCCGGAAGCAGAGCGCCGGGGACTTCCGTCCAGGACGACTCGCCCTCTGAGAGGGTATAGACCCGGATGGCTGTGGCACCGGTGGGTTTCAGGCCAAAAGAGATTTCCAGGCCTTTAAAATAACCTGACAGCACCCCTGTGGGCTCTGCATTTTCTGCAACCACATTCAGAACCAGCCGGATTTCGTCATGGTCCATGCCCAGGGAGTCCTTCAGCTGATAGATACCCTTCGGCGTACTCAGCAGAGTTCCTGCGGGAACAATGATTTCCTCCGCCGCATCTTCGATGACCACACTTTCTCCCGAAACAAGCTGTGACAGGGCCAGAGGCTTCCAGGTGACAGGGCAATTCACAGTTGCATCTGTGACAGGCTGAATTCCCTGATAAATCTGAATCTCAACCGGAAGCGTATCCGGCAGAAGGGCGGCTATATCTTCCGGCGTCATATTGGCGCTTACGGTGAGCTGGTATTGGCCGTAACTTACGAACGGTCTCCACTGACGGACCCGCATGGCGGGAATGAAATCAGCCACAGGGCTGAATTCTTCCGGCAGCGGCTGTGGGACTCCCCGATCGATAACCGCAGACTGGGTTTCATAGGTAATTCCGCTTTCCAGCGTGATCTGCAGCTTCAGGTAAAAGCGATCCAGCTTTCCGGCCAGATAAGAGGCCAGGGGTTCATCGATGCTGTACAGACAGGTATTTGTCTGTGAAATTTCAAAATCTTCCGAAAGTCCGGTGCCCCACAGATCGTTCCATGTTATTTTACATGTCTGCCAGGATTCCCCATCCAGAGAGTACAAAGGCTGAACAAGACAAGTATCGGGCAGGGATTCCATAATAGTACCCACCGCTGTATAACCCTGGGGGGAAAGCTCTATCCAGGCGCTGAACATGGGCGCTTCGTCCAGAACTGTCTCATCCGGTTCCAGGGCTTCCACGGAGGATATCTCCTGTGCCGGGACATTGTCGGGCGTTTCCGAATCTCCGGACAATGTGTCTTCAGCCCTGACGGCCGGACCATTTGACAGTAGGAACATGGCAGCTGATGCCGCGGCAAGCAATCGTCGTATTTTCATATATAATATGTACTCCATTCAAAAATTTTCAGGTATTCTTCCCGGAGGAGATTACCATTCGCGCAGTTTCAGATACCGTCTGCGCCGGTGACGTTTTCCCAGACCTTCTTTCCATTATAGTAAAAATATCAAAAACAATCACCCGGACAGCAGGACATTTTTATTGTAATGAGAGCCGGATGCTATGTCAAGAACTATCGCCATATACCAACAGTGAAGTATGCGGTTTGCTGTTGTCTCTTTTTGTGTGAAAGACGGCGACGGCGGACCGGGCGGGAAAGGATGCGGAGAGAATGTGGAGAGACAATGGCTGTGGCAAGATAAAAGCGGCATTCTGTGATGACGATCTCACGACGATTCATGAAATGAAAACCTTATTTGATCAATATTGCAGAGAGCAGAATCGGGAAATTGCATGTACGGTCTTTTACAGTCCTCTGGAACTGCTGGCGGAAATTGAAAAGGGAGAGCATTTCGATATTCTGTTTCTGGATGTGATCATGCCTGGTCAGAACGGAATGAATGCGGCAAGGGAAATCCGGCAATATGACCATACCATAAAAATCATTTTCCTCACATCCTCTTCCGAATTTGCAGTGGAATCCTATACGGTCAACGCGTTTTTCTATTATGTGAAGCCGATAGGGGAGGAAGCTTTCCGCAGGCTGATGGATTCCGCCCTCTCCGAGTGTGAGAGGGAGAGACAGGACAGTCTGGTTCTGCGCTGTAAAAACGGCATTACACGGATTCTTTTGAGAAAACTGGTATACTGCGAAGTAATCGGACGTACGCTGGTATTTCATATGGACGACGGAATAAAGCACGAAAGTATCGGAAGTCTGGATGAACTGAGCAACGGACTGGCAAAGTATGGCGGATTTCTGCGGCCACACCGTTCTTTCCTGATCAATATGGAGTATATCAGGAACATTTCCTACAAGGCAATCATACTGGATAATCTGGAAAAGATTCCGATTCCCCATGGGAAATGCTCAGAGATTAAAAATCTTTATCTGGAATATGCGTTTTACAGAAAGCAGGCGTTTCTATTATGAATTACATACGATTGATCAATTTGGGGGCTGTGGGTGTGTTTGGCATGATTTTGTCCGTATCCTTCTGTAATAGTTTCCGGATACGGCAAAAGAGGTTGGTGATAGCGGCGTGTATGGCTGTCATTCTGATTTTTCAGGGAATTATCTATTTCTGGGTCAGCCCGGACATGATCGAGCTTATTTATCCGGTTATCACACATGTACCGTTGGCTGTTGCGCTCTGTGTGCTTGAAAAGAAATTTCTCTGGCCGATGATATCCGTATTGACGGCCTATCTGTGCTGCCAGATCCGCCGGTGGCTGGCGCTGTTGATTGTCACAATATTTTCAGGGGGAACGGTGATGCAGAATGGGGTTGAACTGGCTGTCACACTGCCGTTGCTGCTGCTTTTGCTGCGGGTCATCTCCCCCTCGGTCCGTTCCATTTCACGTTGTACAATACCCATACAGTGTCAGTTTGGGCTGGTGCCGGCGCTGTATTATGGTTTTGATTACCTGACACGAATCTACACAGATCTGCTACAGGAGGGTGTCCTGGTGGCAGTGGAGTTCATGCCCTTTGTATGCAGCGTGGCATATCTTGTGTTTGTATTTCACATGGCGGAGGAGGGACGGGTGCGCGGCCGGCTGGAACAGACGCAGAACAGCTTGAATATACAGGTCACGCAGGCTGTCCGTGAGATTGAAGCGCTGCGGGAATCCTGGCGGAAAACCAGCATCTACCGTCATGATCTGCGTCATCATATTCAGTACCTTTCTTCCTGTATCGAAAATGGGCTGCTGGGGCAGGCACAGGCCTATATGAAAGAAATCTGTGCGGAAATCGATTCAAATCACATTGCTGTCTTTTGTGAAAACGAAGCGGCAAATCTGATCTTTTCCGCCTTCGTCGCAAGAGCCAAAGAATACGGGATCACAATGACAATCAGGGCGGGACTTCCCCAGAAGATACCTGTGTCCGAAAGTGATTTGTGCGTACTGTTGTCCAACGCGCTGGAAAATGCGCTGCATGCCTGCAGGAAGCAGATAGAAAAGGGATTATCCAGAGCCATAGAAGTCTATGTAGACAGGAGAAAAGAGAGACTCTATCTGCAGATTAAAAATTCCTGTGACGAGAATGTAGTCTTTGAAAATGGAATTCCCATTGCGGACAGTCCGGGACACGGGCTTGGGGTGCGGAGTATCTGCGCTATTGTGGAGAAATACGGGGGAATGTGCAATTTTTCTGTCAAAGACAGCAAGTTTATTTTGCAGGTGCTGCTTTGATTTTCTCTTTGTCACCCCTTTTTCCGGTCCTTTCGCCTCAGTATATTGGATTATCGGATACACTGTTGATTCATTTCATTTTTGGGAAGGTTCAGGCGCCTGGTTCCTCCGCTAGGATGAGAAAGGGTATAATGGAGAAAATTCTGCTGTGTACGATTCCTTTAAACTGAAGCTGACCATTTCAGATCCTTATTGGCCGGAGCTGGAGATTAAGATTAACTTTAATCTGGATAATCTTTACGCAGACATTCTCTGATGCTGTGGACAGCAGTAGACCATATCGGAAAATATAGGAAAAATTTAGTCAACAATACAAGGAGGCATATACATGAAAAAGAAATTAATATCCTTACTTCTGGCACTGACCATGTGCCTGTCCTTCGCCGCCTGCGGCGAAGAGGAAGCTTCGGGCAGTGTATCGGAGACAATATCATCTCCGGCATCAGACATTCCGGAATCTGACGCTTTGCTTTCCGACACGGAGGCGGTATCTGAGCCTGCCGCACCTGTGGAGGGAAGCTGGGCAGTATACTGGTATCTCTGTGGCAGCGACCTGGAAAGCAATGGCGGCTGTGCCACCACAGATCTGATGGAGATGATGGAGGTAGAGCTGCCCGAGAATGTCAATGTGGTCATTCAGACCGGCGGCGCCGCCGTCTGGCAAAATGAGTATGTGGATCCTGCAAAGCTGCAGAGATGGCTGTATAACAGCGACGGAATGCAGCTGCTGGAGGAAGCCGAGGTGGCCAGCATGGGAGATGCCCAGACACTGTATGATTTTCTGGCATTCGCCAGCTCCCATTATCCCGCTGAAAAAACAGCGGTTATGTTCTGGAACCACGGAGGCGGATCCGTGGACGGCGCGGCATTCGATGAGAACTATGAGCTGGATTCCCTGGATCTGGGGGAAATGTATCAGGCCTTTGATGCCGTATGGCCTGCGGATAAGGAAAGTCCTGCTCTGGAGCTGGTTGGCTTCGACACCTGCCTGATGGCCACGGTGGATGTGGCGGCTGTCTTCCAGAATTTCTCCAGATATCTGGTGGCCTCCGAGGAGACGGAGCCGGGAAACGGCTGGTACTACACCGGCTGGCTGGAGGCCCTTGCACAGAATCCGGCCATGAACGGGGATGAACTGGGGATTGCCATCTGTAATTCCTACTATGGGGGCTGTGAAGCCGTGGGCACACAGGATCAGACCACCCTGTCCCTCACCGACCTGACCAGACTGACACCTCTGCTGGAGGCATACGAGTCCTTCGGGCAGGAGGCTCTTGTGGCTGCTTCCCAGGATCCCGGCTTCTTTGCCGAGCTGGGCCGTGCGGCTGCACAGAGTGAAAACTATGGCGGCAACACCAGAGAGCAGGGCTTTACCAATATGGTGGACATGGGGCATCTTGCCCGTCAGACCGCATGGATGCTGCCTTCCGCCCAGAGTGTGTCCGACGCGTTGGCAGAGTGCGTATTGTTCCAGGTAAACGGGATCTACCGCACAGAGGCCACCGGTCTGAGCTGCTATTACCCCTACAGCGGGGATGTGGATAATTTTAACGGTTATCTCAGCATGGGCGAGGGTCTGGCTTTCAAGAATTTGTATGCCTATGGCCTCACCGGTCAGCTGGCCGAGGGCGGGGAAGCCTATCTGGCGGAGCTGGATGTCCAGGATTTACCGGAGATTTCCACACTGGCTGATATGAACTGGGACGGCGCGCCTTTGGATGTAAATGAGGAAGGAACCGCCGTCCTGACCCTGGGACCGGAGGCGGATGCCGTTCTGGCGGGGATCGGTTTTTCTCTGTTTTACATAGATGAAGCCAACGACAGGATGATGCTGCTGGGCACCGACAACGATATGACGGCGGACTGGGAAAACGGTGTGTTCTATGACAATTTTCGGGGTGTCTGGGGCGCCATCGACGGTCACCTGGTCTACATGGAGCTCTCCTTTGAGGGCGATGATTACAATCTCTATGCCGTGCCTGTGCTATTGGACGGCGAGACATACAATCTGCAGGTGGCTTATGACTTCTCCGGGGAAAAGTGGAGCATTCTGGGGGCGTCCCAGGGACTGGACGAATCCGGTATGGCCAGTAAGGAACTGCGCCTGCTGGAGGAAGGGAATGTCATCACCACTATCTGGAAGATTGCCTCTTACAGTGGAGAGGACGATTTTGAAATGTATGCCGCAGAGGAGCTGACTGTGACCGCGGATACCTCCTTCGGGGAGGCGCCTCTGATGGACGGCAGCTATTCCATGGTCTTCGAAATGTGGGACGCCATGGGCAACTATGCCTATTCCGATGCGGTCACCTTCGACTGCGCGGACGGAGAGATTACGACGACAGTATACGGAGATTGAAGCCGGTTGCCGGAGCGGAGAGCGGGCTGTGCCTGAGAGAGCAGAGCAGATTGTCAATTCGCGGCAGTTCAGCCAGGGTCCGGCTCAGACAGGCAGGACAGGTATCGGCCAGCGTCGATTCAATGCAGTTTTGGGTCGATTCAACGCGTGACCCCCCGCTTTATGTATCACTGCGGTAATATTTCATACAGCGATGGCAATCGCAGGATTTATTCATGACAATAGAATCCTCGCAGAGCGTGAATTCTATTGTTCATGACAATAGAAGCCTCGCGAAGCGTGGATTCTATTGTTTATGCACAGGCCCGCAATGGGAAGTCTGCCATCACGGCGGCATGCGGGCCGCGCGGCGGGCAGCGGAGAAGAGTATTGCGCTGCTCGATGAAAAAAAGAGAGGATAAGGAGAGTAAAAATGAAAAAGAAATGGATTGCAATGATGACGGCTGTGCTTATGACGATGACCTTGCTGACGGCTTGCGGAGGCAACGGCGTATCGGATAAAACCTATGAGACCGTGCAGCAGAACTGGAAAGCTCTGACGGAGTTCTACAATGAGATAGCATCCGCATACAACACGGCAACCAGTAACGGAGAGATCGAAAGAGATGAAACCCTGGAAGGGTTTATGAATGAAGCGGCAGATGTTCTGGAGGAGATTCAGAAAACGCCCAGAGCGGATCTCACGGAAGAAAAGGCGATAGAGATAAACGATAAGATGATACGCCTTCAGGAGGAGCTGGCCGAGACTTTTGACGTAAACCTGGTGGACTAGGGAAAGAAATGTTTTAAAGTTTTCCAAT
>CAQUWW010000151.1 GCA_948896875.1 uncultured Acetatifactor sp. | reverse complement strand
TATGAGACAGACCGGAAAGTTTTCCTGTTCCAACGAAATGGTTAACCAGTTACAAAGCAATATCCAGTGGGGACAGCGGGGGAATTTCCTGGATATCCCGACGGATTGCCCGCAGCGCGACGAGCGGCTTGGATGGACAGGGGATGCACAGGTATTCTGCAGGACAGCTTCCTACAATATGGAAACGGCATCCTTTTTTGCAAAGTGGCTGCATGACCTGAAGAGTGAGCAGACCGCCCGGTTTGGGCCGCCCCATGTGGTTCCCAATATTCTTGCAGATCAGGAGGCGGCAGCGGCATGGAGCGATGCCGCAACGGTGATTCCGTGGACGGTTTATCAGGTGTTTGGTGACAGGAGGATACTCGCAGACCAGTATGAAAGCATGAAGGGGTACGTGGATTATATCACGGCGCACTGCAGTGAAAACGGCCTGTGGCAGACAGGGTTCCAGTATGGGGACTGGCTGGCGTTGGACAAAGAGGAAAGCGCAGACCGCACAGGCGCGACAGACAAATATCTGGTGGCAAATGCCTATTATGCGTATTCAGCAGATATTGTGCACAGGGCGGCGGAAGAACTTGGATATGAGGAGGATGCGAAAGAGTATGCAGCGCTTTGCCAAAAAATCACAGAAAAGTTTGAGGAAGAGTATGTCACGCGTACGGGCAGGATGGTGAGCGAGACGCAGACGGGATGTATACTGGCGCTGCATTTTGATCTGGTTCAGGAACAATACCGGAAACGGATTGCAAAATCATTGGAGACAAACATCGCAAATCACAAAAACCACCTGTCGACCGGCTTTGTGGGAACGCCTTATTTGTGCCATGTATTGTCGGAGAATGGGATGCATGAACTTGCGGGGACGATTTTTCTGAAGGAGGACTATCCGTCGTGGCTGTATGCGGTGAAAAAAGGTGCGACCACCATCTGGGAGCGATGGAATTCCATTATGCCGGACGGCAGCTTTGACGAATCCGGCATGAACAGCCTGAACCATTATGCATATGGCTGTATTGGCGACTGGATGTATGAGAAGCTGGCAGGTATCAATCCGGTGAAGCCGGGTTACAAAGAAATCCGGATACAGCCGAGGTTTATCAAGGGGATTACGGGCGTGGACGCATCGTTTGATTCGGTTTACGGTGAAATACGAAGCGCCTGGAGCTGCAGGGACGGAAAAATCACAGTGGATGTGACCATTCCGGCCAATACGACAGCAGAGGTATATCTGCCCGAGAAGGACGGCGTATTGAAACTCGGTTCCGGGGCATGGCATTATGAGTATGAGACGGATACAAGACTGGAACTGGACAGATTCACCATGGACACCACGCTCGGCGCACTGGTTCAGGAGCCGACAGCAGTGGAACTGTTTAACCAATACATGCCCGGGATGCTGGACGGTCCCATGATTGAGTTTGCCTACGGGATGACCATAAGCGAGCTGACGGCAGTGATGCCGCCGGAGGGCATCGGGGTATTTCAGACAGTGCTGGAAACATTAAATAAGCAGTAGAATGCGAGGAGGAAAATATGGCAAAAAAACCATTGGGAAAAGATCAGTTTGGAATTCAGAAGGTAATGCGTGGAGGCGATTATTTCGCGGACTCCATGGGGCAGTTTGCATTGAATGCAATAAGCGGCATGGTGGGGCAGCTTACATATTTTTATACGGATAAGGCAGGGCTGGCGGCAGGAATGGTGGCAACGGTATTTATGATCACGAAAGTCATCGATGCGTTTACGGATATCATTATGGGAAATATTATCGACCACACAAAGCCGGGCAAGGAGAGATACAGGCCATGGATATTGAAGATGTCGATACCGGCTGCAATTATGATGTTGCTGCTGTTTACTGTCCCAAAGGGCAGTGCGGGACTGCAGATTGCATATATGCTGGTCACAAATCTGCTGATGACGTCAGTAATCTATACTGCCATAGCAATTCCGTATGCATCCTTGCAGGTTGTGCGGACGAACAGCTCCGAGGAGCGCGGCAAGATGGGCGTGTACCGTGCCCTGGCAGGCTATGTCCCGGGAATGGCCATCGTGCTGGCGGTGATTCCGGTTACGAATGCGCTTGGCGGAACACAGAGCGCATGGGTGAAATTTGCTGCAGTGGTTGCGTTGATCGTTGCGCTCTGTCTGCTGCTTTGCTATAAAAAGAGTAAGGAAACGGCAACGATCGACGGCGATGCGGAGGTAGTGGAGGAAAGCGAACAGGATGAGGCGATTCCTCTGGCAGAAGCAGTCGGAAAGCTCTTTGGAAATAAATACTGGGTTCTGGCGCTTGTTATGGGTCTGCTGTCTCAAGTGACATACGGTTTGGCGAATTCTTCCGGTACCTATTACTGTAAATGGATATACGGGGACGATAATCTGGTGGCGATTCTCGGTGCAGTGGGAATGATACCGACGATCCTGGGATTTGCCATGGTTGGCCCGATGAACAAGAAACTGGGTGTTGTGAAGACGCTGCGTGTGAGTTTCCTGTTGGGAATGGCGGCCAACATCCTGCGGCTGCTGAACCCTACCCATTTTTGGTACAATACGATCCTGGGATGCATAAGTTCCTTTGCCAATATTCCGATGATGTGCCTGCTTGGGGTGACTACGGCCATGGCGATTGACTACAATGCATATAAGTATGGGAACAGGATGGTAGCCTGCTCTCAGAGTGCGACAGGGTTTGGCAGCAAAGTCGGAAACGGACTTGGCGCGTCAGTGGTTGGCTGGTGTCTTGCGCTCGCACACTATGACGCGTCCATGACAGTGGCGACAGCAGCGGCAAGACAGGCAATCTACGCATTTAATATCTACATACCGCTGGTTCTGTTCCTTGGCATGTTCATCTGTGCGATGAAGTTTGATCTGGAAGCAAAACTGCCGGGAATTAAAGAGGAACTGGAAAAACGAAAGCTGTCAAAGTAAGGCAGACAATCCATATGAAACCAACGGATTTTAACTGAAATGAAAGAAAATTTTCCTATCAGCAGAAGGAGGAAGCGATGAATGAAATCAGAGAAGTCATTGCAAAAATGACATTGGAAGATAAGATCAAACTCTGCTCCGGTGCGAATTTCTGGGAATCAGAAGGCATGGAGCAGTATGGAATCCCATCCTTTTTCATGTCCGACGGGCCGCATGGCCTGCGGACACAGAAAGGGGAGTCAGATCATCTGGGAATCAACCAGAGTGAAAAATCGACCTGTTTCCCGACAGCGTCAGCCAGTGCGGCATCATGGAATCCCGGGCTGCTGCGCAGAATGGGAGAGGCGATCGGTGAAGAAGCGCTGCATTACGGCGTGGACGTGGT
Source organism: uncultured Acetatifactor sp. (assembly GCA_948896875.1). Classification (GTDB taxonomy): domain Bacteria; phylum Bacillota; class Clostridia; order Lachnospirales; family Lachnospiraceae; genus Acetatifactor. Next base: position 3,806 of record CAQUWW010000151.1, on the reverse strand, counting down.
TCTGGGACCGGGTGTGTGCATGAAACGCAATCCATTGTGTGGACGTAATTTCGAATATTTCAGCGAAGACCCCTATCTGGCCGGAGTGATGGGAGCAAGCTGGATACAGGGCGTGCAAGGTAAGGGTGTCGGAACAAGTTTAAAACACTATGCGGCAAATAATCAGGAACAGAACCGCATGATGGGGAACAGTATGGTAGATGAGCGGGCATTGCGTGAAATCTATCTGTCTGCTTTCGAGACGGCAGTGAAGGAGAGCAGGCCGGATACCGTGATGTGTTCCTATAACAAAATAAACGGGACTTTTTCCAGTGATAACAGGAGACTCTTAACAGATATCCTGCGTGATGAGTGGGGATTTCAGGGGATGGTTGTCACGGACTGGGGTGCGATGAATGACCGGGTGAAGGCATTTCAGGCAGGCTGTGACCTGGAGATGCCAAGCAGCAATGGAATGTTTGACGCGGCTGTGAAACAGGCGGTGGATGAGGGGAGACTTTCGGAGGCTGACATTGACGCTTGCGTGGAGCGGATCATCCGGCTGGCGCTGAAAGCGCAGGAAACCCGCAAAGGACATGCTGATCAATATCCGTTTGATATGGACGCACACCATAGATTGGCGAAGGAAATTGCGGAGGAGAGTGCTGTTTTATTAAAGAATGAGGAAGCAATCCTGCCATTAAAGAAGACGGCACGAATTGCATTATGCGGTGCGATGGCCGCGACAGTCCGCTATCAGGGAGCCGGGTCATCCCACATCAACCCGACCAGGCTTTCCAGCCTGCGGGCAGCTTTAGAAGCGGCAGGGGGAAATTTGGCATATTACCCGGCATATGAGTTGGACGGGGAAAAGAATGCAAAGGAACTGCAGAGGGCAGTCGATGCAGCGAAGGAGGCAGATGCGGCGGTTCTTGTTGTGGGGCTCCCGGATTCTTATGAATCGGAGGGCTACGACAGAAAGCATATGGCAATGCCGGAGAGCCATTGCGAATTGATCAGTGAGATTGCAAAGGTGAATCAAAATGTCGTTGTTGTGCTGATGGGAGGAAGCCCGGTGGAAATGCCGTGGCTGAACGATGCGAAAGCCGTCCTGAATCTGTACCTTGGAGGCCAGGCGGTCGGCGAGGCAGGAGCTGATCTGTTATATGGCGTCGCCAATCCCGGCGGAAAGCTGGCGGAGACCTATCCGGTATCTTACGCAGACTGCTCATCTTCAGAAACTTTCGGGGTAAATCCAAGACAGGTGGAATATGCAGAAAGCATATATATCGGATACCGTTATTATGAAAAGGCAGGGATACCTGTACAGTTTCCGTTTGGACATGGATTAAGTTATACCAGTTTTACGCTTTCGGATTTTATGGTAGAATTGGATGGAAGCGCAGTGGATGCGGACAGCGTGTTAAACAAAGCTCACTGTTTCCTGCAAGGTGAAAAATACAGGCAGCAGGGCGGGCGCAGAGGTTGTGCAGGTATATGTGTCGGACCAGACACCGGAAGTTTTCAAGGCAAAGAAAGAGCTGAAAGGCTTTTGCAAAGTATACCTGGAGGCCGGAGAGGAAAAAGAAGTGACGGTTGCATTGGACTGGAGATCGTTTGCACATTATGATGTGAATACCCGGAAGTGGGAGGTGCTGACAGGTTCCTATCAGATTCAGGCGGGAACATCCAGTGCGGATATCAGGTTAATGCAGGATAGCAGAGTGCAGGGAACAGTGGATGCATTGGGATATGGAGAGATACCCCGGTGGTATATCCGCCCGTCAGGAAAGCCGGCCGTTTCCGATTTTGAGAAGCTTTATGGACAGGCGATTAAGCCCTTTGAACTGGAAAAGCCGGGAGAGTACACCCTGTTGAATACTTTGAATGATATGAAGGAAAATCCGGTTGTACAGCAGATTATGGAAGGCATAAAGGGCGGAATTCTGCAGAACTGCGGTGGTGATGAGAGCAGTCCGGAGTTTATCTTTACGATAAATATTGTGTTTGGCACACCGTTGATCAGGCTGGTACAGCAGGGCGGAGGAATGACACCGCTTGCAATGATGCAGGCAGCAGTGGCATGCGCAAACGGCGATTCTGCGGCAGCAGGCCAGCTTGCGGAAATGATGGGCGGTGGAAAGAGACCCGTTTCCGGATAGGGAAACAGCCGGGGAAAGAGTCCCGGTGACAGTTCGTGAACGGGAATAAGGGGAGGTGCGGGATATGTGGACATGTCCGAAATGCGGGCGTACTTTTAAGCGGCAGGAACAGAGCCATTACTGCGGGAAAGCGCCGGAGACGATTGAGGAATATATCGAGGCACAGCCGGAAGAAGTACGGCAGTACCTGGAAGAAGTGAGGGATGCACTGTGTGCGGCGCTGCCGGAAGCGGAGGAACGGATCTCATGGAGCATGCCGACTTATTGGAAGAAGCATAACATTATCCAGTTCGCCGGATTTAAGAACCATGTGGGCCTGTATCCGGGGCCAGAGGCTGTCCGGGAGTTTTCCGAACGCCTGAAAGATTATAAGACCAGCAAGGGAACCATACAGCTTCCTTACAGCGTGACGGTTCCGGTGGAATTGATCTCCGATATTGCCAGATGGTGTTATGAGACGGGGAACCATCCGTAAGATTGGAAAGGATTTGAAGAGGCAGAGAAAAAGGGTCGGATAAGGCAGGAGGCTGATGAGGTGATCCGGTGGCTTACTGGGTACAGCCAGTAAGCCACCGGAAGGGATGCCCCAAGCAGCAGGAATGGAGGCGTGATAGATGGATGTATTGAAAAAACAGACAGTATATACGATCAGCGATATTTATGCTCTGCCGGATGGCGAAAGAGCTGAACTGATTGATGGGCAGATTTATAATATGGCGCCGCCGGGCAGATTACATCAAAAGATCAGCTGGAAGCTGCATCAGGCGATAGCAAATTATATCGACAGCAGGAATGGGTTATGCGAAGTTTATGCGGCTCCGTTTGCTGTATTTTTGAATGACGATGATATAAATTATGTGGAGCCGGATCTTTCTGTGATCGGTGACTTGTCCAAGCTGGATGATAAAGGATGCCATGGTGCGCCTGACTGGGTGATAGAGATCGTTTCATCAGACAGCAGATCGAGAGATTATATAACAAAATTGTTTAAGTATCGTACAGCGGGGGTTCGGGAATAATGGATTGTTGATCCGGATAAACAGATGATAATGGTTTATGGGTTTGAAAAAGATATGGTAGAAAAATATGATTTTAATGAAACGGTACCAGTGGGGATCTTTGAGGGATTTACAGTAAAGATAGAGTAGTATAAGACAGTATTTTGTAGTTAAACAAAGTCCAATTTTATATGATTGAAATAATGCGGAGGACAGAATGTGTCATTGATCAAGGCTATAATAATTTCGTCATCAACCAAGGCCCACAAGATAAGAGAAGAGAAAACTAAGGAAATTATATAAGAGAATTATATAGCAGAAAATGTATTAGCAAATATATAAGTTTATGTGGGCTATTTGTAAAATTCTAAAGTATGAGATATATAAATCTAATAAAAAGAACAATACACTATGAAGCGCATTGTTCTCTTCCCGCAATTACAGCAAATAATTATTTTCCCGGTTTGCAATCTGTAAACCGACTAACTTGTAGGTTGCATATCCTCCCATAACCAGCGGTTCTGATTTGCAAATTTCTTCTGCTTCTTCACGACTCTCTGTTTTTAGGATATACATGCCTGCCATTCCCGGATAACCTTTAAAGACACCGCAAATTTCCAGCTTTCCTTCATCGTCCAGCTTTCTTATGTTCTCAACGTGTTCCATA
>CAQUWW010000150.1 GCA_948896875.1 uncultured Acetatifactor sp. | reverse complement strand
CCGGGAGGGGAACCTGATCGGCGTTAACAGCCAACTGATCGGAGGAGAAATTACGCTGACCGGGGCATCGGCTTTCGGAGAGACAGGCTGTTACTATGCATATAACTGTGAAGAGATTGCCACAGGAGAGATAGCAGACAGGGGACAGAACAGCGGAATTTTCTATCTGCCTTTTCGGCAGGAGGAGGGCTGGATAGGGGTGGATGTCACCCAGGTACGGAAAGTGTGTGATCTGCCTGCGGGGGAACTGCCGGAGGAAATGCTGCTGGGGGAGGAGAATGGCTGTCTGTATCTGGTCTCCAGGGGAGAAGATGGGTATTGGCTTCATGTCTACACCCTGGAAGGAGAATCCCCTAAACCAATACAGAAATTGGAAATCCGGCCCGGAGAACTGCCGAAGGGAGAGAGCGGCGCCAGTGTCTTTCATGCCGGAAACGGGAAAAGCCTGTTCCCGGAGATACGGCAGATAACAGAGGAGGACGGCGGTCTGATGATTACCTGGAGTGACAATGGCTTTGCTTTTGTCACGAAACAGGAGGAACAATACCGACTTTGGTGCGGCGGTATCTTCCCGGACATTCTGGGACAGGAAGAGGAATATATTACGGAAAAGCCTTTTCCGGGGGCGTATGGATGCATTTTTGACGGAAAGCGCCTTGTGCTGGCCGCTTTTGAGGCTTGGGAGAGCCTGAATACGATAGTGACGGTTTACGATGAGACGGGAGAAATCTATTGTGGGCGTTACAGCCACAGCGGCAATGAGGATCTTTATGGGGAAGCGGTTCAGAAAGCATATTATGAGGGAAGAATTCTGCCGCTGGGACAGGATAACCACTATTTTGGATGGGACAGATTTTCGGGAGAAATGTATCTGGAGGAAACGGATACGGTGATTCGATCATTGGAATTGGAAGATGCCAATCTTGCTAAGACCGGGACTTTTGTGCTATGATAGGGACAAAGGAAATGGAAGAAGCAGGAAACGGAGGAATCAAACCATGCAATTAGGAATCAGGCTACACGATACCACAAAGCTTCCTTTCGAGGAGCGGATCGCACAGGTGCATCAGCTGGGGTTTTGCTGTGGACACCTGGCTTTGTCGAAAGTCATCGATGAATTCCCCACCACCGATGAGGCGCTGACGCCGGGGCTTGCCATGTACATCAGAAACGTCTTTGCCAGAAATCAGGTGGATATCGCCGTGCTGGGCTGTTATCTGAATCTGGCCAACCCGAATAAGGAGCAACTTGCGGAAACGGTGCATCGCTATATGGCGCATATTCGTTTTGCCTCCTGGCTGGGCTGTGGTGTGGTGGGGACGGAGACCGGTGCGCCCAATGAGACTTACAGCTATACCCCGGAGTGTCATACGGAGAAGGCACTGCAGCTTTTCACGGAGAATCTGAGACCCATTGTGGAATATGCGGAGAAGATGGGAGTCGTTGTGGCGATTGAGCCGGTTTATCGGCATATAGTAAGCAATCCGAAGCGTGCCAGAAAGGTACTGGATGAAATCAATTCTCCCAATCTGCAGATTATTTTTGACCCGGTGAATCTGCTGGATATCGAAAATTATACGGAACAGAAATCTGTGATAGCAGAGGCCATTGAACTGCTGGGAGCCGATGTGGCCGTGATGCATCTGAAGGATTTCTCAGTGCGGGACGGGAAGATGCTCTCCATGGGCTGTGGACTGGGCCAGATGGATTATGGCCCCATTTTGAAATTTATGAAGGAAAGAAAGCCTTTTATTCACGCCACATTGGAAGATACACAGCCGGAGAATAACCAGCGAGTGAAGCATTTTATCACGCGGAAGTATGAAGAGGTATAGCATATGGATAGAGATGGGAGTCTGTATATGGGGCTTGCCGAGGGCAGGCGGATTGGCATGCAGTTAAAAATGAGCAATCGCCACGGACTGATTGCCGGGGCCAGCGGAACCGGGAAGACAATCACCATGAAAGCAATGGCAGAAGCCTTTTCGGATGCCGGGGTACCGGTGTTTCTCTGCGATGTGAAGGGGGATGTGTCGGGACTTGCCATGCCTGGCGCAGCTTCAGATTCCATGGAGAAGCGAATCGACAAGTTTGGTATCCGGGAGGAATTCCGCTATCAGGCGTATCCGGTATGTTTCTGGGATATCTACCAGGAAAAAGGTCATCCGCTGCGGGTTACGGTTTCAGACATGGGGCCGGAGCTGCTCTCCCGGATATTGGGATTGACGCCCGCCCAGGAAGGTGTGTTGAATATTGTATTCAGAATTTCAGATGATAAGGGATTGATGATACTTGATCTGAAGGATCTGAGAGCCGTACTGGGATTTGTTTCGGAGCACAGGGCGGAGTTTGCGGCATCCTATGGAACTATTTCGTCTCAGTCTGTGGGCGGAATTCTTCGGGCGCTGCTGCCGTTGGAGAACCAGGGAGGGGATCTGTTTTTTGGAGAGCCTGCGTTGGACATTGCTGACTGGATGCGTACGGATGCAGAGGGAAAGGGGATTGTGAATATCCTGCACAGTGTAAGGCTGGTGCAAAGCCCTGCGCTGTATGCCAGCTTTATGCTGTGGTTGATGGCGGAACTGTTTGAACGTCTTCCCGAAGCGGGAGACCTGGAAAAACCGAAGCTGGTGTTCTTCTTTGACGAGGCACATATGCTGTTTTCGGATGCGCCGAAAGCGCTGGTGCAGAAGGTGGAGCAGATGGTGAAGTTGATCCGCTCCAAAGGAGTCGGTGTGTATTTTGTCACCCAAAGTCCCGGCGACATTCCGGACAGTGTGCTGGCGCAGCTGAGCAATCGGGTACAGCATGCGCTGCGGGCCTACACCCCTGCGGAACAAAAGGCGGTCCGGGCGGCGGCTCAGTCTTTCCGGGAGAATCCGGCGTTTCAGGCTGCGGATGTGATTATGGAGCTGGGGGTTGGACAGGCCCTGGTATCCTTCCTGGACGAGAATGGTGTGCCGGGAATGGTGGAACGGACCGATATTATCTGTCCCCAAAGCCTGATGGGACCTGTGGAAGAATCCGTGCGGACAGCTTCCATGGCATCTGACGGCATGGGGAAATATGACAAATATGTGGACAATGAATCCGCTTATGAGGTTCTGCAGGACCAGGCCGAAGCTGCGAAAGAGCGGGAACGTCTGGAGGCGGAGCGCGCACAGCTGGAGAAGGAGAAAGCCGAGTTCGAGAAGCAGAAGGCCAAAGAGGAAGAGGCAGCTCGGAAGAGAAAAGAAAAAGAGGAAGAGGCAGCTCTGAAACGCAGGCAGAAGGAATGGGAAGCGGAGCAGAAGAAAAAGGAGAGAGCGGCGGAGCGCCGCAAAACGCAGATTGAGCGGACTTTGATCAACACAGGAGCCCAGGTGCTGAAACGGGGACTTCTGAATACCTTATTCAAACGATGAGCCAGGCGCCTTTTACAGGCGCCGCAGCTGATTCAGCAGATAAGTTACTTTTTGGATTGCATTTTCCACCTGGCTTTTGGCGTCATTTATTTTGGATTGTACCAGCCAGTCGGCTACAATGCCGTCGAAGAAGTAATCTGCAAAGGTAAGAAAATCTCCTGTTTCCAGGTGGAATTCAGGAATTGTGTCCACATCCATCAATTCTCGCTGGAAGCGTTTCAGGGAAGTTCTGGCCTGCTGTACCAGCGTGTCGGCATCTTTCATTTTAGAGCGTTTCATATAGGTGGTGAGCATTCCGCCGCCCAGCATATCCACGATGCCCCAGTTGCCTGCGCTGTTCAGGCAGCTTTTGGCGTCGTTCAGATATCTTAACGCTTCCTGTCCGGCCTGTATTGCTTCGTTGATTTCTCTGCGGTAACTCAGATTATCCATGATGGACCCCTCCTTTCAATTTCCCTGCCCTCAGATTGATTTTCGTTCATGAAATATATGGCTGGAAATCAATCCGGGCATTTTGGGAACAGTCACGGTTTCATTTTTATGTAAGTATAAGATTTTCCGCAGGAACTTTCAAGGTGAAATTGTGCACTATAGAAGGTGCTAATCTGCATCATTGCGGTGCTAAACTTTTCCCGAAAACAGCCGAAATAAAATGCATAAGGATTGGTGAAATGCTAAGGACAGCAGACAGGCAGGATGCGGTCCTTTTTTGCTTGGAGAAAGCACTCAGGTCATGATTGAGAGCATTATGGGAAGCATAGTGTGTGAAAAATTACGGTTCATGACATTGAGAAGCGGTTTTCGTTACATTTTCCAAAGATGGAAAAAAGGACCTGTCGAAATAAAAAGGGACAGAACCGTAGCGGACATTGTATGGTTTTGGCAGACATAAGAGGTGGGGCATGAGGGTTGCGATTTGTGATGATGATAAGGAGAGCAGTGTATGGCTGCAGGGTCTGGTGAAGAAGCAGGAACCGGACAGTGAGATATTTCGATTTCATTCTGTAAGGCAATTTCTGGAGTCCGGGCAGCATTATGATATCCTGCTGTTGGATATCAGCATGGAGGATATGCGGGGAATGGAGGCGGCCAGAGCTCTGCGCATTCATGGGGCGGATACCATTTTGATTTTTGTGACTGCGCAGAAAGAATATGCCGTGGAGGCGTTTGAGGTATCTGCTTTTCATTATCTGCTCAAGCCTGTGGCACAGGAGAAGTTTTGTGCCGTATTTGAAAGTGCCTGCAGAGAGGTCCGGAGACTGGAAGCGCTGAAAGGCGGGCTGCTCTTTTTCCGGACCAAGACCAGAAATTATACTGTGCAGAAAAAGGACATTCTATATGTGGAAAGCGCGAAACGTAAGGTGGAAATTCATACCTTGCGGGAAAATATCACCATCTATGCCACCATGAGACATATGGAAGAGAAGCTGGGAGATGATTTCTTCAGATGCTACAGGGGATATCTGGTGAATATGGCACATGTATCCGGATATGGAACGGGCACGATTCAGCTGCAGAATGGGGAGAAAATTTATCTGGCCAGGGATAAATATCCCACATTTGTCAGAGCTTACACAAAGTATTTGAAACAGGGCGGAATTCCTCTCATATAGGATCAGCATCTGTGAATGGATGTATTTGCCTCTGTCAAAGAGGTAACGCCTGGGGCATTTGGGTAGCTAATGGAGGTTCTGACTGACAGAGGAATCTCTAAAGGATTATCGCGTAGGTGTCTTGGAAGCCGCAAAAATAAGGCTTAGGGATTCCGAGAGAATAAAGTCACAAAGACACACGAGAGAAAATATTATGAGTGCCCTGTCGAATGAGATTTTCTCCCCTGAGATGTGTGTCGAAGTGACTTTATACTTTAGAGCCGTCGCGCAGCGACTAAATTAGGAGAAAGAAACGGAGGGAGGACGGAGCGGAAGCCGTCCGGCGGGAAAATGAGAATCAGAACAGGAATGAGAAGAACTACCACAAGAATGCTGAGCAACAGCAGGAGAAGAGCGGGGCTGCCGACGAAGAGAAGCTCACTTTTAAGCTCAGTTCAAAACAAAAGGACAGGTCTGTCCAGGATGGATGTACTGAATGCAGGCAGTGTGCAGAGCGCAAGGCTTGCAAGGGTCAGCTATGAAAAGCTCCAGAAGGCATCCGACTCCCTGACAGAGCGGCTCAGTCTCCTGGGAGAAAAGGCGAATCTCGAAGGGAAAGATGTCACAGGCACCGCCGCCGATATGGTGAAAGATTTTAATGATACCATGAAGTATCTGAAAGAGGTGTCAGGGGTATTAAACAATTATTACCATCAGTCTATGAAGGAGGTCGTGACAAGCGGCCGGGAAGAACTGGAAGAAATCGGGATTACTGTGGGCGGGGACGGAACGCTTTCGCTGGATAAGAATAAGCTTGCGGAGGCAGATGCGGAAAAGGTAAAGAAAGTGCTGGGAACTTCCGGTGACTTTGTCAAAAGAATCACCGCGGTGGCATCCAGAGTCGCCGATAATGCCAGGGCAAATGCGGAAAGTGTTTCCAGTCAGTATAATTCCAGAGGAGGCCTGGCGAATTCTTATTTCAGCAGGTATAATTTCCGCGGATAGTGGTGAAAGAAAAATCCATGGAGCGTAAGGAATTGTTAAAAAATTATTTTTAACAATTCCTAAGTGAAATCGCAAAGCCGGGTATGAGGGGGTCGTCTTAGAACTGACAGGAAGATTTGTCGGACCGGCGCTGTGTAGAGAAAACCACAGAGAGTAGAAGAATGCCGGACAGGGGCAGCGTCAAGTAGTTTACGAAAAACTGAGCCGGCAATAAAGCGACAGGAATGGAGGCAGGTTGATGAGAATCGGTACGGATATGGCGGCAGTAAGAGAGGCAGGGGACAGGAAGACAGCCAGCGAGATCAACAGACGTTTTTCGGGACCGGATCGCTCGGAAGGGATCACTTTCGGCAGTAGTGTATGGGCGGTGGGAGACAACCGGCTGGAGGAAGAGAGCGAAGAAGAGAAAAGTTCCGCTGAGAAAACAGATGCGCAGAAGATTTACCAGGCGGCCGTTGCCGGAAAACCCAATCCTTTCAGTACAGCCAGGAAAGGACCGAAGGTGCCATACGGACATCTGGCGAAGAACGGCGTAATTGTTTATAATGGAGTATGCTTTGTCTGTGACGAAAGGACCAACAGTATCTGTCTGGGCGATGTGACAGACGAGAAAAAGGTGCTGAATATTCCGCTTTCCGGCGGAGGCCACCTGAAGGTGAACCGGGACAGTATCGGACTTCTGTCCAAAGCCGCGGGGATGTTCTCGCCGGAGGATCTGAACCTGATTATGCGGGCCATCGCGGAGGATACGAAGATTCAGTCCGTGCAGAAAGAGATTGAGGACGAGGAAGCCAGCGTTGGGAATCAGCTGGGCAATGACGCACAGGCGGACGAGGGCGACGACCATACTTCCGGGGAAGTATGAGAGACCAGCGTTTCTTCCCAACACTAAATGGTATTCTTTATCTTTCCCTTTTAAAATAGGAAAAGCCCTGCTTTCGCAGAGCTTTTTTTCTGACGTTTTCTTTCAACTGCGGAGCAGCCTAGCCAGAATGCGGTAAACGTCAAACCCATTCAAAGCTCGTAAGGCACTGTCCTCTGGCACAACACCTTATGTCAACGCTTTGACGGACACTCAAGTTGCCCGTCTTTATTATTATATTACGACAGGCACGAAAACTGTCAATCAGAATTCAGGCTGGTGGGGCTTTGCTCTTAAGCGGAAGGCTCATTTTCTCTGATGCCTAAATCTCCTTGAAAAATGTCAATCATGATTCTTGCGCCTAAGCGGAAACCATCAATGAACATTTCTGAAAATT